>NZ_AQGQ01000016.1 GCF_000388115.1 Aeromonas molluscorum 848
AAACGCGACTGTTATATTATAACTCTCACTGGCTGTAAACCCCGGAGCTGTCATGACCCAATTGGTGGAGCTCAAAGAGATCTGTCTCTCATTCGATGGACGACTCGTGCTCGACAAGGTCTCCTTTACCCTCAATAAAGGCAAAATCACCACACTTGTGGGTCCCAATGGCGCAGGCAAGAGCACCCTCAGCAAGCTGGTGCTGGGACTGCTCAAGCCAGACTCGGGGCAGATAGTGCGCAGGGGCGGCCTGCGGGTCGGTTATGTGCCACAACGACTTTATCTGGATCCGACACTGCCACTCACCGTGCGCCGCTTCCTGCAACTCGGCAAGAATGGCCGCCTCTCCATTGAGGAAGCCCTTGCCCGGGTCGGTGGCCAGAGCCTGCTCGATAACCGGATGCAAAAGCTCTCCGGCGGTGAAATGCAACGAGTGCTGCTGGCCCGCGCCTTGCTGGTCAAGCCGGAGCTCCTGGTACTGGATGAACCGGTGCAAGGGGTCGACATCAATGGTCAGATCGAGCTCTATGCCCTGATAGGCAAACTAGCGGCCGAGTTCGACTGCGCCGTGCTCATGGTCTCCCACGACTTGCATCTAGTGATGGCAAGCACCCATGAGGTGATTTGTCTGAACGGCCACATCTGTTGCCATGGAGAACCGGAAAGTGTGGCCCGCCATCCGGAATTTGCGCGCCTGTTCGGCCGACCCGAGCAGGAGGTGCTGGCCGTCTATACCCATCACCACCACTGCGATGGCCAGCATGAACATGTGGAGCCAGCTCCGCTCATCCGCCTGCCGTCGCGCAAATAAGCCGACGACAGTGCAAAGCCCGGATAAATCTTGAGCCAGACCCGGCCTGAACCTCCTTTCGCCAACCGATTGCAAGTAAGGATCTTAACGTGGACAGCTTTTTGTTATATGCCCTCGCCGCCGGTCTCGGCATCGCCCTCTTGGCCGGGCCGCTGGGCAGCTTCGTGGTATGGCGCAAGATGGCCTATTTTGGCGACACCCTCTCCCACGCCTGCCTGTTTGGCATCGCACTCGGCATCTTGCTGCAAGTGGATCTCACCCTGGCAGTGGTGGTCTGTTGCCTCGCCATGGCCATGCTGCTCGTCGTCATGAGCCGCAACCAGCAGGTCGCCACCGATACCCTGCTCGGCATCCTGGCCCACAGCGCACTCTCCCTGGGCCTGGTGACCTTGAGCTTCATGGACAATGTGCGGGTCGATCTGATGGCCTATCTGTTTGGTGATCTGCTCTCGGTCCAGCCAGTGGATCTGCTCTGGATCTACGGCGGTGGCGCACTGGTGCTGCTCACCCTGTGGCGACTCTGGGATCCCCTGCTCTCCATGACCATCTCGGAAGAGCTGGCGCGGGTGGAAGGGGTGCGGGTCGATGTGCTGCGCTGCGTGCTGATGCTGCTGATTGGCCTGGTGATCGCCGTGCCATGAAGTTCGTCGGGGCGCTGATCCATCACCTCCTTGCTGATCATCCCGGCTGCGACGGCGCGCCGTTTCAGCCAGACGCCGGAGCAGATGGCCGGATTTGCGGCACTGATTGGTTGCCTTGCCGTGTTGGGTGGTCTGAGCCTCTCCTGGTTCCAGGATACCCCGGCGGGCCCATCCGTGGTGGTCTGCGCTGCCAGCCTGTTTGTCCTCAGCCAGTTCAAGAGAGCCTGATGCGCTGACCTGCGCATCTCATCGTTAGGCTGCCATCTAGGGTGGTGGCAGGCTCTGGCAGGTTTCCAGCAACAGCCATTGACGCAGGCGGTTAATGGCGGGCTCATGGGCCCGCCCGCGCTTGCAGGTGAAGTAGAAGGCATCCCCTGTCTCCAGCTGATGCACCGGCAGACGTACCAGTTGGGGATCATCGGGTCGCACCATGTAATCATTGACGAAAGTCACTCCCTGATCCCAGGCCGCCGCCTCCATGGCCAGCAAGACATGGCTGAAATGATGCATGCGCACGCCCTCCGGCACCGTCAGCCCGCCCGCCTCGGCCCAGCGCAGCCAATCCTCCCCCCGCGACTTGTAGATGGACTGCACCGACAGCAGGGGGAGTTGCCAGATGGCATCCGGCCACTCCCCTTCCACCTGCTGCAACAACCGACGGCTGCACACCGGGAAGAGCCGCTCCTGATAGATAAGATCATGGCTATAACCACGCCCATTGGGGCAGACAGTGATGAAGCAATCGGCCACCCGATCGGAGAGTTCCGGATCCTCGGCCACCATCTCCAGGCTGAGGTCGAGCTCGGGGCACTGCTGGCGCAAACTGGCCAGACGCGGGATCAGCCACTTGACCGCAAATGAGCTGTAGACGGCGAGTCGCAGCTGCATTTGCCCCCCTCCTCTGAGCTGGGCGCTGCTCTGGGCTATCTGACCAAGCCCGGCTGCGATCCCCTCAAAATAGATCTCCCCCTGCAGCGTCAAGGACAAGAGCCGCCCCTGACGCAGCAGCAATCGCTCACCGAGGAAATCTTCGAGCAGGCGGATCTGATGGCTGACGGCACTCTGGCTGACATGGAGCTCGATGGCGGCGCGGGAGAAGCTCAACAGGCGGGCAACTACCTCGAAATATTGCACGGCACGCAGTGGGGGCAGTTTCATTATCTATAAATCTCATAGATGGTCTTTATTTATCATTTTACCAAATAGTAAGCCCACCGCTACCCTGATCCCATCAAGTCAGGAGGTGGTATGAATTCAGTATCGGCAGGCATTCTCTATCTGGTCTTCGGCAATGTGATAGCCGTCTTCTCGGACGTCCTGGTCAAGGTACTGGATCCTGATCAGCCCATCTTCCAATTCGTCTTCTTTCGCCAGGTCTCGGCGGCGCTGCTGCTCGCCCCCTGGCTGCTCTGGTCCTGGCGTCGCCACCCACCGGTCGCCCTCAAATGGCATCTGCTGCGCGCCCACATCTGGGCGGGGGGCGTCTGCCTCATGGTGATAGCCCTGACCCAGTTACCGCTGGCCACAGCCAATGCTCTCTTCTACGCAGCTCCCTTGTTGATGGTGCCGCTCGCGGTCTGGATCGCGGGGGAAGCCATGTCCCGGCAAAAAGTACTGACCGCGCTGATGGGGTTCATCGGCGTGTTGATCGTGCTGCGCCCCACCGAGGTGAACTGGGCCGCACTGGCGGCGCTCGGCGTCGCACTCTCCCTGGCCCTCAACAACCTGCTGATAAAGCGCCTCCCCCTGCAGCAGCCGATAGTCCAGACCCTCTTCTTCACCAACGTGCTGAGCATGCCCATCATCTTCGCCCTGGCCTGCTGGGATCCGACGCCCTGGCAGTGGCAGCTGCTCTGGCCCGCATTCGGCTCCTCGGCGCTGATCATGGTCTATGCGGGCCTGTGCGTGCTGGCCTATCGCAAGGCGGAGGCGAGCAAGATTGCCTCGGCCGAATACACCGGCCTGCTGGCGGCGGTTGCCATTGGCGCCTGGTTGTTCGATGAGCAACCCGGTCTGCCCCTGCTGGTTGGCTGCCTGTGCATCATCATTCCCCTGGCCGCCATGGCGCGGGGAAAAGGCAGAGCCAAGCCTCTGACTGAGCCTGCGGCCTAAACAAGAATCGAGGGGGGGTAATCACGGCCTCGGAGTCCGCTAACGAAAGGGCAACATCGAGCAGTGAGGCCAGCATCGCCGGTCCAGTTGTCAGGGAAACAGGGTAGCGACTCGGGTGCGCAACTCGGGGACGACGTCGGTCTCGAACCAGGGATTTTTGCGCAGCCAGAGGGTGTTGCGCGGAGAGGGATGGGGCAGCGGCAGCCAGGCATCGCCATAATCACGCCAATGCTGCACCGTCTCGGTCAGGCTGGCGCGACGTGCCTTGCCGAGGTAGTGCTGCTGGGCATATTGGCCGATAAGCAGGGTCAGCTCGATATGAGGCATCAGCATCAGCACCTTGTCATGCCAGGCGGGGGCGCACTCGGGACGAGGGGGCAGATCCCCCGACTTGCCGCGCCCCGGATAACAGAAGCCCATGGGCATGATGGCAACCTTCTTTTCATCATAGAAATCGGCCGGAGCCAGCCCTAGCCAGTCGCGCAGCCGCCCGCCGGAGGGGTCGTCCCAGGGGATGTCGCTGGCATGCACCCGAGTGCCTGGGGCCTGTCCTATGATGAGCAGCCGGGCTTGCTCACTGCCCCGGATCACGGGATTGGGCCCCAGCGGCAGATGAGCCTCACACTGGCGGCAGGCGCGGATCTGTTCAAATAGCGAGTCGAGTCGGTTCATGGCGAGCATGATAACAGTTGAAGGTCCTGAGCACAGCGCCCGCCAGCGTGCCATCCAGGCTCATGGATTTTGTCGCCCAGGCCGCTTGTCGGCTCCGGCATCGCGGCCTATGATGCGGCCCAAATTGTTTAATTTAATAAACGAGAAAGAATGAAAAGCTGGATGGGAACGGGCGGTGCAGCCCTGTCGTTCGCGCTCTGGGGCCTGCTGCCCCTCTATTACCAGTTCATGCCCGAGGTCAACATGTGGGAGCTGCTCTCCCACAGAGTGCTCTGGTCCGTGGTGCTGCTCGCCCTGCTGTTTGCCCTGTTCGGCCAACGGCTGCCCTGGGAAAGATTGCGCCAGGAGCCCCGCAAGCTATGCCTGATCCTGCTGGCCGGCCCCATCATGTCCGTCAGTTGGTGCATGTTCACCTGGTGCCTGACCACGGGCCAGGTGCTGGCCACCAGCCTCGCCTTCTTCATGACTCCCCTGTTCAACATCGCCTTTGCCGTGCTCTTCCTCGGTGAGCGGCTCACGCCCCAGAAACACCTGGCGGTTGCCCTGGCGCTGGCAGGGTTGGCCTACATGCTGTTCTCATACGGGCAGCTGCCCTGGTTCTCCCTCATCATGGGGGCCAACTTTGCCCTCTACGGCCTGCTCAAGAAGAAGGTACATTATGAGGCGAGCACCAGCCTCTATCTCGAATCCCTGGTGCAACTGCCCCTGGCCCTGCTGTTCATCGGATGGATCACATGGCAGGGCCAGGGCACCTTCATACAGGGGGACTGGGGGGATCGCCTGCTGCTGATGGGCAGCGCGCCCGCCACCCTGCTACCGGTTGGCCTGTTCTGCTATGCGGTGCTGCGCACCCGAATGAGCACTGTGGGCCTGCTGCAATACATAGAACCAACCCTGGCCTTCCTGCTCGCCATCTTCTGGTTCAAGGAGCTGCCGGATCCCGTCAAAATGGTGGGCTTCGCCTTCGTCTGGGCGGGCCTGCTGGTCAGTCTGCTGCCCCTGCACAAGCTGCGGCGCGGCAAACGTTACGCACCTGAATGATGTGCCATCTGTCCTTACTCCTTGCCCTGTGCCTGGCCGGGGCGATAATGAGCCCAGGCCAACCCGGGACAGATCGGGTGTCAAAGACGAGAGCACAAGATGAGTGAATCCCTTTCCCGCCCCCCTCAGCTCAGGACCACCGAGCAACAGGGCGCGCCGAGCCGCCCCGCCGGGGATGCCCCGCCCATCTGGTCCATCTATATGGTGCGAACCCGCAGTGGCAGCCTGTATACCGGGATCAGCACGGATCCTGAACGCCGTCTGACCCAGCACCAGAGCGGCACTGGGGCACGGGCGCTGCGCGGCAAGGGGCCCCTCATCCTGGCCTGGCGACAGGAGGTTGGGGAGCGCGCCGTGGCCCTGCGCCTCGAATATCGACTCAAGCAGCAGAGCAAGGCCAGCAAGGAGCGCCTTGTGCTCAACCCCGATGACTGGCAAGCCTTGGCGCAGCAGTGGTTGCTCACCTCAACCCGCAAGACCTGAGCCAGCTGCCAGTGAGAGTCTGAATCCGGTGATGGGGGCAGGGCGCAGGAGCCGGTGTCATAAAAAAGGCCACCGCAAGGGGTGGCCAAGGCAGGATAGGTGTCGCTAGCGGGAGCTTTATCGGGGCACTCTTATCCAGATACTCTTATTCACATTCCCTTATCCAGAGGCTCTGGGCAAAGGAGTGTCATCCAGACAGGCTTTAGCCCATCGCAATCAACAACGCTGGCACCATGGCTCAACGGTAACTATTGGGGCGGCCGGTGCGGCGCCGGTTGCCCAGCAACCAATAAACCACCAGACCCAGCAAAATCCAGGGAGCCAGCTTGAACACCAGGCCTATCATGCCTGCCAGGGCACCGAACAACATGAAGACCCCACTCACCACCACCATGGCCAGGACGGTGAATCCGGCCATGGCCATGACGATCAGCACCGCCAGCAAGACCAGAAATTCCAACATATATACTCCTCGCAGCCGGGCTGCTCATGGTTGTCCGGGGTCAATACCGCCAGCGGGTGATGACAGGCGGGGCTGACGGCCCCGCCTTGCTCAATCCAGCCAGCGTTTCAATTCATGGCGCGGTGGCATCAGCAGCACCGCCAGCAGATAGGCAGCCAGGGTGAAGGGGGGTAGCAGGATCAGGGCAATCAGCGCCACTATCCGCACCGTCACTCTGGAGAGCCCCAACCGATTGGCAATGCCGGCGCAGACGCCCGTCAACTTGCGATGTGCCAGGTCTTTCGGCCAGGGCGTCATGATTACACCTCCACCTTTTGGCCTTTCAGACGAGCCAGCTCACGCTCTATCTCGTCATTGAGTTCCAGCTCGCGAAATTGTGCTTCCAGAGACGGATTCTGACCCAGAGTCGCGGCTTCAAGTTGAGCCTCCAACTGATCAACCCTGCCCTGCACTCCGTCGAAGCGGGCCATCAGCTCATGCATGCGACTGCTGTCCATCTGGGCCCTGGCGCGGATCCGGCTGTGAGCCGTCTGCTCACGCAAGGCCAGCAACTTCTGCCTCTCCCGCGCCTCGGTCAGCTTGGCGCCAAGCCGCTCGCTGTCGGCACTGAGCTGGGCCAATACCTCGGCCAGCCGATCCCTGTCCTGCTCCAGCTGTGCGAGGCGCTTGGCCTCGGCCAGTTTCTCGCCAAGAGCGGCGCGGGCCAAATCTTCACGGCCCTTGCCAATGGCCAGTTCGGCCTTGGCAGCCCAACCCTGCATCTGTTGACTCAGGGCACTTTGCTGGCGTTCCAGCTGCTTTTGTTCGGCAATGAGGCGGGCGGCCTGGGTTCGCATCTCGATCTGCACCTGCTCCATCTCTTCGATCATGAGCCGCACCATCTTCTCGGGCTCCTCACTCTTGTCGAGCAAGTTGTGCAAGTTGGCGTTGATGATATCGCTGAGGCGGCTAAATACACTCATGGTCTGGCTCCTTGTCATGGGATGGGCCTGGGCCCTGGTTTCAGTCTCTAGTGCCATAACTACTACAAGAGCCATGCCAGAATATTTTTTCTTTTATTTACAGTTAGATATAAAAGTCACCTCCAAACCTCGCCGCAAAAGTTAGCATTTTTAACCAATCTAAATGGCGAAAATAACCAATAAAAAAGGGAGCCAGCGGCTCCCTTTTTTACATGATGGCACCCGATCAGGCGGCGCTATCCCGCTCGATGGCCGCATCCAGCTCGACCAGTTTGGCGCTCATCTGCTCGCGGCAGTGCTCGGCCAGCTCGCGGATCCCGGCAGCGCCATGCTCCTTGCTGCACAGGGGAGGCAACATCTCGAGACGCACCTCGCCATTGTCCCAGCGATTGAGATCTATCTGGCCGAAATAACTGGAACAGACGATGGGCACCACTGGCACCTCCGCCTGCACCGCGGTATGGAAGGCACCCGCCTTGAACGGCAGCAGGCCACGGCCCTGGGAACGGGTCCCCTCTGGGAACATCCAGATGGAGGTGCCGCGACGTTTGATGCGATCCACCACCTGGCCTATGGTGCCAATGGCACGGGAGCTGTTGGAGCGGTCGATCAGCACATTGCCCGACAGCCAGAAGATGAGGCCGAAGAAGGGCAGCCACAGCAGGCTCTTCTTGCCCACCGCCACCACGCCGGGGCGCACGGCACCGGTCACGGTGAAGATGTCGAAGTTGCTCTGATGGTTGCAGATGTAGACGGCGGGGCCGACATGCTTCACTTCATCCGGGATGGTCAAGGTCACCTTGACGCCGATCAGCGGGCAAACGGCATGGTACATGCGAGCGAAGACGTAGACATTGTTGGCATGGCCGGGACGCACCAGACAGAGCAGCAAAGCCAGGATGAACCAGACGACAAGCAGCAGGCCAAGCAGCAGAATACGGGCAAATTTGAGCATCGAACACCTCTAGACAAGATTCGGCGCAGTATACTGAGGCCGCTTTGGGTGAACAAGTGTTAGCCAAACAAAACCGGGCCGGGATGACGGCATGGCCCTGCCGCCCTGCTCCCTACCGCGCTCCACTTGTCTGTTTGACACCAAAAAAGCCTCTTACGAGGCCATAATAATCCGGGCGACTTGTATAGATAAGAGCGGCCCGTTAGGATGTGGCCCTCTTTAGACGATGGGCCCGGTATGACACAACCACAGCGCACAGCAACACGACTCCTGCTACTGGTGTGCATACTGCTGCTCAACTGCGCCGCCCAGCCTCTGCTCAAACTGGCCCAGCTCGACCAGGCACTCAGCTGTCAAATCTTGGCATCCACCGACGAAACGGGCCAGAGCCAGGAGAGCCCGCAGCCGAGCAGTTGCGAACTCAAGGGCAAGTGGCTCAGCGCCGCCCAGCTCGCCGCGTCCGAGCTTGTGTTCTTCGTCGTCGCCCTTCTTATTGCCGTGCTGGCGCCACTGTGGCGCTATAGTCCCCCCCTGCCCCCGCCCCGGGAAGGCAGAGCACCCAAACTCCGATTACACCTCCAGCTGTGTGTGCTGCGCGAATGAGTTATCCGCCACTTTAGACGGATCCCAACTTATTTATTGCGAGACACATCAATGACTAGATTGATCAAAACGGCGCTGCTGCTGGTCTGCCTTGGCTGGCAGGCGATGGCTATCGCCGCTGATAGCGGCTGGCTGACCAGCGCGCAAAACGACCATGCCCGTGTACGGCTGCAAGGGGATTTCAGCAACCCGGTCCAGAGCCGCCTGTTGCTCGAGGTCGAACTCGAATCCGGCTGGAAGAGTTATTGGCGCAGCCCGGGGCAGGGGGGCATAGCACCCCAGATCCTCTGGCAACACGAAGCACCAACCCAGGTCCAATGGCACTGGCCGACCCCAAAGCGTTTCGAGGTCGCCGGGCTCAGCACCCAGGGTTACCAGGGGGACGTCCGCTTCCCCATGACCCTGAATGCGCCGAAAGGCAGCACCTTGAGCGGCATACTGCGCCTCTCCACCTGCAGCAATGTCTGCATACTGACCGACTTCCCCTTCCAGCTGGTACTTGCTGACGCAGCCCCTGCGGGCTTTGACTTTGCTTATGCCCAAGCCATGAGCACCCTGCCCCAGGCGATGGCGAGCGACATCCAGCTAACGGCCGGGTATGGCGCCAATGAGTTGCAACTGGTTGCCGAGCGCCCCCAGGGCTGGCAGCAGCCGGCCATCTTCCTCGACGGTCAGGCAGAGGCCGAGTTTGGCGAGCCCAAGCTGCGGGTCGAAGGCCAGCGCCTGGTGGCCCGCATTCCGGTCAGCGATGGCTGGCAAGGGGATGCCCCGGATCTCAAAGGGAGACTACAGGGCTTACTGCTGGTCGATGGCGAGCAAGCCTGGCAGGGAGAGACGTCCATCAATGCCCCCCTGGCGCTGCCAGCGGCCGGGTCTGACAGTGGTCACTCGCTACTCTGGCTGATCGGCACCGCGCTGCTCGGTGGCCTCATTCTTAATCTGATGCCCTGCGTACTGCCGGTGCTGGCCCTCAAGTTGGGTTCCATCCTGCAACTGGAGACGCGAGCACGTCGTCCCATCCGTCTGCAGTTTCTGGCCGCCAGTGCCGGGATCCTGGTCTCCTTCTGGGCATTGGCCCTCATGAGCACCTTGCTGCGCGCCACCCAGGGTGCCGTCGGCTGGGGTATCCAGTTCCAGAGTGTCTGGTTTATCGGCTTCATGGTGATGGTCACCCTGCTGTTTTGCGCCAACTTACTGGGATTGTTCGAGTTTCGCCTGCCAAGCCGCCTCAGTACCCGACTCGCCACCACGGGTGACAACAGCCTCGGCGGCCACTTCCTGCAGGGCAGCTTTGCCACCCTGCTGGCAACCCCTTGTTCGGCGCCCTTCCTCGGCACTGCGGTCGCCTTTGCTCTCGGGGCGCCCCTGGGTCAGCTCTGGCTCATCTTCACCGCCCTGGGTATCGGCATGAGCCTGCCCTGGCTCGCCATCGCCGTCTGGCCCAGCCTCGCACTCTGGCTGCCAAAACCCGGCCCCTGGATGGGGCGACTGCGCATGCTGCTCGGCCTGATGATGCTGGGTTCCAGCCTCTGGCTGCTGAGCCTGCTCTCTGCCCACCTCGGCAGCCTGACCACCGGCTGGCTGATGGCCGCTGTGCTGCTGGCACTGCTGGTCGCCATCGGTTGGCGCCATGGCGTGCGTGGCTTCACCCTGACCCTGGCGCTCTCTGCCCTGATTGGTGGCGCCCTGCTGCTCGGCGGCGCCCTCACGGCGCCAAATACCCCCCAGAGGGAGACGGTGCAGTGGTTACCCCTGTCGGAATCGGCGCTGCAACAGGCTCTGACCGATAACAAGCGGGTCTTCATTGATGTCACCGCAGACTGGTGTGTGACCTGTAAGGCCAATAAATACAATGTGTTGCTACGAGATGAGGTGCAAAGCGCCCTCTCGGCACCGGATGTGGTTGCCCTGCGGGGTGACTGGACCCGGCCCAACGACAGCCTGGCCGCCTTCCTGCGCGCCCGAGGCGCCGTGGCCGTGCCCTTCAACCAGATTTACGGCCCCGGCCTGCCCAAGGGAGAGGTGCTCTCCCCCTTGCTCGACAAAGCCGATCTGCTCACCACCTTGCACAAGGCTGGCACTACTCGCTTCTAAGGAAAACTTGATGAAACCGACCCTGATCACCCTGACCCTGCTCGGCGCCCTGTCCACCCTGGCCCCCAGCCTGCATGCCGCCCCCTTCACCCCGGAGCAGGAGGCCCGTATCAAGGAGCTGATCCGCGAGACGCTGGTGGCCAACCCGAAGATCCTCGATGAGGCGGCCGACGCCTGGGAGAAGCAGAACACGGCGGATCAAGCCGCCCAGCTTGGCAACATCATAATAAGCAACCAGCAAGCGCTGTTCATGAGCCCCACCAGCCCGCGCCTGGGGGCCAAGCATCCCAAGCTGACCCTGATCTCCTTCACCGATTACAACTGCCCTTACTGCAAACAGTTCGATCCGCACCTGACCCGTCTGCTCAAGGAGCATCCGGATCTCGGTCTGGTGATCAAGCTGCTGCCCTTCAAGGGGCAAACGTCCGCCAAAGCGGCCCAGTACAGCCTGACCCTGTGGCAACAGGATCCGGCTCGCTTCCTCCCACTCCATGAAAAGTTGATGAGCAAGCAGGGCATGTTGACCGAGACGGACATCAACAAGGCGCTGGCCGCCACCGGCAATGTGGCTCTCAAACCAGAAGACAAGGCGACCGAGGAGCTGCGCACCAGCCTGCGCCTGGGCACCTTGCTCGGCGTGCAGGGCACACCGGCCACCCTGATTGGCAGCCAGCTGGTGCCGGGAGCCATCTCCTATGACGAACTCGAGCGCCTGGTGAAGGCCGAGTTGGCCAAACAGAGCTGATCGCGGATGCTGCGCTCGGAGAGCGCGGCATCCGGCACTTGGCTCGGCATGCAAGGCGCTCTCTATACAAGACGACCAAGGTTGAGGAGAGCGCATCTCCCAGCAAGCGCTGCAGCGCCCCTTGTTGCCGAGCTGACCAAACAGGAAGAAGAGACACCATGACAGACGCTGTGAAAAAGAGGGCACGCTGGCGGCGTTGGGGCAAAGAGGCGCTCTGGCTGCTGTTGTTTGCCGTTATCATCTCCACCGCGCTGGACTTCTGGCGCGGCCCGGCCCTGCCAGAAGGGAGCCCACTGCCAACGCTGATATTGAGCGATGGCAGTCACGCCGATCTGCTGACCCTTAGCCGGGACAAGCCGCTGCTGGTCTACTACTGGGCAAGCTGGTGCGGCGTGTGCCGCTTCACCACCCCGACGGTGGAGCAGATGTGGCAAGAGGGTGACAATGTGCTGACGGTGGCACTGCGCTCGGGCAACGATGAGCAGCTGCGCCGCGGTATGACCAAGAAGGGACTGAGCTTCCCGACCCATAACGACGAGCAGGGCACACTCGCCGCCCGTTGGCAGGTCGGCGTCACCCCCAGCTTCCTGATCCTCAAGGATGGCAAGGTGGTCGGCACCACCACCGGCTGGAGCAGTCGCTGGGGATTGAAGCTCCGGCTGCTGTGGGCAAGCTGGTAATCCAATAAGAAGGAGCCCGGTGATGAGCCGGGCTCTTTTTAAATTGGCATCGGCACCGTCTCCGTTATTGCGCCGCAGGCATGGCCCCAGCGCCTAGCCTGGCTTTGGCGTTGGCCCGTTCGGTTTCATCGCTCACGCCATCACCGTTCTGATCCAGACGGGTAAAGAGGGTTTCATGACGCGCCATGAACTGTTCCTTGGTGATGTCTTGCATGGGTTGTCTCTTGCCCACGCGCCCCGGCATGACCTTGCCTGAGTGCTTCATCCTATCTTGCATCCTGACCATAGCAGCCTCCCTTTCGGCAACCGACAAGATGCCATCACCATTGCTGTCCTGGCGGGTGAAACGCTGCCCGGCTCTGTCCATGAACTGGGCCTTGGTGAGGTCCCCCTTGATAAGCACCAGGGGCTCATCGAAGAACTCATCGGCGACGACGGCGAGGCCGCCCAGCAAAGCCAGAGGCAGAAGATAAAGTTTGAACATGGCTGTTTATTCCTTTTGATGGCCTCGGTCTTGCCGAGTCCTGATGAGGATCGCCAGGGCAGGCCCCTTGTCACATGCACACCCGGTCCAGCGATGTGGCACCGGGGCGAATGCACTATCCACCCGCCACAGGTACCCTCTGTCAGGGTAGTCCCCATGGCGGGATGCCCCTCCCGGGTGCTGCCGGACCGGAATATAGAGGACCGATACCAGCTCACGGCAAACTCATTTGGCGGATCACATCCTATTCATGGCAGAGCGGCGCTATTTCCGTTAAAATGACGGGTTTTTCGCCGTACCTGGTTTTCTCCGCCCAACCAGGGCCAGCATTGTGACTTCTCTGTTGCCAGTGAGGCAGGATCTGCCATGAACAACTACTTTCGGGTGCTGGGTGTAAAATCCAACGCCAACGAAAACGACATCAAAAAAGCCTATCGACGACTGTCGAACCAGTATCACCCCGACAAGCTGCTCGGGGCCACCGAAGAAGAACAAGCGCGCGCAGCCGTCTTGCTGCAACAGGTGAAACAGGCCTACGAGGTTCTTTCGGACCCCAAGAAAAAGGCCGCCTTCATCAAGGACTTTAACAACGTCATTGTGACCGACCCGACCTCTGCCATGCAGGAGTTATGGGATCAATTCTATCCCTGAGGCTGTATGAAAAAGACATTGGATCTGGCGCGTATCAAGGCGCTGATGAGTGACGCCAGCGAGAACATCGAATCCTACCGTGATGTGGACCAGCCCAAGGCGCTGGAACAATTCACCGGCAAGATGAAAGCGCTACTGCTGGCCGACATGAGCATGCTGGAGTTCATGCCCGAATACCTGCCGCTGGCCCTCTATGGCCGGGTGCAGTTTTCTGTCCAGGCCAAGCCGGCCTGGCGCAACTGGATCGGCCAAGGCGAGCAGCCCAGCTGGGACGAATTCAAGACGTCCGTGGCCTTCAACAACGCCGACCTGCCCCTGGTCAAGGCAGTGCGAGCCCAGAGCGAAGATACCCTTATCGAAGCCTGCGCCGTGCTCTATCTGCTGGACAATCCCCTGCCCCGCGGCGCCCGTGATGACGACTACGCCATGCCCCGCGATGAAGACGAGGACGAGGGAGAAAACGCCGACGCTGACTACGACGGCGGCGAGGATGAAGAAGGCGAGCAGGATATGTACAACGAAGTGCGTTTCTAATTTGAAGCAACTTGGGGTAAAGAATGAATAGTCTGATTGAAATTGCCGCCATCGAGATCAAAGAACTGGCCGTGATCGAGCCCAAGCAGGCCAGCGAGAAATTCGAGCTGATCGCCATGACAATGTCCGACGATCAGTTGGCTGAAGTCATTGAAAATATTGATATCGTCACCCTGACCCAGATCAACGGCCAGCATGACATTTCCTTCCCGTCCATCATCTCCGAGCTGATGACTCCGGAGCGGATCCGCGACATCGTCTGCCAGCAGCCGCTCTACTGGGAAGAGGCCATCAAGAACAATGCCGAAGAGCTGCAACAGCACACCTTCGACTTCCTCAACTACCTGATCCGCACCCAGGAGAGCGAGGCCAAGCAGCGCGAGATCCTGGAGTGCATCGCCGAGGATCCGGCTGGCCTCTTCTACCTCGCCATCCCCTTCATCGAGTTCTATCGCGGTGAGCAGCTTGACGACGAGGATGGGGTGCCGGATCTGCTGCACGCCGAAGAAGAAGATCTGGAAGAGGCGCTCTCCTACAGCGATCGTCAGCTGAGCGAGAATGCCCATGACTACTCCCTCGACGATCCGCGCAGCTTGCTGATGCTGATCCGCCAGCAGGCTCCCGAGGTGGAGCAGGCCATCAAAGCCCTGCTACGCAACGAGAACAGCAGCTGGGATGGCATCATCAACAAGTTTGCCGCCGAGCTGGTGATGCAGGCCAAAGACAAGAACCAGGTCAGCGACGAGTACAGCGAAGTGGACGACATGTTCAGCTTTCTGGATTAAGGGGCGCTTCGATGTCACAGGTAACGCAGCTAGTCATACGCGAGTCCAATCAGGGCCCCTTCCTCAGTCAGGTGCTGCGTTTTGGCACTGACAGTGAACGCTTGAGCACCCAGCAGCTGGCCGCCATCAAAGGCAAGGCCGTGTTGATGAGCCTGAAGTTCGCCGACAAGTACTACAACAAGTACAAGATGCATCTGCTGGAACAAGCCGCCCACGATGTCATTGGCGTGGTCAGCCTGGGGTTGCAGGAGCTCTCCCAGCGGGACGCCGCCAAGGCACTGGCCCTGCTACAAGCACCGGAAGGCCCCATCAAGCCGTTCCAGAAGGGCTGGTCCATGCTGATCTCGGTCAGTCCCAAGCCGCTGGGCAGCAACAACCTCTTTGGCGACGTGGATGCCCGTCTGCTCGATAAAATATCCAGCCCGCCGGATGTGGAAGAGTGGCAAGGGTGGCAGGAGTACGAGAAGGCGCTGGTGGAGCATAACAAGGCCCGCCTGATGAGCCTGATTGATCAACACTTCTTCGCCTGCGAGAACGATCACCCCACCATGGAAGACAAGCTGGCCGAAGCCCTGCTCTACCGCATCCTCTGTGGCCAGGGCAGCGGCACGGCGCCATTGAAGGTGAAGCAGGATCTCAAACGCCGTCTGGCGCGAGACATCGTGCTGCAAGAGGCCTGGTATGATACCGACTATCTGGCCGCCCAGCTGGATCTGATGCTGACCGAGCTGCCGGGCGAGTTGATCGCCGGCCTGCGCCAGGAGCTCAGCCGGGGTTTTGTCAGCAACCTGCTGCACACACTGGGTTTTGTGCGCCAATACCAGCAGTTGCAGCAAGAGGGGGCCTCGCCGGAGAAGCTCGACAACATGGAGATGCGTGCCGGTCTCAAGCATCCCCTGCTCGGCTGGCCCCTCTACCACGACTTCTAGTGACTGGTTGTGCCTTAGCCTGCTCCAACGCCCGGCCCGCCGGGTGTTGTCATATCTGCATCAAGCCATCCGAAAAAGGCCGGGATACGTTTTGGCCATAAAAAGGTCGCCCTATAAGCGCTAGCGTACAGACGCCCCTGCTTACGCGAGGGAAGCTGGTGTCATCACCCGAAGGGCGAGTGCCCGGCCGATACCCGCTCCCAGGTCAGGGGCATCCGCGATGTCCGCCAACGCCGCCATCAAGCAACCACTATCCGGGCTGATGCGTTGGGGGATAGGCAACCACCTCAGGGCAGCTTGCCCAATAGACCTGACATACGAAAAGCATCAAGAGGTAACCCCATGAACAAGATCCATGGTTTGGCACTAGGGGCTGTGGCAACGGCCCTGCTGATTAGTCTGACGGCTTGCTCCGGCATGTCGCAACAGGACAAGAGTACCGCAGTGGGGGCCGGTATCGGTGCCGTCGGCGGCTCGGTACTGACCGGCGGCAGTGCGGCTGGCGCCATTGGCGGTGCCGTCGTCGGTGGCGTCATTGGCCACGAAATCAAAAAGTAACCTCCTCTGCCCACATATCATCCAGCGCCCGGCTCGCCGGGCGTTGTCATCGCTGCAGACGGCAGCAATCCCTTCTCGCCTTCACCAAGCTCCCTTGCTCAGACTACCTCCTAAGCGTCATTGGCCCACAATTTGTAAGGGATATAATGCCCCCCCATACCCGCAGCAGGGAAGCAAGTCGTGAGCAGAAAACCCGACCGTATTACCGCGATGCAGCAGATCATCGACGCCGTGAAGGCGGAATTTCCGATCTATCAACCGGATACCTTCAAATGCGGGCCAGACAATAGCTGCATCGGCTGCCCCAAGAAGCTGATGGAGCTGGTCGACACTGACTTATCCTATTGGC
Source organism: Aeromonas molluscorum 848 (assembly GCF_000388115.1). Taxonomy (GTDB): domain Bacteria; phylum Pseudomonadota; class Gammaproteobacteria; order Enterobacterales; family Aeromonadaceae; genus Aeromonas; species Aeromonas molluscorum. The sequence goes on from NZ_AQGQ01000016.1 coordinate 16,553, forward strand.
AATATCAGATAGGTCGCGGTATCGCGCCCAGCTTCGACGAGATTTATCGCTTCGGCAAGATGTGCAAAAACATCCGTCGAGCACTGGTGAAAAGTGGCCGCATTCCCGCCTGATGCTTTATAAAAATCTGCACAATTTGAATGTTGCAGATCTCTTCATCTGCCAGAACAAGGGATAACCTTGTTCGCTAAGGCGCCGTTGATTGTTTGCAATGAAACAGGCTGGCCGCTGGTCTAGGATGACAGCTCTCTTAGGCTGACCGAGCTGATCCCACATCACAATTCAGGAGGAAACATCATGACCCAAGAAAGGATCCAGACCCGATACCGGCTCGATGGCCCCCTTGCCACTCCGGCCGAGTTGGAGCAGGCCACAGCCCGGGCAATAGAACACCACAAGCAGGACTTCTTCCCCCTGCTGGAGCGGCTGGTGGACGTGGGAGACAGTCGGGTCAAGCTCAGTCAGAAAGATCCGCTACGGGTACTGGGGGTGGAGCTCAATGGGGCTCTGACCGGTGGCAGCGCCCGCCTCAACTACGAATCTAATTTCGCCGAGAGCTGCCGCCTTATCGACGAATATGACCAGCACCAGACCAGCGTGCCCTTTCGCCTGGAAGGGGATGAGCTTCTCTTCGACCTTGAGCTGCCCATAGCGTGGAATTTCAATAACTGACGGCTCGGCGGTGCAATTCAGCTTGTTTATTGCACCGGCAGCATATGTGAAATCGATGGGTGTCACTCATGGTGCCATGGGCAGAATGAAGCGGCAGTCAGGAAGGCGTGTGCCCCATTACACCTTGATGGTTGGTATTTAAATAAAGATGCAAGAGCCGTCAATTAACCTAGTCATCTGGTATGCGGTTATTTCCAGGACAACAAATTGAAATATCGAGGGTCACCATGCGTGAGGTAACAATACGAGGACACCCACCTTTTTGGACAGGCATCACTAGGTCAATGACTCGACACTTCGTGGACGTGGCTGCAGCAACAATATCTCTGCTCCGCCTCCGGTTCAGGCAGTACGAGTAAAAACAGGCTCAGCGACGCTATGAGAAGCGAGAACGGTTGGGGAAGGTGAGGGTTGTCTAGTCGCTAGGCTGGTAACAACGCAGCTGACCACAATGCAGTGCAAACTGTTGGCGATGCTGATGGTCGCCTACCGCTCTGATACCCCGCCGCCGGAACAGAGTCACCTGTCGAAGCCAGACGGATTTATCAAGTCCTAGTCGTTCCATAATGGCAGCAAGGTGAACCGGTATGTGGCCGCGCTTGTCTGCTCTGATGGCGCGCCCTGTCCAATCGACCAGCATCAGATAATCGGTAAAGGCATAGGGCAAGCAGCCGGACTTCTCCTTATCGGCAAACGCTAGCAACAGCGGGGGCAAGGCTTCAGCTAGGAGCGTATTATCAAGGCGTTGCTTGATACTTGTGTAGTCGCTCTGCTCTGGTCGGTCGGCAAGGGCTGCCCGCACCGGATTGAGATCTACATAAGTCATGCAAGCCAGCAAAGCTGATTCGGTGAGCAGCGCCTGACTTTTAAAGCGACCTTCCCAGAAATGGCCCTTGCAGCCATCTTCCAGATTGGCCTGGCGAGCCAGAGTTTCATTGAGCAGCCGCACAAACCAGCTGATGGAGTAAAGCCGCTCGCGCCACTGCCCTATCAGTTGTTTAACCACTGCAATCTCAGGTTCAATCAGGGATTCCCCCTGATACCAGCGCCCCACCAATAGCGGCCATTGGAACAAGCCAGCCCAGCGCTCGGCCACCTCCCTTTCACTCCAGTTGGCGGCAGTATCGGGCTCAACCTTGAGCACCAGGTGGTAATGGTTGCTCATCACTGCATAGGCGCAGATGCCGATGGCAAACAGCCTCGACAGCTGGCCCAGCTTGTCGACCACCCACTGGCGCCGATGTTCGTAACTCTGGCCAGAATGGGTGTCTTCCCCACACAAAAAAGCCCGCCGCACACAGCGACTGACCACGTGGTAGTAAGGCGTATCCTGCAAACTGATTTGACGTGAACGGGCAATGGTCATGGCGCATCCCTCGACAGTGACTCCTCAAGCCAAGTACAAGGTTACGCCGCTGTCAAAAAGGTGGGTGTCCCAGTTTTTGCGTCGCTAATCAGACCTATGGCCCTGGGGATGTGGAGGCGGAATCAACGCCAATAGCAATGCAGTCCGGTAGGGTTAATTAGCGAAGCGTAATCGGTCGCCATACACCACCAGAGAGTCGTGTTTAACAAAGGTCGGCACGGATCACGAAAGGAACCATTCGGTTTTGGTAAGCTGCTAATCAATAGTGTTGAATTTAAGATGTTGGGCTAGTATTTGGCAACGTGTAAAAATAGGCTAATATCAAACGAGCACCTATATAATGAGCGAAGAAAATATAAAACCAGATAAGATCACGAAACCAATCCAACTGTTAGCCGCTTGGCTTGTGGGGTTAGTGGCATTAGATAGTTGCTTCCTTATAGCTGCAGCTAATTTGGGAACGGAGTCTTGGCAATCTGGTATATTAGTTATTGCCGCAACTCTGAATGTTCCTGTTTTTCTAGCGGCTGTTTTCTTATTGCAAACAAAGTTTAGACCTGAGCTTCAGGAAGACTCCTATTACTCATCATACTTAAGCAATAAAACAAATGAAATCATTAAAATAAAACATGACGAAATTACTCTTCACAATAATCACGTAACTTCTGAATACATAGAAAAGCTGCCGAGAATATCTAATGAAAATGATAGCTCGCTAGAAAACTTAGTGATTGGAATTAATCATCACTTGCAGGACAAAGATAAGATAAAAGAAAAACTTTTCCAACTAGGAGTGTCCCGTGGAACTCTTTTCGGATCCGACCAACAACCCAATGGTAGAAACGTTTCAATCTCACAATATTTACCTGAAAGTATGGTAGGTGAAATAATAAAGATGGGGAAAGAATTAGGCTTTGATTCATATAATTTTTATGACAACCATGAGGAAAACTCGGAGGAAGATGTCTTGTTGGGCTCTTATGGTCAAGCCACATATCTTATTCTATAAATTAATTTTATTTACTGTTTTAATTAAAAGGGCGCTTTTGCGCCCTTCTATATCTATTACCCTTCCTGATTTTCTCCGGCTACCGGTTCTGCGCCGGCGACAGGTTCAATCTCGATACGATCGACGCGCTGCAAACCGCGGGGCAGCTTGGCGCCGCGGCGGCCGCGCTCGCCGCGGTAGTAGTCAAGGTCAGATGGCTTGAGAGTCAGCTTGCGCTTGCCGGCGAACAGGGTGACATATTGCCCCTGAGGGATAATGGCGGCCATCACCATAAACTCCTCCCGCGCCTTGACCCGCGCCGACGGTATGCTGATGAGCTTGTTGCCCTTGCCCTTGCCAAGTACCGGCAGGGTATTGAGCGGGAACAACAGCATGCGCCCCTCGTTGGAGATGGCCATGCAGAGATCGGTCTCTGGCGAGCCAATCTTCTGGGGTGCCATCACCAGGCCCCCTTCCGGCACGCTGAGCAGCGCCTTGCCGTTCTTGTTCTTGCCGACCAGATCCTCATAGCCACAGACGAAGCCGTAACCGGCATCGGAGCAAATCAGATAGGGTTCCCCCTCGTTGCCCATCACCAGATGACGCACCTCTTCCCCCGCCCCCAGCGCAAAGCGGCCGGTGAGCGGCTCGCCCTGACTGCGCGCAGATGGCAGACCGTGCGCCTCCAGGGCGTAGGTTCTGCCAAGGCTTGAGAGGAACACCGCCTGCTGGTTGCTGCGGCCACAGGCATGGGCCAGATAGCCATCCCCCGCCTTGTAGGAGAGCCCCGCCACGTCCACGTCGTGGCCCTTGGCGGCCCGCACCCAACCCTTGTCAGAGAGGATGACGGTGACCGGCTCGCTCGGGGTCAGCTCTTTCTCGGTCAGAGCTACCGCGCTGGCACGCTCCACCAGCGGGGTGCGGCGATCGTCGCCGTACTTCTCGGCATCCGCCAGCAGCTCCTTCTTGAGCAGGGTGTTGAGGCGACGCTCGGAGCCCAGCAGCAGTTCGAGCTTGTCGCGCTCTATGGCCAGTTCGTCCTGCTCGGCACGCAACTTGAACTCTTCCAGCTTGGCCAGGTGACGCAGTTTCAGCTCGAGGATAGCCTCGGCCTGGGTCTCGCTGATGTTGAAGCGCTCCACCATCACCTTGCCCGGCTCATCCTCGGTGCGGATGATCTCGATCACCTCGTCGATGTTGAGGTAGGCCACCAGCAAGCCTTCGAGGATGTGCAGGCGAGCCAGCACCTTGTCGAGGCGATACTGCAGGCGACGGCGCACCGTCTCGCGGCGGAAAATGATCCACTCGGAGAGGATCATCTTGAGGGTCTTCACCTGGGGGCGGTTGTCCAGCCCCAGTATGTTGAGGTTGACCCGATAGTTCTTCTCCAGATCCGTGGTGGCGAACAGGTGGGCCATCAGCGCCTCCATGTCCACCCGGTTGGAGCGGGGAATGATCACCAGACGGGTCGGATTCTCATGGTCCGATTCGTCGCGCAGGTCGGTGACCATGGGCAGCTTCTTGGCCACCATCTGGGCGGCGATCTGCTCCATGATCTTGGCGCCGGAGGCCTGATGGGGCAGCGCCGTGATGACGATGTCGCCATCCTCCTCGTTCCACACAGCACGCTGCTTGATGGAGCCCTTGCCGGTCTCGTAGATTTTGCGGATGTCATCGCGCGGCGTGATGATCTCGGCGCTGGTCGGGTAGTCGGGCCCCTGAATGTGCGCCATCAGCGCATCAAGCCCGGCGTTGGGGTTGTCGAGCAGCTCTGCACAGGCGTAGGCCACTTCCCGTGCGTTGTGGGGCGGAATGTCGGTCGCCATCCCCACGGCTATGCCTGTGATGCCGTTGAGCAGTATGTGGGGCAGGCGGGCGGGCAGCACCACGGGTTCCTTCATGGTGCCGTCGAAGTTCGGCGTCCAGTCCACAGTGCCCTGGCCGAGCTCGGAGAGCAGCAGCTCGGAGAAGCGCGACAGGCGCGCCTCGGTGTAACGCATGGCGGCGAAGGATTTGGGATCGTCCGGCGCCCCCCAGTTGCCCTGACCGTCCACCAGCGGGTAGCGGTAGGAGAAGGGCTGGGCCATCAGCACCATGGCTTCATAACAGGCGCTGTCGCCGTGGGGGTGGTACTTACCCAGCACGTCACCCACGGTACGGGCGGATTTCTTGTGCTTGGAGAGGGCCGACAGCCCCAGTTCGCTCATGGCGTAGATGATGCGCCGCTGCACGGGTTTGAGGCCATCGCCGATGTGCGGCAGGGCCCGATCCATGATGACGTACATGGAGTAGTTCAAGTAAGCCTGTTCGGTAAAGGCGCGCATCGGCTGGCGCTCTACCCCGTCCAGACTGAGCTCGATAGCATCACTCATGTGATTCTTCTCTTTCGGTTCGGGAGCCGCCCATGAGCGACTCCGGCTGATATGCTCGCTGATCCGATGATGGGATCAGCCAATGGCAACGGACTGCTGGCTTGGAGGATGGCGTGCCTGGTTTGGCTGCCAGCCATCAAACCCCTTAGATGATGGCCAGGTTGCCCTTCTCTTCCAGCCACTCGCGACGATCCGGGGCGCGTTTCTTGGCCAGCAGCATGTCCATCAGTTGCAGGGTTTCGTCCCCCTCCTCCAGCTCGCCCATGGTGAGCTGCACCAGGCGACGGGTGTTGGGATCCATGGTGGTTTCCCGCAGCTGCTTCGGGTTCATCTCACCCAGCCCCTTGAATCGGGTCACCATCACCTTGCCCTTCTTCTTCTCGGCCTCGACCCGCTGCAAGACGCCGTTCTTCTCGTCCTCATCGAGGGCATAGAACACCTCTTTGCCGATATCGATCCGGTAGAGCGGCGGCATGGCCACATAGACGTGGCCCTTGTTGACCAGCGTCCTGAAATGCTTAACAAAGAGGGCGCAGAGCAGGGTGGCGATGTGCAGACCGTCCGAGTCCGCATCCGCGAGGATGCACACCTTGCCGTAGCGCAGGCCGGAGAGATCCTCGGAATCCGGATCCAGGCCGATGGCCACCGAGATGTCGTGCACTTCTTGCGAGGCGAGCACCTGACCGGCCTCCACTTCCCAAGTGTTCAGGATCTTGCCGCGCAGGGGCATGATGGCCTGGAATTCACGGTCCCGCGCCTGCTTGGCGCTGCCGCCCGCGGAGTCCCCCTCCACCAGGAACAGCTCCCCCCGCATGGGGTCGGCGCAGTTGCAGTCAGTCAGTTTGCCGGGCAGGGCCGGGCCTTGCGTTATCTTCTTGCGCACCACCGTCTTGGCGGCACGCAAGCGGCGCTGGGCGCTGGAGATGCAGATCTCGGCGATCTGCTCCGCCAGCTCGGTGTTGCTGTTCAGGTACAAGCTGAACGCATCTTTGACTATCCCGGAGACGAAGGCCGAGCTCTGGCGCGACGAGAGCCGCTCCTTGGTCTGACCGGCGAACTGGGGATCCTGCATCTTGATGGAGAGGATGTAGGCGCAACGATCCCAGATATCTTCCGGGGTCAGCTTGACCCCCCGCGGCAGCAAGTTGCGGAACTCGCAGAACTCGCGCATGGCGTCGAGCAGGCCCTGGCGCAGGCCGTTGACGTGGGTACCGCCCTGAGGGGTCGGGATCAGGTTCACATAGGATTCGGCGAGGCACTCGCCCCCTTCCGGCAGCCAGCACAGGGCCCAGTCCACCGCGGATTGATCCGTACTGAAGGCGCCGACGAAGGGCAGCTCCGGCAGGCAGGTGAACTGCTTGACCGCATCGATCAGATAATCCTTGAGACCATCTTCGTAGCACCACTCCAGCTTGATGCCGGTGTTCTTGTCGAGGAACTTGATGGTGAGGCCGGGGCAGAGCACGGCCTTGGCCTTGAGCAGATGTTCCAGCTTGGTGACCGAGAAGCGGGGGGAGTCGAAATAGCTCGCCTGGGGCCAGAAGCGCACCCGGGTACCTGTGTTGCGGCGCCCGCAGGTGCCGGTGATGGTCAGATCAGACACCTTGTCGCCGCGCTCGAAGGCGATGTCATAGACCTGGCCGTCGCGACGCACCGTCACCTCGACCCGATCGGAGAGGGCGTTCACCACAGAAATGCCCACCCCGTGCAGACCGCCGGAGAACTGATAGTTCTTGTTGGAGAACTTGCCCCCCGCGTGCAGCTTGCAGAGGATCAGCTCCACACCGGAGACCCCCTCCTCCGGATGGATATCGACCGGCATACCACGGCCATCATCGATCACCTCCAGGGACTGGTCTTCAAACAGGGTCACCTCCAGGGTACGGGCATGGCCCGCCAGCGCCTCATCGACGCTGTTGTCTATGACCTCCTGGCCGAGGTGATTGGGCCGGGTGGTGTCGGTGTACATGCCGGGACGACGACGCACCGGTTCAAGGCCATTGAGGACCTCAATGGCATCGGCATTGTATTGAGTGGACATGGAGGGCCTTGCGAATTGACGTTTGGGGAGAATCTTACTCGTTGAGAGGGCCTTGGACAAATTAGACGACGGCAAAGAGTGACCGGGGCGAGGGAAATGACCGCCAAGGCCGGGCTTCATCACTCGGCCGTCCCCGTTGCTGGTTGGCAAGGGAACAGAGTCCGACCAAGAACCGGCTCAGTCGCTGGGCAGCGCCTGTTGCAGTTGGGAGAGCGAGCTGGACAACCGCCAGATGAGACCGGCCAGCGCGCGGGACTCCCTGTCCGGATGGCGGGCAAGCAGCGCATCCAGGCGTGCCAGCTCGCTCAGGGTGTGGCCAAGCCGCTCCTGCTGCACCCCTCCCTCGGTCAATATCCCCTTCAGACTGCGAATGCAGCGATCTCGAACCGGATAGAGGGCGGGATTGAGCCCGCGCCACTCCCGCAATTGCCAGACGATGTGGCTGCAGTTGAGCAACACCACCCCCCAACGCAATACCCAGAGCCGGGAGTGCTGATCCTGGCTCAGGCTGAGCTGGCTGATGGCATGATAGATGCGCGATTCGAATTCGTGCTCACCCAGGCGCGGCCCGGTGCGCAGCTGATCCATAAAATCCCGACGCAGACGACGCATCAGGCGGCGGCTCTTGCGGCTATCGGAACTCGGCCGCAGGATCTGAAACGCCAGCCCGGCCGCCATCACCCCCAGCATCTGGGCCAGACTGCCGTTGATATAACCGAGGTAGTCATAGCGAGGGGGATTCGAGATGGCGAGAAAGGAGCCAAGCATCACGATCAACTGCCCCCAGAGCGCGGCGCTGGCTGGCCGCTGCAACTTGATGAGCTGCATGGTGACCAGCGTCGGCAGCAGTAGCAGGATGAAGGGCCAGAGCGCCTCCAGCCGGATCATCAGGCCAAACTTGACCCCGAAGCAGACCAGACTGAGCAGCACTATGGCCTGCAACATGGTCGTCACGCTCTTGAGCGGCGCCGGAACCGCGGAATAGAGCACGCAACTGATCGATAGCAAGGTCAGCGCCGAACTGCCCGCATCCCACTGGGTCTGGAACCAGAAGATGCAGCCAAGCAGCACACAGAGGAAAGTGCGCGCGCCGTTATAGGCCGCCTCATAGCTGTCGGTGTGCATGGCGAGCGGTGCCAATCTGGGAGGGGCGGGCCAGTGTGCCGGTTCGTCCTGCCCTCTCTGCTTGGCCTGCGCCAAGCGATCCAGCCAGCGCTGCGCCTCCAGATAGCACCAGCAGAAGTGGCGCAGTCGCTGCCAGAAAACCTGAGTGCGATAATCCTCGCTCCCGGCCAGGGGCGCCAGCAGGCGGGCGATGCGCAGCTTGTCACAGTCGGGGGCGGCCAAAGCCCTGGGCAGCTCGGCGAGCAAGGCGTCCAGTCCGGCAGGCGGCGCAGGCCAGTTGTGCAGCAGGCGGCGCACCCCGGAGATGAGGCTGGTCATGCGCAATTGGCGGTGAAGCAGGTAGTTGAACAGCCGGTTGTGGCGTCTGAACCTGTGATGGCTCCATACCGCCTGGATACGCAGCACATTCATGGTGAGGATCTGGCTGATGATGCCCTGGTGGGCGTGGCGGATCTCGGCATTGCTCTGCCCCTGCCAGAGCAGCTGGGCATGTTCGAGCAGGCGGGCCTGACTCTGGCGCAGGGAGCCGAGCAGGGTCTCGCCATCGCCGGTACTCGGCAGCAGCATCATCATGAAGGCGCCGCAGAGGATGCCGGTGATCACCTCGCTCACCCGCGCCTGGGCTATGTCGAAGATGTAGAGAGGGTCATCGACGTTGACGCAGGAGAACGCAATGATGGCCGCCGTGTAGCCAGCCAGGGCAAAGCCGTAAGAGACATTGTTCTGATAGTGGTTGGAGACATAGGTGCACAGCCCTATCCAGAGTGCAATCAGCAGGCTGAACAGCCAGGGGTCGGCCAGGCCATAACTGGCGATCAAGATGGCGGCCACGGCTCCCATCAGACTGCCCAGCACCCTTCCCAGGCTCTTGCTGATGACGCCCCCCACGGTGGGGAAGCTCACCACGGCGGCCGAGGTCATGGCCCAGTAAGGTGAGTCGAGTTGCAGCACGAACGCGAGCCAGAGTGCCAGACACATGGCAAGGCCATTGCGCAGGGCATAGCGCCATTGTTCCGCGCTCGCCTTGCCCCAGGGGCTTTGGTGCCAGCTCGGCAGTGCCAGCTTCATCACCGCAGCCCTCGATCGTCGTCGCCATCAGAGCCAAGCCCTGCGATCAAAGCCAACCAGGTTGCTGGCAAGGGTGTATCAGTCATGGATGGCTATGGAGGCGGTGGTGCCGGCTATCAGAGTGACATCAGCGGGCACCTTGTCGAGTCGAATGCGCACCGGCACTCGCTGGGCGAGGCGCACCCAGGGCACATTGGGTTTGACATCCACCAGCAACCCGGAGCCTGACTCCAGGCTCTGATCATGGATGGCGCGCCCTATGCTTTCCACGGAGCCGGTCAAGGGCCTGTCCGAGCTGTAGAGCACTATCTCGGCCCGCCTGCCGATACGAATATGGCGCAGCTTGGTCTCCTCGAAATAGCCGAGCACATAGAAGGAGTTGGTATCGATCAGCGCCACCAGCGGGATCCCCGCGCTGGCATAGTTGCCAACTCGGGTCTGCAAGTTGGTGATGTAACCATCCGTGCTGGCATGGATATCCGTTTTGGCCAGGGACCACTGTGCCTGCGCCAGATTGGCCTTGGCCACCTCAAAGGCCGCCTGCATCGCCTGTTGGGTCAGCTCGGCTTCATCCACCGCCTCCGCCGAGATGACATTGCGGGCCAGATTGCGCCTGCGGCTCGCCTCATGACTGGCCTTGGCAAAGTCGGACTCGGCCTTGCCCAGGGCGGCAACGGCATTGCGCTCGGCGATGCGATAGGGTTCAGGATCGATGCGAAACAGCAGATCCCCCCGCTTCACCAGCTGGTTGTCCTGCACCCGGATGTCGAGCAGCTTGCCTGATACCTCGGGGGTGACGCTCACCAGCTCGGCCCGCACCTTGCCATCCCGGGTCCAGGGGCCCTGCATGTAGTAGCTCCACAACCACCAGGCCGCCCCTAGCGCCAAAGCGCAGACCAGTAGGGTGGACAGATATTTGAGAGTCGCCAGCGGTGATTTAACCATGTAGCAAGATCCAGAGAGCGCCGCACACGGCGAGTACGAAGAGGGAGAGATCCATCAGCATCGGGTGCCAGACATCGCCGCCATAGAGCCAGTCACGCACCAGGCGATGCAGAGGCAACCAGCCAAGCAGGCCGAGCAACACCGCCTTGAACAGGGGCGGAAAATAGAGCGAAGCGCCCAGGATCAGATCGGGCAGTGCTGAGGGGGTCATCGCTGGCGTGCTCCCTATTGGCAAAGAAGGGCCGAGGCAATCGGCCATGGTCTGCATGCAGAGCAGACTCGCCAAGGTTAACACAGTCATTTTCAGTGCTATAGGGGCAGATGGCTCCCTGATCGGTCAGCCGGGTGATTGACGCCATCGCGCAACGGCACCTCGCCCAGTTCAAACGGATTGACTCCCTCGAGACAGGCGAGGTTGTAACCATACTCGGCCGGGTTGGAGCGGCGTTGGTGATGGGTATAGATGCCGCAGACACTGCAGAAGTAGTGCTGCGCGGTATGGGTGTTGAACCGGTAGCAACGCAGCACCGCCTCTCCCCGCAGGATGCGGATGCCCGCCAGCGGTACTGAGGCGACGATGGCGCCGCGCCGCCGACAGAGGGAACAGTCACAGCGGCGCGGATCCACCACGCCGTCCGGCAAGGCGAGTTCCAGCACCACAGCTCCGCAATGGCAGCTGGCCCTGTGCTTCTCTTCGATGGGGGTATTGCCAATGCGCTTGATCATGCAGCCTCCTTGCCGCTGGGCCTCGCCCTGATGGGATCAGTCGAACAGGGTATCTGGTCGTCCTTGCTGCACATGGGTATGCAGGGTACGCAGTTGCGACGCCACCACCCTATGGCGCGACAGCTCGGGCAAGGCTTCCAGAGGGAAATAGGCGGCGTCTTGGGTTTCATCCGTCTCGGTGAGCAGCTGACCGCCCGTCACCTCGCACAGGAAGAAGGCTTTGTGGGCATGGGGCAGTTGCGGCGGATGGGGATGCCTGAGCTTGTCAAATAGCGCCAGCAGCTGCACGGCGCGGCAGATCAATCCCGTCTCCTCGACCACTTCGCGCTCCACGGCCCCCGCCGGTGAGTCACCGATATCGCACCAGCCACCGGGCAGGGTCCAGCAGCCATCGCTGCGCTCGCGCACCAACAGCAACTGCCCCTGCTCGTTGAGGATCAGGGCGCGCACATCCAGTTTGGGGGTGGGATAACCGCTATCCAGGGCAATCCAATCGGCGATCCGCACAGGATCCAGGGTGCTCTGCTCAGCGATAAGGGCGGCGGTGGCATCGCGCAGGGCATGAAAGCGCCCTATGTCGAAGGGATCCTTGGAGTAGGTCAGTCCGGCCTGGGCCGTGGCCAGCACCTGTTCCAAAAAAGCAGCCAGCCGATGCTGGTCTGGGCCGGGTCGCGAGTCCGGGGCAACGGCCTCCTGGGGATTCAACTCGGGACTGATACCAGCAGCCATGATTCACAGTCCCAGAAAATGCACTATCTGGGCCGGATAACGCTCGAAGCCGACGAAGCTGTGATCGCCGCCGCACTCGAGGGAGAGCCGGGCAAAGGAGTACTCACTCAGCGCCTTGCGATAGTCGAGCACCTCATCCTCCTGCTGTTGCAGCACCCAGAGTCGCTCCGGTACCGTCACCGGCACAGCCAGCGCCCTGAGCTCGTCCATGTGCCGGGGCAGCAGTTCATAGCGCTCATGGGTATAGGGATTGGTCTGCGGTCCTAGAAAATCTTGCAGCAGCTCATAGGGGCGCACCGCCGGGTTGATCAGGGCGGCGCGGCAGCCATAACGCTCGCTCACCCGGGTCGCCATAAAACCGCCCAAGGAGCTGCCCACGGCGCCGAGTCTGAGCCCATCGCCATGGCGGGCCTGCGCGGCTTCTATGGACTGCGCTATGGCCGCCCAGGCCGCCGCCGGGGTATTGGGCTGAGCCGGGATCAGCACCTCGATGTCGGGTCTGTGCTCGGCGAGCCAATCAGCCATCTGACGAGCCTTGGCCGAACCGGGTGAAGAGTTGAAGCCATGCAAATAGAGCAGAACCGAGCTCATATCACTCCCTCAATAACCGGTGGCATCGGGGTCGGGGACGAACTGCCCCAGAGGCAGACGCCACACCTGGCTGGCGATACGGCCATCGGGATACAGGGTCAGGTAGCGCCAGCCCGGGCCAGACTCATCCAGAGTGAAACCCTCACAGAGCGGTTTGAACTGGATGCAGGTGGAGGGGCTGGCGATGAGACGCACTCCCTGATGTACCTCGTCAAACTCCTGATGAACATGACCAAACAAGATGGTTTTTTGCTGCGGATGACGAGCCAGCACGGCGAAGAGGTCATCGGCATTCTTGAGGTTGTGCTGATCCAGCCAGGCGCAACCCACGGGCACCGCCTGATGATGCAAGGCGATGAGGGCATGGCGATCCGGGTGCTGGCGCAGAGCCAGATCCAGGGCCGCCAACTGGTGATCCCCAAGCACCCCATGGGGTTTGCCGCGAACCTGGGTGTCGAGCAGTATGATCTGCCAGTGCTCGCCCACCAGCTGCTTCTTCTCACTGATCCCGGCCGCATGCAGGTACTCGGTCATCAGGGGGCCGTCGTCGTGGTTGCCGGGCAGCCAATAGATGGGGCGCGACAGGGGCGCCATCATGGAGGCAAAGCGTTGATAGGATTCCGGACTGTGATCCTGGGAGAGATCCCCGGTCGCCAGGATAAGGTCGAACGGATGCCCGTTGGCCTGCACCCGTTCAAGCACGGCCGCCAGGCTGTCGGCGGTCCGCACGGCCAGCAGGCTGCCTTCACCGCTGGCGAACAGATGGGTATCGGTTATTTGTAACAGGCGCACACTGCCGTCGGGCGCCTGAGGTAGCTCTGTTTCCAAAATCACGCTTCTTTTTATTGGTTCAACTAGAAGATGTTAATCAGACTGGTACCGTGCCTGAGACAAAACTTGAGCCAATCGGCGAGGAACAGATTTACCTGCTCTTTTTCATCCCGTTGGTGCATTTTTGTATTGGGGTAATCATAACGTGGTTGCAGTCTGGAAATCTGTTGCGCCGCACACACTTCCGCCATTCGCACATCATGATACAAACGAATCTCTATGCGGGCCTGCAAATAGTCGGGCAATTCCGGGTTGTGCTGACTGAGCACCACTTGCGTAGTGAAACGGCTCTCACCAACCAGACTGAGCTGAAACTGCAGGCCGTTACCCACCTGATAGCGCCGCAGGGCACCGACCTCTCCTCCCGCTGGCAGCAGCTTCATCAGCGCCATGTAGTTGACCTCGCAGGTGCGCTGCAGGGACATGAGGTCAGGCACATAACGCCTGGCGTGAGCAAGACTCACCTCAGCGCTCCGCCAACCAGCGCGCACGGAGCTCGCCATGGTTGAGTGCCAGCCACTGCAAGGCGATGACGGAAGCGGCATTGTCGATGCGCCCCTCTTTCAACCAGGCATAGGCCTGCTCGCGGCTCACCCTGTGCACCCGGATGTCTTCACCCTCCTCGGCCAAACCATGCAGACCCTGGGCCTGGCTGGCATCGACCTCGCCCACGAACACCTCGATACGCTCCGTGCTGCCCCCGGGGCTCACCAGATAGCTGATGGCATGCTCACAGCGACCCACATCGATGCCCGCCTCTTCCACCGCCTCCCGGCGCACCACGACTTCGGCGGTCTCCCCTTCGTCTATGATGCCGGCCACCAGCTCCAGCAGCCAGGGGGTGGGACTGGTCTCGATGGCACCGATACGGAACTGCTCGACCAGCACTATCTCGTCTCGCACCGGATCATAGGGCAGCAAAGCGGCGGCATGCCCCCGCTCGAACAGCTCGCGCACTATGGGCTCATTCCAGCCTCCGGCAAATAACCTGTGCTGCAAACGATAGACATTCACTTTGAAAAACCCTTTATAACCAACTGATTTTTCAATGATTTTTACATCTTCAATGCCATAATGGCCGTTATCTGGCAAGGCTTGCTGCGACATCAGCTACTCCCGTCGGCTTGACTTGGCCCGGTTAGACCATAAAATCCGAGTTCATGAATGAACATTCATTCACTCACCCTTGATATCGATGAGCGATGGATTTTAGCAGTCACAGGGCATTTGGCTAGGCGTTCGCGGGAGAAAAACCCCGCTGTTTTTGTTCCTTTTCTTCAGGTCAGAACCGGACGGCTTTCGTGAAATTTTGCAGATAGTGACTCGATTAAGCTGAAATCCAGTTTGGTTGGTGACAATATCTTTCCTACATCCAGTGGCAGCTTCGAGTTAATACATAAGGTTAAGAGAATCTATGAACAGAACACTCCTGTCAGTCATGGTCCTGCTCGGCCTCAGCGCCAGTGCCCAAGCTGAGAACTTGCTCGACATCTATACCCAGGCGCAACAGAAGGACACCCAGCTGCTGGAGTCCAAGGCCCGCCGTGATCAGGCCTTCGAGAAAATCAATGAGTCTCGCGCCTCTTTGCTGCCCCAGATCAACCTGGGTGCCGGTCTCAACTACCTGGCCAACAAAAATGATACCCAGACCAATGGCAACGCCACCGGTAGCCTCTCTCTGGATCAGTCCATCTATCGTCGCAGCAACTGGGTCAACCTGGACCTGACCGAGAAGAGCGCCACCCAGTCCGACGTCAGCTACAACCTGGAATATCAGCGCCTGATGCTGCGCACCTCCCAGGCCTATTTTAATGTGCTCAAGGCCCAGGACACCCTGGAGTTCGTGCGTGCCAACAAGGCCGCGGTAGAACGTCAGCTCGAGCAGACCCAGCAGCGCTTCGAAGTGGGACTGACCGCCATCACCGACGTGCATGAAGCTGAGGCCTCTCGCGATCAGGCTCTGGCCGACGAGATCAGCGCCGAGAACAGTCTGGATAACAGTTACGAGACCCTGCGTGAGCTGACCGGTGTCGATCACCGCAATCTGGACGTGCTCAACACCGAACGCTTCACGCCGCAAAAAACTGGCTTTGGCTCCGACAAGTGGCTGGAGCTGGCTCTGGACAAGAACCTGGAGCTGCACAGCGCCCGCATCGGCAAAGACATCGCCAAGGAACAGATCGATCTGGCCAAGACGGGTCATGAGCCGACCCTGGACCTGGGCGCCGGTCTGAACACCGGCTATTACGATTACAAAGACGAGACCATGAACTCGGACGGTAACGATAACCAGGCCAACATAGGGCTGACCTTCAAGCTGCCGCTCTATACCGGCGGTGCCACCACCTCCCAGGTCAAACAAGCTCAGTACAACTACGTTGCCGCCAGCGAGCAGCTCGAGCGCAGCTTCCGCTCCGTACAGAGCAGCGTGCGTTCCTCTTATAACAACGTGAACGCCAGCATCGGCTCGGTACGAGCCTACAGCCAGTCCGTGATCTCAGCCGAGAGCGCCCTGAAGGCGACCGAAGCCGGTTACGAAGTGGGCACCCGTACCATAGTCGACGTGCTCGACTCTACCCGCAAGCTGTATGACGCCAAGCAGAAACTCTCCGAGGCGCGCTACAACTACATCCTCAGCATCCTCTCCCTCAAGCAGGCGGCGGGCGTGCTGGAGCAAAAAGACATAGTGGACGTCAACCAGGGCCTGAAAGTTGCCCCGGCCGATGCCCCCAAGAGCAGCAGCCGCACCTATTAAGCGACACAGCTCGAATGAAAAAGGCGACCCCGGGGTCGCCTTTTTCATGGCTGTTGTTTGTCATCCCGACCCGGCTGCCGCTGCCTAACCGACCATAAAAAAACCGGCCTTGGCCGGTTCTTTATGGTCTAGCCATCACTTATCCACGTTCGCGGATGGTCTTGATGATGTCGCTGGTCGAGCAGCCATCTTCGAAGTTGAGGACTCGCACCTCGCCACCGTTGGCGGTCACCTCGTCATAACCGGCAATCTCTTCGGGCTTGTAGTCGCCACCTTTGACCAACAGATCCGGCAAGATCTCGGCGATCAGGCGCTGGGGGGTATCCTCGCCAAAGGGCACCACCCAATCCACGGCGCCCAGTGCGGCCAGCACGGCCATGCGACGGTCGGTCGAATTGACCGGACGACCCGGCCCCTTGAGGCGACGGACCGAGTCATCGGTATTGACCGCAACGATCAATCTGTCCCCCAGTTTACCGGCGTTGGCAAGATAGGAGACATGGCCAGCGTGCAGGATATCGAAGCAACCGTTGGTCATCACCACCTTCTCGCCACGACGACGAGCGGCATCGACCGCGATCTTGAGCTGTTGCTCGGAGAGCACCCCAAAGCCGGTCTCGTGCTCGTTGTAGAGCGCATTGGCGAGCTCGACCGGGCTGACAGTGGAGGTGCCCAGCTTGCCGACCACTATGCCCGCGGCAGTGTTGGCCAGAGCACACGCCTCGTCCAGGGTCTTGCCTGCGGCCAAGGCGGTGGCCAGGGTCGAGATGACGGTGTCACCGGCCCCGGTCACGTCATAAACCTCATGGGCCTGGGCGGGCAGATGCAGCTCGTCCTGACCTGCGCGGATCAGGGTCATGCCATTCTCGGAACGGGTCACCAGCAAGGCGTCCAGTTCGAAGCGCTTGACCAGCTCCAGTCCACGACTGACCAGTTCCTGTTCATTCTTCACCTTGCCCACCACTGCCTCGAATTCGGACATGTTGGGGGTAAGCAGGGTGGCGCCACGGTACTTCTCGAACTCGGTGCCCTTGGGGTCGACCAGCACGGGAATACCGGCGGCACGGGCGCGAGCTATCATGCCCGGCACGTCGTTGAGAGCCCCCTTGCCATAGTCGGAGAGGATCATCACATCGGTATGAGGCAGAGCCTGCTCAACCTTGCCCATCAACAGCGTGGAGTCGACATCGTGGAAGGCTTCCTCGAAATCGAGGCGCAGCAGTTGCTGGTTGCGTGACAATACCCGCAGCTTGGTGATGGTGGGATAGTCACCAAGGCGCACGAAGTCGCAGGCAACCTTGACGCCAGCCATCTGGCTCGCCAACGCATCGGCGGCCTCATCCTGCCCGGTCAGGCCCAGCAGCACGGCGTGGGCACCGAGGGCAGCCGAGTTGAGCGCCACGTTGGCCGCGCCACCCGGGCGCTCCTCGATGTGCTCTACCTTGACCACGGGGACCGGCGCTTCCGGCGAGATACGGCCGGTGGGGCCATGCCAGTAGCGATCCAGCATGACATCGCCGACAACCAGTACGCGGGCTTTTTCAAAATCGGGCAGGGTGATCTTCATCTGTATCGACTCTCAAAACCGGAAAAATCAGCAGAGGATTTTATCACAGTCTCTGGCGCCGTGTTAACAAAGCCATTGGCCACGCCATTCGCCAGCGGCCGTGTTTTTCGGCTAGAATCCCCCGACTGAGTTTGCGAACACGAGAATCTTCATGGCCCAAGATAATGCTCCCCGCCTCACCCCTCATCTATTTCACCCCCGCTATTGGGGTAGCTGGTTAGGTCTTGCCCTGCTCTGGCTGCTGGTCTTGCTACCTTGGCGTACCCAGATGTGGCTGGGTCGTGGCCTGGGCGCCCTCGCCCGCCGTCTGCTCAAATCCCGGGTGAAAATTGCCCGTCGCAACCTGGAGCTGGCACTGCCGGAACTGAGCCGGGACGAGCGTGAGGTGCTGCTCAAGGAGAACTTCGCCAGCGTAGGTTGCGCCATCTTCGAGGTGGGTATGGCCTGGTTCTGGCCCGATTGGCGCATGCGCAAGCTGATGACCATCAAGGGGGAAGAGCATGTGCACAACGCCGTGGCCCAGGGACAGGGTATGTTGCTGCTCTCCTGCCACTTCCTCACGCTTGAACTAAATGCGCGCTGTTTCGGCCTGGTCAGGCCCGGCGTCGGCGTCTACCGCCCCAATACCAATCCGGTGCTGGAATATGCCCAGTATCATGGTCGCTGCGCTTCAAACAAGTACCTGGTCGATCGCACCGATGTGAAGGGCATGATCAAGACGCTGCGCAATGGCGATGCTCTCTGGTACGCACCGGACCACGATTACGGCAGCCATGCCAGCGTCTTCGTCCCCTACTTCGCAGTAGAAAAAGCCGCCACCATCACTGGCACCGCCACCCTGGCGCGGGTCAAAAACAGCGTCACGCTGCCCTGCTACAACATTCGTACCGCCAAGGGCTACGAACTGAATATAGGCGCGCCCCTCGCGGACTATCCTAGTGGGGATGAGCTGGCGGACGCCACTCGGGTCAACCGGGAAATTGAGGCCGCGGTACGTCGGGCCCCCGAGCAGTACATGTGGCTGCACCGCCGCTTCAAGACCAGACCCAGCAAGGAAGAACCCGGCTATTATTGAGTCAGTTCCTGTTGAAAAAACCGCCTTTTGGCGGTTTTCCTATCATTTCTGACAGCAAAAGGTTTTCAATCGCAGCTTGATATTTTATTAATAATCAGAATGATAGGCAGGACAGGGCGCCAGGGCCCATGAAGGGAAGCAAATGAACAAGATCATCGTATTGAGCGTCGCACTACTCGGGATCAGCGCCTGTAGCCAGCAATCCCAATCTCTGGATTTCGGTCCCAGGCCGCTCAGTTCGGCCAGCGACGTCGCCGCTAACTGGCAACCCAGCCACAAGGTGGAGCCCCGCTACCCCAAAGAGGCGGTCGCCGCCGGCGAGATGGGCTGCGCCACCTTGGAGTACCTGATCACCCCGAGTGGTGAGGCCGCCCAGATGCGCATAGTGTCGCGCACCGATGAGCGCTTCTCCGATGCCGCCATCGAGGCACTCTCCCGCTGGCAATGGCAGCCGACCGAATTCAACAAGAGCCATCAAACCCTCAAGAGCCAGACCCGCTTCGATTTTTGCATCGAACTCAACGGCGAGCCTTGCAAGCACAGCCTGCTCGATCAGACGTGCGAAGGAAGCAGTAGCGTGACCAGTACCGCCAAGATCTATACCCAGGTACGTTAAAGCCGCGTCCAGACAGACGACACCGGATCCAGACAGACAAAAGGAACGGGGCCCAAGGCCCCACTCCTTTTTTGTCATCTCTAGTAGAGCGGTTTGAGATGCCCTGAACCTGGGCGACTGTTCAGGATTGCAGCCAGGCAATGATGGCAAGCTGCAGCGGCACATAATCTGCTCGAGACAGCCAGGTCGCTTGCCCTGCCTCATCCAGCTTCGCAAGCTCTGTGCGGGTATCGGTCAGACGCTGGACCCACTCGGGATGTGCGTGTCCGGCATCCAGCCCCTGCGCTATCAGCGCCAGACCCGCCATCAGACCGGGCCAGCCGCTCATATCTTGCTGCAGCACGCAGATCTGCTCATGATGCTGCCAATGTTCGAGGCCAGCCTGTACTCGCTGGCGCAGCGACAGGGCATCCCATTGCGCCAATGAAGGGACGATGCGCGGCACCAAGGCCTTGCCGAGCCCCGCCAATCGATAACCGCGCTGGGCCTTGGACTGCACTCCCAGTCTCAAGCCGGGAATGGCCCCCAGGAGCGCAGCCAAGGCGAGCAGGGCCGCCGTCGACCCCGTCTTGAGCTCCAGCTCCAACTCATCGATAGCCTCATATCCCCCCTTGCCCGCTATCTCCCCCTGATCCCAGGCCAGCTCTATCTCTGCTCCCTCATAGGCGATCAGCCAGTGGCGGCGCAGGAAATCGGTTCGAAACTGGGGAAAAAAGTGCAGCCTGCAAGGCGGCCAGATCCTCCCCCTGGGGCCAGATAGTGGCAGGAAAATCGCCCAAATTCGGCGAGTCCCCCGTAACAGGGGCATTATATTCAGGTCTGGCATGCAAACCACCCACTCCCTGGCCCCGACACTTGATGGTTTGTTCAGCGAAATCATCGCTTCGGCGGATGCGCAACCCCATGTCGAGACGACGCAGCGCCAAGTCTGCGGTATCAAAGTAGGTGTTGCCGAGCAAGGCTTGGGAGTGAGAGATAATAGTGAGTGAATTCAAAAAGATATTCAGCTTATGCGCCAAGTCATCATGGGGGGCGCTATCGATGAGAAATTTGATTTCAATCTCGGTTTGCATAGGTTTTCCGGGCAAAAAGGGAGTTTAGGGAGGCGGCCACCAGGCGGCGCGGATATACTGCCTGCGTGACGTTAAGATGAAGTTCGCTGTTTTATTGGTCGCGCAGTTCGGTTACCATGCGCGCCTCATAGAATCGTATCGAGTGTTTTTTCACCGACACAGGTTTTTACCATGCCAGTAAATACTATTTTAGGGCTTTTTGCCAAGTCGCCCATCAAACCTCTGCAAAAGCACATAGTGAAAGTTCACGAGTGTTCTCAGCAACTTATCCCCTTCTTTGACGCCATCGCCGATGGTCGTTGGAGTGATGCCGAACGTATTCGTCAGCAGATCTCCCAACTGGAAAAAGAAGCCGACATCCTCAAGCGTGAAATTCGTCTGAAACTGCCTCGCGGCCTGTTTCTGCCGGTTGCGCGTACCGACTTGCTGGAGCTTTTGACCCAACAGGACAAGATAGCCAATCGTGCCAAGGACATTTCCGGCCGCATGTTGGGCCGTCATATGGAATTCCCCACCGAGATGCGTGCCGACGTCATGGCCTATCTCAAACGCTGTATCGATGCGACCGCCCAAGCCGAGAAAGCCATCGGAGAACTCGATGAGCTGCTCGAAACCGGCTTCAAGGGACGTGAAGTAGAAATGGTTGCCGAGATGATCCACCAGCTGGATTTGATCGAGGACGATACTGACACCATGCAGATTGGTTTGCGGCAGAAACTCCAGACCGTGGAGCACAACTACAATCCGATCGACGTTATCTTCCTGTACAAGATCCTCGAATGGGTAGGTGATCTGGCGGACCAGGCCGAGCGTGTAGGCGCCCGTCTGGAACTGATGCTAGCTCGTTCCTAATCGACTGACTGGGTAAAAAATACTAATGGACATTATCGCGAATTACGGCACCACCCTGGTGATCGTGGCGGCCTTGTTCGGCTTTTTGATGGCCTGGGGTATTGGCGCCAATGACGTTGCCAATGCCATGGGCACGTCGGTCGGCACCAAATCCCTGACCATTCGTCAGGCCATCATCATCGCCATGATCTTCGAGTTCGCCGGGGCCTATCTGGCCGGTGGTGAAGTCACTGCCACCATACGCAATGGCATCATAGATACCAATGCCTTCACCGATAGCCCGGATATACTGGTGCTCGGCATGATCTCCTCCTTGCTGGCGGCAGGTCTTTGGCTGATCCTGGCCTCCTACTTCGGCTGGCCAGTGTCGACCACTCACTCCATCATTGGCGCCATCGTTGGTTTTGCCGTGGTGAGCGTGGGTCCGGAAGCGGTACAGTGGAGCAAGTTCGGCGGCATAGTCGGTTCTTGGATAGTGACCCCTGCCCTCTCCGGGGTCATCGCCTACTTCATGTTCATCAGTGTGCAGAAGCTCATCTTCAACACCGATGATCCGCTGGGCAACGCCAAGCGCTACGTCCCCTTCTACATGTTCCTCACTTCTCTGGTGATCTGTCTGGTGACCATAAAGAAGGGGCTGTCCCACGTAGGTCTGCATCTGAGCAACAGCGAGGGCATTCTGCTCTCCGTGGGTATCTCCATCGCCTTGGCCATTGCGGGTTGGTTCTACATCCGTGGTCAGAACTACAACCCGGTCGATGACAACAAGATGCACTTCGCCAACGTGGAGAAGGTATTTGGCATCCTGATGGTGATCACCGCCTGTGCCATGGCTTTTGCTCATGGCTCCAACGATGTCGCCAACGCCATAGGCCCGCTCTCCGCCGTGGTTTCCACGGTCGAGAGTGCCGGTCAGATCACCGGTAGCTCCTCTATCGCCTGGTGGATATTGCCGCTCGGTGGTATTGGCATCGTCATTGGTCTGGCGACCATGGGCGAGAAGGTGATGGCGACTGTCGGTACCGGTATCACCCACCTGACCCCGAGCCGTGGTTTTGCCGCCCAGCTGGCAACCGCCGCCACCGTGGTCATCGCGTCAGGGACGGGTCTGCCCATTTCCACCACCCAGACACTGGTGGGTGCCGTCATGGGGGTGGGTCTGGCTCGCGGTATCGCGGCCCTGAACCTGGGTGTGCTGCGCAATATCGTGGTTTCCTGGGTCATCACCCTGCCCGCAGGTGCCATATTGGCCATCATCATCTTCTATGTGCTGGAAGCCTGCTTCTCCTGATGCAATCCATTCAGCCAGCAAAAAGCCCGGGTCACTGACCCGGGCTTTTTTTATCGCCACTCTCCCCCCAAAGGCGATGCGTCAAAACACCCGCAGCATCATGCCTCGTCCAAGAAGGTCCACTCATCCCTGACCCGACTGATGGCATCGAGTCGCCGCTTGGCGAGCTGCTCGCGGATCTCTTCTCCCTTGAATCCTGCCGCCACTATCTCCTTGACCGGCACGGCCTGGGCCGCAGCGAGTGCCTGCGCAACATAATCCGGCTCGGCATAGACCCGCTCCTCAAAGCCGGTACGACCATGGAAATCGGCGCGACAAGCATCAAGCAGCTGGGCAAAGCGCTCCGGTCTGCGCCAGGCGTCGGCCTTGTCGAACACCTTGAGCAGGGTGGCGGGCTTGAGCTCGAAGGCGATGTGGATATGGGTGTGTAGATCGCTCACCAAGAGCGCCAGGTCCCGGCAATCCCCGGGCAC
>NZ_AQGQ01000017.1 GCF_000388115.1 Aeromonas molluscorum 848
GATACCTGCATGCGGAGCCGCAGTTCAGGGATAGCCCAGCGTCTGCCTGATCTGGTCGATGTGGCGGCGACCCAGGCTGGATTGATGGGGCCCCAGTCACTGATACGGTAATGGCCCTGTTGATGGCGGACCCCCGGGGTTTGCTCGAACTCGCACAGCAGATCCAGTTCAGCCAGTGCTGAGAGGGTGTCCTGAGCCGTGCGTCTGGGCATGCCGGTGGCGGCCATGATGGCCACCACAGTGTCTGTGCCCGTCGCTATCAGATGAGCAAGATAGAGACGGCGATAGAAGCTGGTGCGGGTTTTGCTGACCCCTGCCGCTCCCTCTTTGCTCATATCTCATCCTCGACGCGCTCGAAGTAACGCCACAGACCGAGGGCAGATTTACCCATCACCAGCGCCCAGATCCCGAACCAGAACCAGCGGAAGAAGCTCCAGGTGGAGGCGCTGGCGTCGGTGGTGGTCTTGATTTTGGTGACGTTCGGGAACATGGAGAACATGTTCACCCGCCAGCCGTAAGAGGTGATGATGGCCAGTTTCTTCTCGAACTCCATGGATTTGGCCTTGGCCTGAACATCGGCGGCGTCAAACTTGAAGTAGAAGGGGAAGCCCCAGCCGGTATCTTCATTGCGAAACACCCGGATCTTCTCGCCTGGGCGCTCGGTATAGATGTAATAAACGTCAGTGGTCGGGCCATCAGCCGGGTTGTTCTTGCTGATGGGACCATCCTTGTCGGTACGCTTCACCTCGACCCCTGTGATGGTGGCGATGGTGTGCTCGGGCAAGTAGTAATCGAGCCAGGTGGCGGACAGCAGGGCGATGAGCCCCAGGGTTATAAAGGCGGGCTTCCTGAACTTCAGATTCATAATGCTCTCATAAGCGGGGCGTTGGCGTGCCTCTACCATACCCATATTTACCCGTCAGGCACAGCCCCCAATGAAACCAACTTGTAAATAGGCCGTTTTAAACAATAGCGAATGACGTCATGCATCGGGCGAGAGGCCCGCAGACGGGGCCTCGGCCTGGGCATGGCAACCGGGTATCACAACTGGAACTGGGCCAGATGTTTGCGTTGTTGTTCGGCGAGCTGTGACAGCTCGTGACTGGCGGCTGCGCTCTGACTAATGCCGGCGGCATTCTGGTGCACTATTTCGTAGATGTTGGTGATGTTGCGGTTGATGTCGGCGGTGACGCAGGACTGCTCTTCTGCGGCGGTGGCCACCTGGGCATTGGCGCCGTTGATCTGGGTGACCGCCTGGGTGATCCCCCTCAGCAGATCCTGCACCTCGGCGGAGAGGCGCTGATTGTGTTCAAGGATCTCGAGAGTCTCCTGCACGCCGTTGTTGGCTGACTGGGACTGGCTCTGCAACTGCTCGATGATCACCTGGATCTCCTTGGTGGAGTCCTGGGTGCGGGCCGCCAGCAGGCGCACCTCGTCGGCCACCACTGCAAAGCCGCGACCGGTTTCCCCGGCGCGGGCGGCCTCGATGGCGGCGTTGAGCGCCAGCAGGTTGGTCTGCTCCGAGATGCTCTGAATGACCTCGATCACCTTGCCTATCTGTTCGGACTGGGACTTGAGCCGCGCCACCACGCTGGCGGCGCTCTCCAGGCTGCCCGCCATGCGGTCGTTGGCCTGGATGCTCTCGGCAAACAGGGCCAGTCCCTGCTCAACTCGGCGGTGGGCGTCTCGCGCCAACTCATCGGCCAGGGCGGCGTTGTGATTGACGTTGTCGGCGGTACTGGCCAGTTCGGTGACGGCGGAGGCGACCTGCTCGGTTTCGCTGCGCTGCTGCTGGGCATTGGCTTCGGACTGGGTCATGACGGCGGCCAGCTCGGTGGCGGCGGAGGCGACGTTGCCGCTGATGCCGGTCAGGGCATAGATAGTGCTGCCCAGCTGACTCAGGGTCTGGTTGATGTCCTTGGCCAGCTGGCCCAGCTCGTTGTTGCCTTCGGTTTTGGCGCGCACGTTGAAGCGGCCCTGGGCGACGGCATGCATGACTTCCTGCAACTGGCCGATGGGCTGGACGATGCGACCGGAGAGCCACCAACCGCCGCAAAGCGCTGCGATCAGAGTGGCTCCCATCAGCAGCAGGGTCTGCAACAGGGTGGCGCGATAGTGGGCCTGCTCCTGGGCGATCTCCTGCTGGGTCAGCTGGTTGATGTGGATCGACAGTATGTCTATCTGCTTGATCAGCTGCTCCCCCAGGTCGCGAAAGCGCAGCCGGGCCTGCTCGTAGGCGGCGGGATCGCCGCTGCCCCCAAATTGCTGGGCCAACAGTGGCAGCATGGTGCTGCGGGTGTGGGCGAAGTAGGCCTGCAGGGCGGTGGCCACCTGGCGGTTGTCCTGCTCGGTGCCGGAGATCACCAGTCGGGACAAGATGGTTGCTAGCTCCTGCTCGGCGGCATTGAGGGTGGCGGGTAGCTCGGCGAAGCGCGCCTGATCATAGAGGCCATAGATGGCGTTGGTGCGTAGCCGGTAGCTGGCGTGGATCAGGGCGGCGATGTCGTCCTTGTGGAGGGTCACGCTGGTGGTGGTTTCGTTCATGTCCATGATGGCGCCGTCTATCTCCTGTTTGCTGATCACGGCCATCAGGATCATCAAGAGGCTGGCGAACAGGAGGGGGATGAGCACTTGCAGACGGATAGACAGGTTATTCAATGACATGAAAGGTCCTAACCCTAAAGAGGAGTAAGACGGCATCTTACACAGGCGCGACAACTCTTGTCACAAGGTTTTTAATGCTGAAATCTTGCTGAAGGAAATGGTTTTTCTTGTGTTAAAAGAGTGTGGTAGGCAAGATCGTGTGCTTGTTACATGGAGGTGTAGTGTGTCTGATTGGTTCGATCCGGCCATCCTGGCCCTGTTTATTCCCACGTTTTTCTTCGTTTCCGTGACCCCCGGGATGTGCATGACCCTGGCGATGACCCTCGGCATGAGCCTGGGGGTACGCCGTACTCTGCATATGATGTGGGGCGAACTGATTGGTGTCGGCCTGGTCTCGGTGTTGTCTGTGATCGGGGTGGCGGCCGTGATGCTCAACTACCCTGGCCTCTTCTCCGCGTTCAAATACGTGGGAGGGGCTTACCTCATCTGGCTCGGTATCCAGATGTGGCAGGCCAAGGGCAAGATGGCCATTCCGGCCGATCTCTCCGCCGTGCAGGAGACTCGCCCGCTCGGACTGGCCATGCAGGGCTTCGTCACTGCCATTGCCAATCCCAAGGGGTGGGCCTTCATGGTCTCCCTGCTGCCGCCCTTCATCAATGCAGCCAAGCCGATGACGCCGCAGATCACCGCCCTGGTGGCCCTGATCCTGGTCATCGAGTTCTCCTGTCTGCTGCTCTACGCGGGCGGTGGCCGTACCCTGCGCCACTTCCTCGCCAAGAGCGGCAACGTGACCCTGATGAACCGTATTGCGGGTACCCTGATGATCGGGGTCGGACTCTGGCTGGCCCTGGGCTGAGTCAGTTGAATGCCCGTTAGCAAAATGCCGCCCCTCTTGGCAAAAGAGGGGCGGCATTTTTATGGGGGCTTGAGCCTTAAGCTCGGCAACGCTTGAGGCGATTGACCCAGGGATTGGCACTGATGCCGTGCAGTATCACGCTGAGCAATATGGTGCAGAGCACCGTCTTGATGATGGGCTCCTGGCCGAGCAGGGCGGGTTTGTTCTGCAGCACCATGACGGCGAAGACGATGCTGGCCAGGCCACGGGGACCGAACCAGCCAACAAACAGCTTGAGCTCGAGTGTGAGCCCGCTACCCAGCAGACAGAGCCACACTGGCAGCATGCGCAGCAGGGTGAGGCTGGCCAGTGCATAGAGCCAGTATTGCCATTCGAGCAAGCTGCCCATGATAGGCAGCATGGTGGCGCCAAATACCATCCAGATCACCACAGAGAGCAGGTCGCCATACCCTTCGCAACTGTCGAGATACTCGTGCTTGTGCTCGCCGAACCGGTAGCCTATCAGCAAGCCGGCGACGAAGGCGGCGATGAAGCCGCTGCCCCCCAGCGTCTGGGCCAGGGCGAAGCTGAGCAGGGCCAGTCCCGGCAGGGTGAGCTGGCGCCAGAGCGGCAATTGCCAGCCATTGAGGTAGGAGAGCTTGAGCAGCCAGAGGGTCAAATGGCTTAGCCCCACCGCGACGATGAGTCCTATGCCAATCTCCTCTAGCATCAGGCTCAGCGCCAGGGCCCCGGTGCCCTGGTGCTGCTCGGTCGGGGCGATCAGTGCCAGCAGCAGCAGGATCACGGGGACGCAGATGCCATCGTTGAGCCCGCTCTCCTGGTTGAGCCCCTCCCGTATCGGAGCGGGCACGGCAGGATTGCTGACCACGGCTTGCCCGAGGGCGGCATCGGTCGGCGTCAGTATGGTGGCGAGGATGGCAAGTTCGAGCAGGGGGAGGTCGGGAAATAGCCAGCGGCCGAGCAGGGCGCCGCCCACCAGGGTCAGGGGCAGACCAATTAGCAGCAACCGGATCGGCAGACGACGGTTGGCTCGCAGCACCTGCCAGTCGGTATTGGCGGCATCGCTGAACAGTACTATCACCAGGGTCAGCTCGGCCAGCAGCTTGATCCCCTCGTTGTCGATCTCCAGGGTGAACAGGTTGAGGGCGCCTGGGCCGAGCAGTGCCCCCGCCAGCAGGAACAGCAGGGGACCATTGACAAGCTTGGATTCGAAGCGGCCAGCTATCAGGCTGTAGACCAGCAGGAACGCGGCAATGATGGTCAGATTCTGGTAAATGAGGCTGGTATCCACGGGGTCAATCGGTCAGGCAATCTGGGTCGAATGCAAACTCGCCGTCCAGCCAGTGCACT
This sequence comes from Aeromonas molluscorum 848, assembly GCF_000388115.1. GTDB lineage: Bacteria > Pseudomonadota > Gammaproteobacteria > Enterobacterales > Aeromonadaceae > Aeromonas > Aeromonas molluscorum. Next base: position 4,811 of record NZ_AQGQ01000017.1, read on the forward strand.
ATCTCGTCGACACAGGCTTGATCCCTGAACGGCAGGTAACGAGCGCGCAGCCGGGTGATCTGTTCCGGGGTGAGCTGGGCCAGCCCCACATCCTGAAACAGTGGCAAGTCGGCCTCTATCATGGCGGCAATCTGGGGGCCGCAGGTGGCGTGCAGCGCATCGTGCAGTGCCTTGTCCGGGTCGTAATGCTTGCCGAGTCGGTAGCTCATCGGCAGCGTTGCCAGCGGCAGGGCCGAGAGTGCGGCCTGCTTCATGGGGTTGATGCCGTGGCCCGAGGTGAGTTCCAGCAGATCGGCGGGCCTGTTTTCGAAGGCGCGCAGGTACAGATAGCTGCTCGCCTTGCTGCCGTCATTGACGGGATAGTTATCCCACAGGAAGGGCTTGCGGCCGAGCAGCTCGGTCACCTGTTTGAGGTGCGGGGCCGGGTATTCGCTCGAGCACACCTTGGGTCCCGTCCAGAAGATGTCGAAGCGCTGATCCAGCCCCTTGCCAATGTCTTGGAGATAGTTGGCCGGCATGGCGCCGAACACCTTCTCCAGCACGGGGTCGGTCGAGTAGTAACTGGGACAGAACAGCAGGCGACGGGACTGGCTGTGGGCGGCGATGTCATGGGCAATCTTGATCTGCAAGGGGGCGAGTTCAGGGCTGTCACCCACCATATCATCAAACAGCACCGCCAGCATGTCCGGGGCCAGCTCGGCATCGATGACCTTCAGCTTTTCGAGCAGGGCCGGGCGTTGACGCTCGTAGTCGTGATGGGCACCCATGGGGCTCAGGCCTACCCCAAAGGCCAGACCGTTGGCACGACACTGCTCGGCAAACTGGCGCAGGGCGTTGAGGTGCGCTTCTGGCCAGGGCAGGGCCCAGTGCTTGCGCAGATAACCGTCATCCTTGGGGGCATAAAGGTAAAAACCATAGCCGTGGCGAGGCAGCCACTGGGCGTAGTGGGCGCGGGCGGCCCAACTCCAGCCTTTGCCAAAGAAGCCCTCGATGAGACCAAGGTGGGGGTTAGGCGCGCCAGCGCCCGACATCAGGCTGTGCTCAGACATAGTGTTGCTCCATCAGGCGGCCTGTCAGACCGGGTCCTCGTCGAGGAAGCGCACACCTATCTTGCGTGCCTCATCCCCATCCATTTCTGCCACTGTCCAGATCATGCCTTGCCATGAATATTGGTCACCCACGACCAGATTATCGCCCAATCGGCCTGCAAGGAAGAGGCCGAGGCTCTGATTGGGATCGTCCAGTTCGGCGAGATCCAGCCCGTAGATAGGAGCCAAATCCACCAACCTTGCTGAGGCTTCCAGCAGGAAGTCACCGAAGAAGCGCGGTCCCAGATCCTGCTCAGGTGCCTGGCTGAACAGCTGGCCCAGGGCGGTCAAGTCATGTTCATGGCCAATGACGCAGAGAATGTCGTCGGCCTGCAGCCGGGTACTGCCCGAGGGGTGGAGCAGGTCCTGACCGCGAAACAGGGCGCAGACCCGGGTGCCGCCTGGCATCTTGAGGTTGCGCAGCGGCGAACCTATGCACCATTTATCCGAACCGAGCCGGTAGATGAAGGTCTCCCACTGGCTGTCGACATCGATCTCCAGGCCGGAGCGATTAATGGGGGAGGGCGGCACTGGCACCTCTACCCGCGCCAGGCGCGAGGCCAGTGGCAGCGAACTGCCCTGCAAGATGAGGGAGACCAGCACGACGAAGAAGGCGACATTGAAATAGAGCTGGGCGTTGGGCAAGCCAGCCATCATGGGGAACACCGCCAAGATGATGGGCACGGCGCCACGCAGTCCCACCCAGGAGATGAACCAGCGCTCGCGGGGGGCGAAGTTCTTGAATGGCAGCAGGCCTATCCAGACCGAGAGCGGGCGTGCGAACAGTATCATCCACATGGCCAGCGCCAGGCCCGGCAGGGCGATGGGCATCAGATTGCTCGGGGTGGCGAGCAAGCCCAGTACCAGGAACATGCCTATCTGGCTGAGCCAGGTGAGGCCGTCTAGCACGGACAGCGTGGTGCTGCGGCTGCGGATGACCCGGTTGCCGAGCAAGAGGCCGGTGAGATAGATGGCGAGAATACCGCTGCCCCCCACCGCCGTGGTGACGGCGAAGATCAACAGGCCGCCGCTGACGGTCAGCAAAGGGTAGAGTCCGGGTGCCAGCTTGGCGCTGTTGATAAGTTTCCACAGCAGCCAGCCTGCCCCCAGGCCAATGCCGGCTCCCAGGCCAAACTGTTGCAGTAACTTGAACAGGAAGGACCAATCCAGCCCCTGCTGGCCGGTGGCCAGGATCTCGATCAGCGTGATGGTGAGAAACACCGCCATGGGATCGTTGCTGCCCGACTCTATCTCCAGGGTGGCGCCAACCCGCTCGTTGAGACTGCGCCCCCCTAGCAGGGAGAACACGGCAGCCGCATCGGTGGAGCCGACGATGGCGCCGATCAGCATCCCCTGCAGCAAGCTGAGATCAAACAGCCAGGCGGCCATCAAGCCCGTCAGGCCTGTGGTGATGGCGACCCCCAGGGTGGCGAGAGAGAGGGCGGGCCAGAGAGCAACCCGGAATGAAGAGACTCGGGTGCGCATGCCGCCGTCGAGTAAAATAATGGCGAGTGCCAGGTTGCCGACCAGGTAGGCGACCGAGTAGTCGGCAAAATGAATGCCCCCCGGGCCATCTTCTCCGGCCAGCATGCCGACCGCGAGGAATATTACCAATATGGGGATGCCGAGCCGGGACGAGAGTGCGCTCAATAGGACACTGGCACCCACCAACAGGGCACCAATAAGAAAGAAACTGTTGATGCTGACTGCATCCAATGGCGTACTCCTTCTGTCAAAATGCAAATCAGGCACATTATATGCATTTAGCCCCCGCTTGTGTGGGCTATTTGTGCATTATTTTGCAATTTACGGACATGTCGGCCCTGTCCGTCTGGCGATGCCGTCTGACTGTGAAGGATTCCAATGAGGACAGGTTGAGATAAAGGGCGGGGCAAGCGGGAGAGTGCAGCGAGGCGGGGTAAATCACCATGAAAAAGGACCCGTAGAGGGGCCCTTCTGGTTAGTAATCGTCGTCGTCATCTTTGACTTCGCGGATCTTGTCCTTGTACTTGGGGAGCTGTTTTTCGAGCTGCTTCATGTCCTTGATGGCATTGAGAAACAGGCCAAGCAGAAAGAGTAGCGGCAAGCCTATTAACAACCAAAGACTCATAAGGTACTCCTTTTGATGTCGTGGCCGCTGTCGTAGGGAACGACATAACGGGCCAGGATTTCGTCGAGATGGGTCAGGATAGTCTGCTTACCTTCAATATCCGCCTGTTGCAGGCAAAGCGCCAGCGCCTTGGCATCTAGCCGCTGCCCCTTGGCTTCTGGCCGGAAGCTCAGGTGCCAGGGTTCGAAGGCGACCTCGCTCTCAATCTCCAGCTCATCCCCCTTGTCGTAGGGCAGAAAGAAGCCGAACTCCCCCATGTGGTCGACTAGCCAGTCGGATAACCCGGCGAACCAGCCTCCCGCCTGATATTCCCAGGGCTCGAGGGTCAATCGAACACCCTCGGGCAGGCAATCCGGATCATAGATATCGAGATCCGTGCCCCAATGGTGGCGGCTGGTACCGGGCAGGGCACTCCAGCGCAAGATGGCATGGAGCCGCTCGACCTCGTTGAGCAGCAGGGCATCCAGGGGCTGGCCGTTGGCATCCTGCAGTGGCCGCTCACCCCGCCATTTGCCGTTCCAGATGGCGAGCTGGCGTTCGAAGCCGCGCCAGCTCGAGGCCGGTTGCAGGTTATGGCCTTCGGCGGCGGCGGCCACTTGCATCCTCTGGAAGGCGGCGGCGGCGGCGGGAGTGAGGCGATGAGGCCCCGTCCCCAGCAAGATGAGGTGCCCCTCATCCCGACCAAGCAGTTGATCCTGGGTCATGTCGGTTCTCGCTCCTGCGCGGGGTTCATGCCAGCAGACGCTCCAGCACACCCTGATACATGTCAGCCAGCAGATCGAGATCCTCGGCCTTCACGCACTCGTTCACCTTGTGGATGGTGGCATTGACCGGGCCCAGTTCGATGACTTCGGCCCCGGTGGGGGCGATGAAGCGGCCATCTGAGGTGCCGCCGGTGGTGAGCAGGGCCGGGCGCTGGCCATTGACGCTCTCAATGGCGGCCACTGCCGCTTCCAGCAGGGCGCCGGTGCCGGTCAGGAAGGGCTGGCCGGAGAGGGTCCACGTCAGCTCATAGTCGAGACCATGGCGATTGAGCAGGCTTTCAACCCGCTGGCGTATATCAAGGTCAGTGAGCTCGGTGCTGAAGCGGAAGTTGAACTGGACGTGCAGCTCCCCCGGAATGACGTTGGAGGCACCGGTGCCGCTCTGGATGTTGGCAATCTGGAAGCTGGTGGGCGGGAAGTAGTCATTGCCCTGATCCCAGACCGTACTGGCCAGCTCTGCCAGGGCAGGGGCGGCCTTGTGAATGGGGTTGTCCGCCAGATGGGGATAGGCCACATGCCCCTGTACCCCACGCACCAGCAGATCGCCGGTGATGGAGCCACGTCGGCCGTTTTTCACCACATCCCCCACTTCACTGGTGGAGGAGGGCTCGCCAACGATGCACCAGCGGATCTTCTCGTTGCGGGCCTCAAGGGCCTCGATGACGCGCACTGTGCCGTTGATGAAGGGCCCTTCTTCATCGGAGGTGATGAGGAAGGCAATCGAGCCCTGGTGATCCGGGTGGGCGGCGACAAAGCGCTCGGTGGCGACCACCATGGCGGCGAGTGAGCCTTTCATGTCGGCGGCACCGCGGCCATAGAGGATGCCATCCATGATGGTTGGCTCGAACGGCGGTGTGTGCCACTTATCCAGCGGCCCGGCGGGTACCACATCGGTGTGGCCGGCGAAGCAGAACAGCGGCCCCTCGGTGCCACGGCGGGCCCAGAGATTGGTGGTGTCTTCAAATACCATGGGCTCGATGACGAAACCGAGCCGGGCGAGGCGCTCGCTCATCAGGGTCTGGCACCCTTCATCCAGGGGGGTCACTGAGGGGCGGCGGATCAGATCCTTGGCCAGTGTGATGACAGTCGACATCGGCGTTCCTTACACGAAAAGGTTAACGAGAGAAGAGAGATTGATAGTGATCGGCCTTGAAACCCAGGTGCAGTTCGCCATCCACGTCCAGCAGCGGGCGCTTGATCATGGCGGGCTGAGCCAGTAGCAGGGCATGGGCTTTGGTCTGATCTAGCCCCTGTTTTTCCTCATCCGGCAAGGCGCGGAAGGTGGTGCCTCTGGTATTGAGCAAGGCTTCCCAGCCGAGCTTGCCGAGCCACAGATCCAGCTGCGCTGGCGCCAGGCCATCGACCCTGTGGTCGTGAAAGCGGTAATCGACACCGGCTTCATCGAGCCATTTTCGGGCCTTCTTGATGGTGTCGCAGTTTTTGATGCCATAGAGGGTGACGGCCATGGGGAGTCCTTCTCTGGGGGCTGGGCCCCGAAATCAACGGAAGGCCAGATTCTGGCATTGTGGACCGCCCAAGGCAACGACCTGGGCCGCCGTGGGTTCTGGAACTGGAGTTTTGTCGTCAATGAGCGGCCAGACATGGGCATTCCCCATGCCAGACCCAGGGCCACGATCTGGGCGGTCATGTGTTCTGGCACTGGGGTTTGGTCGTCAATGAGCGGCCAGACATGGGCATTCCCCATGCCAGACCCAGGGCCACGACCTGGGCGGTCATGTGTTCTGGTACTGGGGTCCAATGAAAGGCCAGGGATTAGGGAGGGGGATGGCGGGTGGTGCCACACATTCAAGGCCCGGGCCTCTAGATATCGCCCAGTTGAGCGGCCCAACGCAGCAGTACCCCTTCGAACCAGTTGAGCAGGGCGTGGTTATCATCCCGTCGATGGCGGATCATGCTGATCTCGAAGCGCGGCAGCGGGAAGCTGAGCTCGCATTCGGCCAGATCGAGCAGTGTCATCATGGGTTGCAGTATGCGGGCGGGCGCGGTCAGCAGCAGCGGGCTCTGGGCCAGGATGAAGGGGGCGGACAGAAAACTCTGTACCACCAGCGGGATCTCGCGCTGCAACCCGTGGGCCGCCAGCAGTTCATCGACGATACCGTGTGGCTCGCCTCTGGGACAGACCAGCAGATGCTTGCCCCTGGCGAAGTCGGCGATGCTGATTTGTTGACCCAGCAGAGGATGGTGGCGGTGGGCGCAGCTTTGCAGGCGATCCTCGAACAGGGGCTGGCGCCGAAAACGACCAGGGAGGTCATCCTGTTTGCTGATCACCAGGTCGACTGCGCCCTGGTCGAGTTGATGCTCGAACGCCAGGGTCAGGGGGATCATCTGTACTCGCAAGCGAGGGGCGAGCCGTTGCAGTTCGGTGATCAGGCTGGGCAGGATCACGTATTCGACATAGGTGTGGGCCCCGATGCGCAGAACTCCCTCGAAACAGCTGGGATCCAGACCCGGTGACGGGCTCAGAGTCTGTTCTATGCCGGCGAGGATCTCGCGCAGGGGCAGCAACAGTGCCTCGGCCCGCTCGGTGGCTTCCATGCCTTGGGGCGTGCGGATCAGCAAGGGGTCGTCATAGAGCAGCCGCAGGCGAGACAGGGCCCGGCTGACGGCGGGCTGGCTCATGGCGAGCCGCTCGGCTGCCTTGGTAGTGTTGCGTTCCTCGAGCAGGGCCTTGAGCACCACCAGCAGGTTGAGGTCTATGCCTCGTAAATTCACTCTATGCATAATGGGATACTAATAAATCATTTCCTAAATGAGAGCAGTCACTCTAGTCTCCTGCCGTCGACGCTCGGCGCGCCAGTCAGTTGTCTGTGACCGCTGATGAGCGGCTGCCGAACAGTTGCCCCTTTTTGCGTGGTGCCTAGGGTGGCGATGCGACAAACCTGAACTCTTTTCCTCTGCCAGGCAGAGTGTTGCTTGCTTGTATGCCCGCCATCATGGCGGGCTTTTTTTATGGGGTTCCGGGCCATCCGAGCCAGACAAATAAAACGCGCCTCGGGGCGCGTCTTGGGCAAACAGGGGGAGGCTTATCCTCAGGGGGAAACGGGCCACTGGTAGTCAAATACCCGGGCCCGCTCCCAGGGGGCTTCCGGCAGACCTGAGGTGAGGCCTGTGTACTTACCGATATCGTCCACCACTATGGCAGAGAGCACGGGCAGCTGATGTTCGGTGCAGTACATGCGGATGCGCTGCAGCAAGGTGCGCAGCTCGTCCTGGCAGGTCTCCAGCCCGGCCATCTTGGCCAGTTTGGAGTAACGGATGGTTGAGCGTTCCTTTGCCGACTCGACGAGAATATTCCACAGCTTGTAGTCGCAGGTTGTCATGCTTGCGGTGGCCTGGTTTGTCATAGCTCTCTCCGGTGCGAAGTGGTCGCAGGGTGTCGATGCCGATAGTGGCAGCTTGAGCGCGCCGGATCTTGATCCAGCGCAAAAAGCGGGTTATTAGCCCCGCCCTGGCAGTTGGAGGAATTCTAAAGCTTTGTCTTTAGATTAAAAGACTGAATTTTACATTTTTTGTAGAGTTTATGATTACCGAGACACCCTGGTGTGCCGTTTTTTGATAGGGATCAATAGGCGGAAGCGAATGAACCTCTAGATTGCACTACGTGATAGACCAATCGACAACGTTACCCTGCCGGCCCTGGACATCCAAGACCACGAGTCGATCAAGTCTTACCTTGGACAGCACTGCCGCTGATTTGAACCTCAGCGCCGGGCTCGCTGCCCAGGAAACCCTGAATGAATGGGGCCTGACCCCGCGTAGGAGAAGCTAATGTCGTTCTCTCTGGATGAATATCTGGCCGAACTGGCCCCCTTCATCAACCTCGATTGTGGCACCCGCACCCCGTCCGGGGTCGCCAGGGTTGCCGATCTCATGACCGAGAAGTATCACGGTCTTGGCTGGCAGGTGCAGCGCCATCAATTCGCCGCCGAGTGCGGTCCCTGTCTCGAGATAACCAATGCCCCGGGGGCTAGCCACTATGACGTGATGCTGGTGGGTCACATGGACACCGTCTTCCCCGAGGGCACCGCCGCCAAGCGGCCATTGCGCATCGAGGGGGATCTGGGATTTGGCCCCGGTGTGTCTGATATGAAAAGCGGTCTGCTGTCTACCTTTCATGCCCTCAAGGGGTTGTCGCCCGAATTGCTGGCCCGGCTTAGGATCCTGGTGTGCTGCAACTGCGACGAGGAGCTAGGGTCGCCCTGGTCAAAGGAGTGGCTGGTTGAAAAGGCGCGGCAATCTAGTTGCGTACTGGTGGCCGAGGCCGCTCGTCCCGATGGCTCGCTCATCAGCGCCCGCAAGGGGAACGCCAAGTACCGCCTGCGTTTTCATGGCCGCGCCTCCCATGCCGGTTCGGCCCTGGCGGAAGGGGTGTCAGCCATCACCGAGTTCGCCCGTTGGGCATTGGCCATCAATGAGCTGGTCAACTTCGAGACGGGAACGACCCTCAATGTCGGTACGGTGCAGGGCGGCACGGGCGTCAATGTGGTACCGGACTTTGTCGAGGCCATGGTTGATCTGCGTTTCTGGAGCAATGAAGAAGCTGAACTCATCGATCATCGCTTCGACTTCATGGCCAATAACCCCTTCCTGGCCGGATGTCGAGTCGAGGTGGACAGGCTCGCCTTCAAACCGGCCATGCGGCCGAGTGAAGATACCAGGGCCTTGATGGCTCTGGTGGAGCGGGCGGGGGTCGCCGAGCGGATGACAGTCAACTGGGTGGAGGCAGGCGGTGGTTCTGATGCCAACTTTACAGCGGCAGCCGGGGTGCCCTCCCTGGATGGCTTTGGCCCCATGGGGGGCGGTTTTCACTCCGAGGCGGAGTTTTTGCAACTGGGCAGCATAGGCCCGCGCATTCGTTTGCTGCGCCAGGTATTGAGGGCGCTGGCCGAGAGCCGGCAAGCCTAGCCAGGGGATAAAGCGAGCGTGCCGACGAGTGCACGGTTCAACAATAACGGGAGGCCAAGGCCTCCCGTTATTGTGCGTGGTGCGCCCGGCTTAGAGCAGTATGCTGGTCAGCACATAGCCCAGGGTGCAGGAGGTGGCGACACCGATCAGCCCCGGAATGATGAAACTGTGGTTGATGATGAACTTGCCGATGCGAGTGGTGCCGGAGCGGTCAAAACCGATGCAGGCCAGATCGCTCGGGTAGGTTGGCAGCACGAAGTAGCCGTAGCTCGCGGGCAGGAAGGCGATCAGCAGCTTGGGCTCGACACCCAGGGCCAGTCCCATGGGGGCGATGGCGGTGAGGGCGGCGGCCTGGCTGTTGACCAGCTTGGAGATGAGGAACAGCACCAGGGCATAGGTCCAGGGCTGGGCCTGTACCACGTGGGCCAGCGACTCCTTGAGCAGCGGCATGTGGGCCTGGAAGAAGGTCTCGCTCATCCAGGCGACCCCGAACACCGAGAAGATGGCGACCATGCCCGCCTTGAATACCGCACCGTTGGAGATATCACCCGGCTTGACTTTGCAGCGCATCAGGATGATGGCACCGGCGATCAGCATCATCATCTGGATCACCAGGTTCATGGAGAGGGGGCCTGTCTTGTCCTTGATGGTGAATACCGGGCGCAGCCCTTCGTTGGCACCGAGCAACACCACGGCGGCGATGGCGGCGAAGAAGATCCAGGTCGACCAGTAGGCCTCTTTCGGGAACTTGGTATTGAGCAGGGTTTCACCGCCGCCATAGATGAAGCTGCGCTGCTCCGGATCCTTGATCCTGGCCTGGAACTCTTCATCCTTGTCCAGATCCTTGCCGCGGCGCAGGCTCCACAGGGCCGCCATCATGACCCCGCTCAATGAAGAGGGAATGGCGATCATCAGGATATCCAGCAGGCCGTAAGCCTCACCGATACCGTGCCCGGCCGCCAGGATGGAGACCATGGAGACCACGGCGACCGAGACTGGCGAGGCACAGATCGCCATCTGGGAGGCGACGGAGGCCACGGCCATCGGCCGCTCGGGGCGGATGTTCTTTTGCAGCGCGATGTCGGCGATGATGGGGAACATGGTGTAGACCACGTGGCCGGTGCCGCACAGAAAGGTGAGGGTCCAGGTGGTGAGTGGGGCCAGTATGGTGATGTACTGGGGGTGACGGCGCAGCAGCCGTTCGGCTATCTGCATCATCAGGTTGAGGCCGCCGGCGGTCTGCAGGGTGGCGGCGCAGCCGATCACCGCGAGTATGGTCAGCATGACCTGGACTGGCGGTTCGCCCGGCGCCAGACCGAACACGAAGGTCAGCAGGAACAGGCCTATGCCACTGATCAGACCCAGTCCCATGCCCCCAAATCGGGTACCCAGCAGCAAGCAGCCGAGTACCACCATAAACTCCATCAAGATCATTCCATTTCCTCGCGTGATGTCGAGTCATTCCCCTGTGTGCGTCAGTGGTCATGACTCCGGATTATTGCTGTTATTTAGCCCTTAAGGGTTAGTTGTCATTGTGCCCGCCCATGGGGGGCAAAAAGTTGCGTTACTTCAATAACTCATCGCTTTTTGATTTAACTGCATAAAAATTACGGTTTTTCCCCTGTACAGGGGTCTGCGCATCGTGATTGGCAGGGGAGGCTGGGGGCATTCGAGAACCTCCTGTCAGGAGGCCGCTGGGTGTCGATGAAGAGGTGTGGCAAAGTCTCGCGTCGGGCCGGCAGGTGTTCATTCCCGCGGGTATAGGCGGGACTGGCTCTTTTGCCCTTTAGCTTGCCAAGTACCTGGGCGCCTCTGTCACGACCTTCACCAGCACGGCGAGTGTCGAGTGGGGTCGGTCACTGGGGCCGCTGTGGTGGTCGTTAGCCTTGAGTGGGAGGCGCTGGGCGGCTGCGGGGAATAAAAAAGCCGACCCTGGGGTCGGCTTTTTGCGCAATGGCTCGCCTGGTGCTGAAGATCAGAACTCGGCGGTACGCGGGGTACGGGGGAAGGGGATGACGTCACGGACGTTGCCCATGCCGGTCACATAGACCACCAGGCGCTCGAAGCCGAGGCCAAAGCCGGAGTGGGGCACGGTGCCGTAGCGACGCAGGTCGCGATACCACCAGTAGTCTTCCTTGTTCAGGCCCATCTCGGCCATGCGCTGATCGAGCACCTCGAGGCGCTCCTCGCGCTGGGCACCGCCGATGATCTCGCCGATCCCCGGGGCCAGCACGTCCATGGCGGCGACGGTCTTGCCGTCGTCGTTGAGGCGCATGTAGAAAGCTTTGATGTCTTTCGGGTAGTTCTTCACCACTACCGGCGACTTGAAGTGTTCTTCGGCCAGATAGCGCTCGTGCTCGGAGGACAAGTCGATGCCCCAGGAGACCGGGAATTCGAAGCGCTTGCCACAGTTTTTCAGTACTTCGATGGCATCGGTGTAGTCGATCTGGGCGAAATCGGAGGAGACGAAGCGCTCCAGACGATCGATGGCATCCTTGTCGACATGCTGGGCGAAGAACTCCAGATCGTCACGTCGCTCACTCAGCACGGCGTTGAAGACGTACTTGAGCATGGCTTCGGCCAGGGCGGCGTTATCGTCCAGGTTGGCGAAGGCAATTTCCGGTTCAACCATCCAGAACTCGGCCAAATGGCGGCTGGTGTTGGAGTTCTCAGCGCGGAAGGTAGGCCCGAAGGTGTAGACCTTGGAGAGGGCGCAGGCGTAGGTTTCGACGTTGAGCTGACCGGAGACGGTCAGGAAGGTCTCCTTGCCGAAGAAGTCCTTGTCGTAATCGACCTTGCCCGCTTCGGTGCGCGGCAGGTTTTCCAGATCCAGGGTGGAGACCCGGAACATCTCGCCCGCACCTTCGGTGTCGGAGGCGGTGATGAGCGGGGCTGCAATCCACAGATAGCCCTCTTCATGGAAGAAGCGGTGAATGGCCTGGGCCAGGCAGTTGCGCACCCGGGTCACGGCGCCGACGATGTTGGTACGCGGGCGCAAGTGGGCCTGTTCACGCAGGTATTCGATGCTGTGGCGCTTGGCTGCCATGGGGTAGGTATCCGGATCCTCGACCCAGCCCACCACCTTGACCTCGGTGGCTTGCAGCTCGAAAGCCTGACCGTTGCCCTGGGAGGCGGCAACCACACCGGTCACTTCCACGGAGCAAGCAGTGGTCAGACGCAGCACTTCATCCTCGTAATTGGCCAAGGTATTGGGGACGACGGCCTGAACCGGATGAAAACCGGAACCATCGGAAATGGCCAAAAATGAGATCCCCGCCTTGGAATCGCGGCGGGTCCGGATCCACCCTTTCACTGTCTGGGTGGTGCCAACCGCATATTTACCGGTCAGCACATCTACTACGGATGCGTGCGTCATCGAAATATTGTCTCCAGCTTGTTCTTGCAGCGCTATGGGTCCGCCCGGGCACTGCTTGGCCCATGATGGCAGACTGAGCCGACAATCTTACCCGCGCAGGTTTGATAAACAAGCAAAAATGTCGGACTCTGAAGGGATTGAGAGCCAATCGGGCAGAAGGAGCAGAGTGTGGAGGAACGACGGCGGGGACAGGGCAGGCTGATCGTGTTGCTGCACTGGCTGGCCATCGTCTGCTGGGGCTGTGTCATGGCGCTGCTCACCCTGTATCACTATGCCCGTCCCGAGATTGCCTATGGTTTCCTGCGTTATGGCGGCATCACCGTCAGGGAGCACTGGGATCCGGCCTTGACCCCCTTGCTGGAATACAGCCTCTGGGGCTGCGTCGCCTTCACCTTGCTGGTGCTGACGCTGCAATACCGGCGCAGCCGTCGCGAGCAAGATGGTTACTCGCTCTCCCTCATCGTCCTGCTGCTCATCCTTATCATCAGCTTGCTGCTGTTCTACTTCGGCTGACCCGGGTCTGGATGCCTGATATCGGACTGAGTGCCCTCTGCGCTACCCGAGTGTGGGCGAGGGGGCTGGGTGTCATGGACGGCAGTGGCGTGGCTTGCCGCGCAGGGACGCTTGCCGAGCTGGCGTTCGACCCCATCCAGCATCTGGTTATAGGCCAATATGACGCGGCCTATCTCGTCCCCCTCATCCCCGTCCAGTCGATGACCAAAGTCATGGCGATCTGTTGCTTCTTCGATGGCGCGGGTGAGCCGATTGAGGGGGCTCACTATCCAGGTGCGAATCACCCAAAGGGTGAGCAACAACCCGAGACCGAAGATCAGGGTCAGGCTCAGGGCCGAGGTGAGGATGTTCTGTTCAACCCGGGTAAAGAGGGTATCGAGGGAGTAGTCGAAGCGCACCGCGCCCAGCACGGTATTTTCCGCCACCTGATGGCAGCTGGTGCAGTCGGTGCCGCGAAAATCACGCTGGGCGAGCAGAGGGCGGGTTACCACCAGCCGGCTGTGCTGGCCGTCGTGTACCACTTCCATGCTGCTCTTGCCCGCCAATGCCAGAGTGTCGAACTCGTCCCTGGACCCCTCGCTGTCGAGACCTGCGCCAAATTGTTTGCTGACCGCAGCGCCGCGCAAGATGCGGGCATCTTCGACGTGGGCGTGGTTCAGGAACTTGTGACGCAGGGTTTCGCGCGCCGCCATTTTGTTGGTCAACATCAGCATGTTGAGGCCGTCGAAGTAGGCCTCTATCTGCTCGCTGCTCTGCTCCTTGATCATGGTCAGAATAAGGTCGCGCTCGCGTACCGCCTGATAGGCGGCGGAGAAGACCAGCACCATGGAGAAGATAAACAGCAGGAAGAAGTTGAATTTGGCGGCAATGGAGAGGCGCATGAGAGCAGTACATCTGTTGGTAAAACCCGCCGCGCAGTCTACTCGTCTTGGCTGCTCGGGTCTGATGGCTTGCTCACACTCTTGTTAAAAAGCGCCTGTCCATTCCCGCATCTCTGTCTGGAGGTCATCTATTGGCCGTGGCGCTAGATGATGGGAAAGGGCGGGCTCAGTACTCCCCTTCGCTGATGGCGGTGCCGATGGCCTGGGTCAGCCGGGTCAGCTGGGCCGCGGTGATGACGAACGGCGGCATCAGGTATATAAGCTTGCCGAAGGGACGGATCCAGGCGCCCAGTTCGACAAACTTGCGCTGGATGCGCGCCACGTCCACCCGCTCCTTCATCTCCACCACCCCGACTGGCGCCGAGCACCCGCACATCGGCCACAGCCGGATTGAGGGTCAGTGCTACCAGCTCGGTTTTCAGCTGATGTTCGATGGCCTGCACCCGTGCCTGCCAGGGTGACGCGAGCAGTAGATCTATGGAGGCGTTGGCTACCGCGCAGGCGAGCGGGTTGGCCATGAAGGTCGGACCGTGCATGAAGACGCCGGCCTTGCCCTCGCAGATGGTGCGGGCGACATGCTCCGTGGTGAGGGTGGCCGAGAGCGTCATGTAACCACCGGTGAGCGCCTTGCCCAGACACAGGATGTCGGGGCTGATGCCCGCCCAGTCGCAGGCAAACAGTTGGCCGGTGCGGCCAAAGCCGGTGGCTATCTCGTCGGCGATGAGCAAGATGCCGAACTCGTCACACAGGGCACGCACCCATTGCAGATAGCGAGGGTGATAGAAGCGCATTCCGCCAGCCCCCTGCACGATCGGCTCGAGAATGATGGCGGCTATCTCCTCGTGGCGATCGGCGACCAGTTCCGCCAGTTCCACCACGCAGTTTTCATCCCATTGGGCGTGAAAGCGGCAACCCGGTGCCGGGGCGAAGAGCTGTTCGGGCAGGAAGCCTTTATAGAGCTCATGCATGCCGCCATCGGGGTCGCAGACGCTCATGGCGCCAAAGGTATCCCCATGATAACCACCGCGCAGGGAGACAAAGCGGGATCTGGGGCTGCCCTTGCTGTGCCAATACTGCTGGGCCATCTTGATCGCCACCTCCACCGCCACTGAGCCCGAGTCGGCCAGAAAGACTCTGTCCAGTCCGGCCGGGGTGATCTCCACCAGTTTGCGGCACAGTGCGATGGCGGGCTCATGGGTGAGGCCACCGAACATGACATGGGACATCTTGCCGAGCTGGGCCACCGCTGCGGCATCGAGTTGCGGTACCTGGTAGCCGTGAATGCTGGCCCACCAGGAGCTCATACCATCGACAAGTTCGCGACCATCGCTCAAGGTCAGGGTCACCCCCTTGGCGCTGGCCACTTCATAGCAGGGCAGGGGCTGGGTGAGAGAGGTATAGGGGTGCCAGATATGGTGCAGGTCGAATTCTTGATTGGTCATTATGTCTTCTGTTGTCAATGTTGTTGATCTGGTCGGTGTTGACAGTCTACGCGCGCTCTTTACACTAGCCAACAATTTCAGCCACTTGCCACGCAGGGTGCTAGTGTCAGGCGCTAGTCTGTCAGGCGGGCAGGGGCATATCTATAAAAAATGGAAGCCACCCATGAGCGCTCTTGTCGATTCTCCCTCTCTGCACGCCACAAAGGCCACCCACCCTCGCCAGGGCTCGGCCCCCGCAGCCGTTCGCTATGACTGGACTCTGGCCGAGGTGCAGGTGCTGTTTGCCCTGCCATTCAATGATCTCTTGTTCCAGGCTCAGGTGGTGCATCGCGCCCATTTCGACCCCAATGAGGTGCAGGTGAGTACCTTGCTCTCCATCAAGACCGGAGCCTGCCCGGAAGATTGCAAATATTGTCCCCAGAGTGCCCGTTACCACACCGGGCTTGAGACTGAGCGATTGATGGAGGTGGAGAAGGTGCTGGAGCGGGCCCGGGAAGCCAGAGCCAATGGTTCATCGCGTTTTTGCATGGGCGCTGCCTGGCGCAATCCCAAGGAGCGGGACATGCCCTACATATTGCGCATGGTCGAGGAGGTGCGAGGGCTGGGCATGGAGACCTGCATGACCTTGGGCATGCTCACGGCGGATCAGGCCAGTCGGCTGGGCGCAGCGGGTCTTGATTACTACAACCATAACCTCGATACCTCCCCCGAGTTCTACGGCGACATCATCACCACCCGCACCTACCAGGACAGGCTCGATACCCTGGCGAACGTCCGAGGCGCCGGCATGAAGGTCTGCTCCGGCGGCATCGTCGGCATGGGAGAGCAGGGCAAAGACAGAGCGGGTCTGTTGATGGCGCTCGCCAATCTGCCCCGTCACCCCGAGAGCGTGCCCATCAACATGCTGGTCAAGGTGAAGGGGACTCCCATGGCGGACCAGCAGGATCTGGATCCGTTCGAATTTGTGCGCACCATCGCCGTGGCGCGCATCATGATGCCGACCTCTCACGTGCGCCTCTCCGCCGGGCGGGAGAAGATGAACGAGCAGATGCAGGCCATGTGCTTCATGGCCGGTGCCAACTCCATCTTCTACGGCTGCAAGCTGCTCACCACCCCCAATCCGGATGAGAGCACTGACATGCAGCTGTTCAAGCGGCTCGGCATACGCCCGGCCCAGCGAGCCCAGAAACCCGACGGGGTGCAGGAAGAAGAGCTGTTGACCCGAGTGGCCAGCCAGCCGGTGAGCGGCGATCTCTTCTATGATGCCAGCCACCCCAAGGGACCGCGTGCATGAGCAGCATTCGTCATGCAGCCGATCGCACGCCGGTGAGCCGCAGCGAGATGGGGGCCCGCAGGCGAGTGCCGCAGGGTGTTTATTCGGCTATCTCCCATGGTACTTGCATGCCAACGCCAGCAAGGAGCGTGCAATGAGCTCTCCCTTCGCCTTGGGCGAGGCGTTGGCCGCACGGGCGCGAGAAGGGCTGCTGCGTACTCGCCAGAGCGGCAATGGTGGTGCCGGTACCCGGCTGCAGGTGGCGGGACGCGATTATCTCAACTTCTCCTCCAACGACTATCTGGGGCTGGCCGGTCATCCGGCATTGGCCCTCGCTTTCAAGGAGGGGCTGGATCGCTATGGGGCGGGCTCCGGAGCCTCCCCGCTGGTGACAGGTTACAGCCATGCCCATCAGGCGCTGGAGGAGCAGATTGCCGACTGGTTGGGGTTGGAGGCCGTCTTGTTGTTCAATTGCGGCTTTTCTGCCAATCAGGCGGTGCTCAAGGCGCTGCTCGGCAAGGAGCACTTGCTCTGGCAGGACAGGCTTAATCACGCGTCCTTGCAAGAAGCGGGCAGCCTGTTGCCCTGCACGATGAAGCGCTTTGGCCACAATGACATGGCGCAACTCGCCGCGCAGCTTGAGCCGGGTCGAGGACTCATCGTGTCGGAAGGGGTGTTCAGCATGGATGGGGATCAGGGGCCCTGGTCCGAGCTTGCCCGGCTGGCCGAGCAGAGCCGTAACTGGCTGATGATAGATGATGCCCATGGCCTGGGCGTACTCGGCGCCGAGGGGCGTGGCACCTTGCACGAGCAAGGGGTGGCTGCTTGGCGAGTTCAGATACAAATGGGCACCTTTGGCAAGGCGCTCGGGGTGGCTGGCGCCTTTGTCGGCGGCAGTCGCGAGCTGGTGGACTATATGGTCAACTTCGCTCGCCCCTATGTCTACAGCACTCATATGCCAGCGGCCCAGGCCCATGCGGTGCTGCGCGCCGTCGAGCTGGTGCGCGGTGGCAGCGAATCGCGGGAGCGATTGCGCCAGCTCATCGGCCGTTTTCGCGAAGGAGGACGCCAACTGGGTTGGTCTCTTGGCATGAGTGCGACCCCGATCCAGCCGCTGCTGGTGGGCGCGAGCGAGGCCGCCACCCGGCTGTCGAGCCGCCTGCGCGAAGAGGGGATCTGGGTGAGCGCGATACGCCCGCCTACGGTACCCCAGGGCAAGGCGCGGCTGCGCATCACCCTGAGCGCGGCCCACAGCGAGCAGCAGATAGATAAGCTGCTCGATACCCTGGGGGAGGCGAAGTCCCATGTTTGAGATGCATCAAGGCAACCCAGGGCGTAGCCTGACGTGCGAACCTTTCCAGCGGGTTGACAAGCGGGCACTTGCCCGCCGTTTTGGCGCTGCCGCCGCCTCCTACGATGCCCATGCCCAGTTCCAGCAGGAGGTGGGTCAGGCACTCCTGGCCAAGCTGCCTGCTGGCCATTGGGGAGAGGGGCTGGATCTGGGTTGCGGTACCGGCTTCTTCTTGCCTGCCTTGCAACAGCGCTGCAGCCGACTGTGGGGTTTGGATCTCTCCCCCGGCATGCTGGCCCAGGCCAAGTTGCGGGCCAGCGGTGCCCGCTTGTTGTGTGGCGATGCCGAGGCGCTGCCTCTGGCCGATGCCAGTGTCGATCTGCTCTTTTCCAGCCTGGCGTTGCAGTGGTGCGAGCGACCGCAGCTGGGGTTCAGCGAGCTGAAGCGGGTGCTGAGACCGGGCGGCCAGATCATCTTCTCGACGCTGCTGAGCGGCTCACTCTGGCAGTTGGCGCAGGCTTGGCTGGTCGTGGATGACAAACCCCATGTCAATCGCTTTCTCGACGAAGCCCAGCTCAGAGAAGCCCTTGAAAATGCGGGCTTTCAGTCCCCAGATATAGAGGTGCGCCCCTGGTCTCTGGGTTATGGCCAACTGCTGGAATTGCTGCGCGATCTCAAGGGGATAGGAGCGAGTCAGGTCAACGAGGGGGCCGAGGGCGGATTGGGCGGACGTACCCGGCTCGCCCGGCTCGCCGAGGCTTATGAAGCGTTTCGGCGCCCCGACAATTTGCTGGAGGCCAGCTATAGCGTGGCCCTGGTGCGACTGGGCTGAACTTGGCGCACCTGCTTGTTTTCACCTCACGTCAGGAGTGGCGATGACGACATTTTTTATCACGGGCACTGATACCGATGTGGGCAAGACCCTGGTCAGTCGCGCCCTGCTGCAAGCCGCGAGTGCCCAGGGCCGACAGTGTGCCGGGTACAAGCCCATCTCGGCGGGCTGTGAGCAGACCCCACAAGGGCTGCGCAACAGGGATGCCTTGCAGTTGCAGCAGGCCGCCAGCCTGAGCCTGCCCTATGAGTGGGTCAACCCCTTCGCCTATGCGCCCCCCATAGCCCCGCACATAGCGGCGGCTCAGGTAGGGCAACCCATAGAGGAAGCCGGACTCACGGCCGGGCTGCGACGGCTCGAGCGCAGTGGCGCCGAGCTGGTGCTGGTTGAGGGCGCGGGAGGCTGGCATCTCCCCTTGAATGACCAGCGGCTGCTGTCTGATTGGGTGACGGATCAGCGACTGCCCGTGGTCTTGGTGGTGGGTGCCAAGCTGGGTTGCCTCAATCATGCCCTGCTGACGGTGGCCGCCATAGAGCAATCGGGGCTTCGCCTGGCGGCCTGGGTGATGAATCGTCTGCCCTGCGGCATGAGTTGCTATGAGGAGAATTTGGCGACTTTGTGCCAGCGCTTGCCAGCGCCTCTGCTCGGCGAGATCCCGACCTTGAGCGAACCAGATAGCGCTAACTTGCAGGAATATCTCGATATTTCCCTGTTGCGCTGAGCGCAGCATTCAGGGAGCATTCATAGAAAACAACTAGTATGTGTGACAGGGAGCACAGTCTGATCTACCGCACTGCGCCCCACTCATTCTCACAAGGAGTCTATATGAAGCGAATTATGCTATTCCTAGTGACCAACCTGGCCGTCATGCTGGTGCTGGGGGTGGTACTCAATATCCTGTTCTCGGTGCTTGGCATCAACAAGTCCAGTATCTCTGGCTTGCTGATCTTCTGTGCCGTGTTCGGTTTTGGGGGTTCCTTTATCTCTTTGCTGATGTCCAAGTGGATGGCCAAGCGTAGCTATGGCGTCCAGGTCATCGAACAGCCCCGTAACGAGACCGAGCACTGGCTGGTCAGTACCGTGGCTCGTCAGGCCCGCGAAGCGGGGATCAAGATGCCGGAAGTGGGCATCTATGAGTCCGCTGACATGAATGCCTTCGCCACCGGAGCCCGTCGGGACGACTCGCTGGTAGCGGTATCTTCCGGCCTGCTCTACAGCATGAGCCGCGACGAGGCCGAAGCCGTGCTGGCCCATGAGGTGAGCCACGTGGCTAACGGCGACATGGTGACTCTGACCCTGATCCAGGGGGTGGTGAACACCTTCGTGATGTTCTTCGCCCGCATAGTGGCGGGCGTCATCAGCAACTTCTTCAGCTCCAACAACAGTGAAGAGAGCAGCAGCTCCGGTGGGTTCGCCTACATGATCACCGTGTTCGTGCTGGAGATGATTTTCGGTGTGCTGGCCTCGATGATCGTGATGTGGTTCAGCCGCCAGCGTGAGTTCCGGGCCGATGCCGGCGCCGCCAAGCTGGCGGGTCGTGACAAGATGATAGCGGCGCTGCAGCGCCTCTCCCGCGGTGCCGAGCCGCAGATGGAAGGCGCCATGATGGCCTTTGGCATCAACGGCAAGCGTTCGGTGAGTGAGTTCTTCATGAGCCACCCGCCCATAGAGCAGCGTATCGCAGCCCTGCGTCAGGGGTGAGCCCATGCCATATGAAACGGCTGCCTCGGCAGCCGTTTTTTTATGCATTTTCCAATTGGCTGACCGATCACCCCAGTGTTGTCAGCCCGGGATGATTGACGGGGCAGGGGCAGCCGGAGTCAGGCTATTTCGATGTCGGTCAGAGGAATGGCACAGCAGGTCAGGATCTTGCCCTGAGCGCGCTCGGCCTCGGTGAGAGCCGGTGCGCTCGCCTGCTCAACCTCACCGGCAACCAGCGTCTGCTTGCAACTGCCACAGATCCCGGCCCGGCAGCTCCAGGGCAAGTCCAGCCCCTGCTTGCTGGCCTGATCGAGTATGCTGCCCTGGTTATTGCCAGCAAAGCGCTTGCCTGCTATCTGCAAGGTCACCCCTTGGTGGGGACGGGCACTGATGAGCGGGGCCCCACCGAAACTCTCCTGACGAATGCGCTTCACCCCGGCCCCTTGCAGCAGCGTGATGGCCCTGCTCATGAATCCCTGGGGGCCGCAGAGAAAGACGTCTCGCTCGCACAGATGCTGTACCAGGGCGAGGTGTTCGGCGCCGAGTCGGCCTTGCAGCCCCTGCCAGTGGCCGTCAGCCTGGCTCAGGATAAGGCTCAGTTGCATGCCTTGGCGTGCCAGGGCATGCAACTCCTCGGGGACGGGAATGTCAGCTTCGCTGCGGCACTGATGCATGAAGTGAACTTCGCCGAGCTCGCCGCGCAGGGCCAGAGTGCGGGCGATGGCAAGCATGGGGGTGATGCCTGAACCGGCAGACAGCAGCAGCAACTTGCGCTCAGCGCCAAGCTGGAAGTCACCGGCGGGATCCTTGGCCAGCACGCGATCGCCTACCTTGAGATGGCGGTGCAGCCACTGGGAGAGCCGGCCATCGGCCTGGCGCTTGACGCCGATGGCATAGCGCCCCGGCGCATCCGGGCTCGAGCAGAGAGTGTAGCGGCGCTGCACCCGTTCCCCCTTGATATCGACAAACAGCGGCAGATGTTGACCCGCCTGGTAGTCGGGCAAGGGCTCGCCATCCTCGGCTTCGAACCAGAAGGTCTCCAGATCCCGGGCCAGGGGGGTGCGTGCCACGCAGATCAGGGCGCGCTTCTTCGGCGCGCCATTGCCGTAGACCTGAGGGCGTACCCGCTCCAGCACCTCTATCTCACTGCCAGCCGCGATCCAGCCCTCATTGAGGGCTACCAGGTTTTGGCCGAAATAGACCTCGCCGTCTTCGCCACGACGATAGTGAGTCAGAGTGGCGAGCGGCTCCTTGAGCGCATTGAAGCGGCTGGATCCGGATTCGACTGTGGTCATGATGCAGCGGCTGCAGGGTTTGGCTATCAGGAACTCGACTTCACCGATGCGAATACGGCGCCAGCCATCTTCCTCGAAGGGGCGCAAACCGCTGGCCACCAGATTGGTGCGAAACTGGCTCATCTGATGCAATGCATCGGATCTCAAGTTGAGATCCTCCAGGGAAGCCTGACCTATCAGCAACAGGGGATAACCATCGGCGAAGCTGACGCGGGTGCCGGTTTTATCGCGAAAACGGGCCGATTGTTCGCCAAGCCAGAGCAGGCGTACCGGCTCTCCGGCCACCCGGCTCAGCCAGTGATCCGCCAGCTCATGGGTACGCAGCGCGGTAAAGCTGTCACCCCAGACGCCGGTGGCTTGAGGCGTGAGCAGGAAATCCTGTTCCAGCAGAGTGAGCAGCTCCTGGCCCGGATAGCGCAGTTGCAGGCCGCCCTCGACGGGGCTGGCCACGACTTGCTGCAATTGGGGATGGGTTCGGGCCGTGATGAAGGTGCCGTCCGGCTTGACCACCATGTAACGCCGGTCGCCATCCAGTCCCTCCTCGCCAACGCGGGCCCGGTTCAGGGTCATGCCCGCGGTGGATTTGATGGGATAGAGGTGAATGCTGTCCAGACGGGGCATGGTGCTCTCCTTGAGCGTGGCAGGGCGAGGGCACAAGATAACGGTTTGACCCCGAAAGCTCAATCGAGGTGCAATCAGTGCTGGGGGAGGCAAACGAAAAACCCGGCCTATGGGCCGGGTTGAGAGGATAAATTGCTTATCCGTGCAATCACTCGATCAATTTTCTAGGCGTTCAATGAGACTGATGTTGTTTGAGGATGTCGTATATCTCCTCTTTGAGTTTAAGTTTCTGTTTTTTCAGATCCCTCAACTCAGGACTGAAGTCGCTGGCATGATGCTTTTCCAGTTTTCTGATGGTCCCGTCCAGCTCGTTGTGTAAGGCAAACTTCTGATGGAAATGGTCATCACTGCTCTTCAGTTGCGAGATAAGGTCTCTGTACTCTGGGAACATGTAATGTCGCCTCCTTGTTGCGCTTGGGTGTGCCGACACGATTAAAACTACACCTCGGAGTTCGAGATAGATGTGATCGAGATCGCAGTTATGAGCTGTCTCCAGATCGCTGTCATAACATTGTCATAAGCGATTGAATCAACTGATAACTTTATCGCACAGCGCGCATTGTCTCGGTAAAAATCGGGGGGAGGTCACAGAAAATGCACAGGGACAGCGATGCGGGAGGTGACAGCGCAGCAGGCGGGTCATCGGCCGAATAAACAAAGGGGCCACAGGCCCCTTTGTTGTCATTGCGATAACCGCGGGTGCAGGCTTACTCCTTTTTCTTCTTAGTCTTCTCGGGCAGCGCCTTGCCATCACGGGCGATGACTTTGCCCGCTTCAAAACCAATCTGGGCCGCCAGCTCCTCAAGATCTCCCGCCTTGGCCTCGCTGCCGATGGCATAGCGGTAGTTGGCTATGGTGATCTTGTCGGCCACAGGTGTGCCCGGGACTATGGGTTCACGCCAGCCTTGGCCGATGTGCGCCACCAGGGTGCCGTTCATGATGAGCTCGCCGACTATCTCCTGGCTGGGTTGGCCCTTGCCGAAGGTCAGCCCTTGGGGATGCTTCTTGCCAATCAGCGGTGCATCGCTGGCCGGGAGCAGCTGGGTGCGGATCAACCATTTGGGATCCTTGGTCTTGCCGAGGGCCTTGCCGGTCTGATACTCGTTGATCTTGATGGTCTTTATCATCTGGGCGGTGAACTCTTTGGTCAGCGCCTTCTGGGCCTCGTTTGTTGCATCTATGACGATGGGCGCCACATACCAGGTCTGGGGCGCTTGCGCCTTGGGGGCAGTGGCATCCGTTTGCGCCAGGGCCAGAGGGCTGAGCAGCAGAGTAGCCAACAAGAGTCCGATTTTCTTCATTCTGATCCCGCTTATGTTTCAACTAGGAGTTTGTTTTGCCAGCGACGACTGCGCCAGCGCCAGAACATGGCCAGTCCGCGAACCCATTCATCACAGGCGAGCGCCAGCCAGATGCCGACCAGTCCATAGCCTTGCATGATACCAAGGTAATAGGAAAGGGGAACGGCGATGCCCCACATGGACAGCAGTGCCATGTAGAGCGGGAAACGGGCATCCCCGGTGGCGCGCAGGGCGTTGATCACCACCAGGTTGAAGGTGCGGCCAGGTTCGAGGATCAGGCTGATGAGAAACAGCTGAGCCACCATGTCGATGATGTCGCCATCTGCGGTGAACAGACTGATAATCTGCCGTCCGCTGATGGCCACGGCAATGGCGATCAGGGTGGTGACGATCAACCCCAGCTTGAGGCTGTGCAACAGCTGGGCGTAAGCCTGCTCGAAGCGGCGGGCGCCGGCCAGGTGACCGATGATGATCTCGTTGCCAAGGCCGATGGAGAGGCCGAACAGCAGAATGAACAGGCAGATCTGGAAGAAGTAGCTCTGGGTCGCCAGCGCCTTGTCACCGAGCAGGCCGACGAAGGCCGTTACCACCATGAACTGCAGCATCCAGGAGAGGTTCTCCCCCGCCGCCGGCAGGCCGATATGCAACACCTTGCGCAGCATGGGACGGCTGGGTTTG
This sequence comes from Aeromonas molluscorum 848, assembly GCF_000388115.1. GTDB lineage: Bacteria > Pseudomonadota > Gammaproteobacteria > Enterobacterales > Aeromonadaceae > Aeromonas > Aeromonas molluscorum. The sequence goes on from NZ_AQGQ01000017.1 coordinate 28,903, forward strand.
AGGATCTCTGGCAGGCGCAGCCGGATCCCCGTCTTGCGCGCTACCAGCCAGACCAGCAGTACCACGCCAACCAGACGACCCACGACTGTGCTGATGGCGACCCCGGCCACTCCGAGTTGTGGCAGGCCAAACCAGCCATAGAGCAGCAACAAGTTGCCGACGAAGGTGATGAGGTTGACTATCAGGGTCACATACATGGCCTGACGGGTATGACCGTGGGCGCGCAGGGTGGATGCGAGACAGAGGGCGGCGGCCTCGGGCAGCAGGCACAGGCCGATGATCTGGAGGTAAAGCAGGGCATCGCCCATCAGGTGATCGGGCAGGTTCATCAAGGCCAGCATGGGGGCCGCTCCCAGCATGACTCCCACAGCGGCGACCAGCCCGACCAGCAGATTGAAGCCGATGGCCGTGTGGATGACGATACGTGCCTTCTCCCGATCGCCTGCGCCCAGATACTGGGTGATCACCACGCTGGTGCCTATGCTGACGAAGCTGAACAGGGTGATGGCCAGATCGAACACCTGATTACCGACCGCCAGCGCCGCCACCCCCTGGTAGGAGACGTGACCCACCATGAAGGTGTTGAGGGCCCCGGTCAGGAAGTGCAGGGCGAGATCGATAAACAGCGGCCAGGTCAGCGCGAACAGCGTGCCAGGTCCGGCTTGGGATTGAGTGTGCATGGGGAGTCCAAATACTGGGGATGGCCCTCGTCAGGGCCATCTGGACGGGCATTTAACACCAAGAGTCTGCGGGGTGCAATCTTGCTCTGAGAGGATAGCGCCAGACCATCGCCATTCGGATGGACTGGCGCCCAATCAGGCTTGAGTGGTACTCGCCTCTTGCTCGCAGGGGAGGGTGAGCCGCGCCGAGTCCGGCAGCGCATCATCTTTGGGCCACTGGGAGAGGATAGCGTCAGTGGTGCTCTCCACTACGTCGTCATCCTTGAACAGGGGCTCGCGGTAGCAACGGGTCATGCGCAGTGCCTGATACATGTCGGGGCAGAGGATGATGCCTTCGTCGCCGACCCGGATCCCGGCCTGGCGGAACCAGTGGCTGAGCTGGCCGTGGCGCCCCGCCATTACCATGTGGATACCACGGCGTTTCAACTCGCGGTGCAGCTCGCCGACCATGCTCATCACGCTGATGTCCTGATGAGTGAAACAGGCCACGGCATCCACCACCAGACACTGGGGGCTATGGGGATCCTGCACCAGCAGCGCCAGCACTCGCCGTTTGAAGTAGGGGGCGTTGAAGTAGGTGAGCGGTGAGTTGAAGCGGTAGACCAGCACCCCCGGGATCGCCTTGGCCTGTTCGTTGTCGCCCAGGGTGCGAACCACCCCTTCATCATCCATGCCGAGCAGTTGATCCGTCGGGCGCATCACGTTGCGCAGGAACTGGAACAATCCAAGCAGCACCGCGAGCGTGATGCCGGGGATGACCCCCATGGTGAGCACGCTGATAAAGGTGATCAGCGCCAGCCAGAAGGCGGCGCGATCGGAATCCTTCAGCGCCCACAACCCCTTGAGATCGAGCAGGGAGATGGATGCCATCACCAGTACCACCCCGAGGGCGGCGGTGGGGATGTATTGCAGCGGTGAGGTCAGGTAGAAGGCAATGAAGCCGATGATGATGGCGGCGATGATGGAGACCAGCTGGCTCTTGCCACCGTTGGCATCGTTGACCGCGGTGCGCGAGTCGGCGCCACTGATGGCAAAGCCCTGGGAGACGGCGGAGGCGAGATTGGCCATGCCCAGCGCCCTGAACTCCTTGTCTGCATCAATCTCATAGCCATTTTTGGCGGCAAAGCTGCGGGCAGTGAGCATCATGGAGACAAAGCTCACCATGGCAAGGTTGAGGGCGGGTAGCACCAGTTCACGCAGCAGCCCGGGGGGAAACTCCGGCATCTGGAAGGCGGGCAGGCCCGAGCCAATGGTGCCCAGGGTATCAATCCCGAACTGACCCAGATGACCCGCCCATACCAGGGCAGCCGTGGCCACCATGGCCACCATGGAGGAGGGCCAGCCCGGCCGGTAACGTTTGCTGAGCAGCAAGATGAGCAGGGTGAAGAGGCTCATGGCCAGGGTGGGCAGATGGGTACGCGCCAGATAGTTGGTACCGCTCATGATCCGCTCGATGAGGTAGCGTTCGTCAAAGGTGAAGCCGAGGATCTTGGAGAGCTGACCCACCATGATGGTGATGGCGACCCCGTTGAGCAACCCCATCAAGATTGGTCGGGAGAGAAAATCGGCAAATACCCCCAACTTGAAGCGGCTGGCGAGCAGGCACCAGAAGCCCGTCATGGCGGTCATCGTCATGACAAGTTGCCAATGGCGGGTCGCATCGCCTGCGGCAAGGGGGGCGACCACGGCGGCGATGACGGCGCAGGTAGCGGCATCGGGACCGACAATGAGCTGGCGTGAGGTGCCAAACAGGGCGTAAACCATCATCGGCAATATGCAGGAGTAGAGGCCGACGATGGCACCTACACCGGTCAATTCGGCATAGGCGATAGCCACAGGCAGCGCAACGGCGGCCACCGAGAAACCGGCCCGAACATCGGGCAGCAACCAGGCCCGTTGGTATTGCAACAAGGCAACCAGGCCCGGCAGCCAGCGCTCGAGAGAGAAAAAATCGCGCATCATGAAACCCGTATTATAAAAGCCACTGTATATCAGTCACTTTAGTTAAGTTGTTGTGCCAAAGTGGCTTTTTACTGAGGGTGGCAAGCAGCCTGGGCTAGCGTCATCCTGATTGAGGGATCCAGAGCTGAGGCCAGAGTCGGCGCCATGCCTTGGCGGCGACCCGCTCATCAAACACAGACCGGGGTTGCCGACAACGGGGGTTGGGCAGAACCTCAAGGGACCAGCATCTGGTCAGACCAAAGGGGGCCAGCCAGTGCAATTTACCATCCGGTAGCAGGCGCACTCCGACGCAGGTGGGCAGTTCGACCCAGTGACCCAGAGCTTGCTCGCTGCTGTCAAAGGGGGCCACTCCCTGGCGAAGGTGCATGCGGGCCTGATTGCGCACCTGCCAGCGACCGGCCAGACGCGCGCTCAACCAGGCTTCGTGGGCCGACTCTTGTGTTCCCTCAATATCTGCCGGATCCAGATAGACAAGATCCAGGTCGTTGAGCGGGGTCGGCTCGGCGTTATGGTGCAGATGATCCCAGATGAGGTTGCGTACAAAGCCTGCCCCGAGCGCCCAGTCAGGCAGCTCAAGCGTGGCGGCCATCTTCAGGCAGGCCATGCGATAGGGGTCGGCGCGCAGCAGTGCCTCGGTCTGCACCCTCAGCCGGGGCTCGAGAGCGTCACTCATGGGAGCCGAGAGCTCAACCGCCATGGCGTCGCAACCAGGTCTCGATATAGCTGCAGCTCGGGATTATCTCGAGATTTTGTCCCTTGCACCAGTCGAAGAAGGCCCGGGCCAGCTGGTCTGCCAGCCCCTGACCGCGCAGTTCGCCGGGCACGAAGGTGCTATAGGCATCGACCTGGTGTTGGTCGAGCAACCGGTAGCGCAGGCGCGCCTCATGGCCGTCAACCACGCAGAGGAAGGCTTGCTGCTGCGGATCATGGATGATGTCTGTCATGGCAACTCCTGTTCATGGCCACGCCGGCGCATGGCCCTTTGCCGGGGTGACTAGCTCGCTTACACTGATCCCCCTCATGGAAGGGCCAGGTTGCGGGACGACCCCATCACCGCCCCTTGTCTGATGACACTCATGATGCCACGTTAGCTGCGCCAACTCATCCGCGCATTTGCACAGGAAGCCACGATGGCCTTTGCCACCCTAGACGATTTGATAGGCGATACCCCGCTGGTGCGCCTGCAGCGTATCAATCCCCATGCGGGAGTCACCATTTTGGTCAAGCTGGAGGGCAACAACCCTGCCGGTTCGGTCAAGGACAGGCCTGCGTTGAACCTCATTCTCGCCGCCGAAGCGAGCGGTCGCTTACCGCCCGGCGCCAGACTGATCGAGGCCACCTCGGGCAATACCGGTATCGCCCTGGCCATGGTGGCGGCCACCAAGGGCTACCGGATGCGGCTCATCATGCCGAGCAACATGAGCCAGGAGCGCCGCGCCGCCATGCAAGCCTATGGCGCCGAGCTGGTGCTGGTCGACAATGGCATGGAGGGGGCGAGGGATCTGGCGCAGGCCATGGCGGCCAAGGGGGAGGGGTTGGTGCTGGATCAGTTCAACAATCCTGCCAACCCGCAGGCCCACTACCAGAGCACAGGCCCCGAAATCTGGCGCCAGAGTGGCGAAGCCATCACTCACTTCGTCTCGGCCATGGGCACCACTGGTACCATCATGGGGGTCTCTCGTTATCTCAAGGAGCAGAACCCGGCGGTGCAGGTCGTCGGTCTACAACCGGCGGAAGGGAGTCAAATTCCGGGGATCCGCCGTTGGCCCGCCGCTTACCAGCCCGCCATTTTCGAGCCTGAGCGGGTTGATCGGGTTCTGGACATCACCCAGGCGGAGGCGCTCGCCACCATGCGCCGTCTGGCCAGGGAAGAGGGGATTTGTTGCGGCGTCAGCTCGGGAGGGGCAGTGGCGGGAGCACTGCGTGTCGCCGCCGAGCTTGAGCAGGGAGTGATCGTCGCTATTATCTGCGATCGAGGGGATCGCTACCTCTCCACCGGGGTGTTCGATGCCCTGATCTGAACTTCGCCTGGCATAAATCAATAAACAGCAGGGGCCATGGGCCCCTGCTGTTTATTGAGCGCTTAGCGGATCAACCAGCTCAGCAGCAGCTTCTTGTACCAGCGATCATAGGGCGGCTGGAGCAGGATACCCGGGCTCCACTTGCCCCGGCGCAGCACCGTCTTGGCCTTGGAAAAGGTGAGAAACCCCTCCCGGCCATGGTAGTGGCCCATGCCTGATGGGCCTATGCCCCCGAAAGGCGCATCGTCCGCCGCAACCTGCTGCAGGGTCTCATTGATGGCGACCCCACCGGAGTGCGTCTCTCTGATCACCCTGGCCTGCAACTCGGGATCCAGGCTCATCAGATAGAGGGCCAGGGGCCTGGGTCTGCTCTGGATATAGGTAATGGCCTCATCGAGGCTGTCATAGGGTACCAGCGGCAGCAGGGGGCCGAAGATCTCCTCTCGCATCAGTTGGCAGTGGCCGGGCAGCTCGGTCAACAGATGGGGCAGCAATCGGCGCTGTTCGTCATCCCGGGCCGGGGTGGCGCAAGGGTGGGCCTGGGCGCCGGCGGCAACGGCCTCCTCCAGCCAGTCGATAAGCCGTTGATACTGGCGCGGGTTGATGATGGAGGCGTAGTCATCGCTCGCCAATCCCTGAGGGTAGAGGCGCAAGAAGCGTTCGCGATAAGCCTGGATAAACGCGCCCTCCTGCCCCCTGGGCAGCAGCACATAGTCGGGCGCGACACAGACCTGGCCTGCATTGAGACTCTTGCCATACAGTACTCGTTCCACCGCCAGGCTCATCGGCATGTCAGGCCCGATGAGGCAGGGGGATTTGCCGCCTAGTTCCAGGGTGAGTGGGGTGAGCTGGCGGGCGGCGCCGGCCATCACCTGCCGACCTATGCTGGTCGAGCCGGTAAACAGCAGATGATCGAAGGGGAGGGCGCAGAAGGCCGCCCCTTGCTGGGCATCCCCCTCGCAGACTACCACCTCGTCCTGCTCGAAGGCATCGCCCAGCAGCTGGATGAGGACTGCATTGGTGGCCGGGGTGAACTCGGAGAGTTTGAGCATGGCTCTGTTGCCGGCAGAAATGGCACCGATGAGTGGCCCCAGGCTCAGCATCACGGGGAAGTTCCAGGGCACCACTATGCCCACGACGCCCAGGGGCTGATAAACCACCTCAAGCCGGGCAGGATTGAGCAGCAGCCCCGGACTGCGTCGACTCGGGGCCATCCACTTCTTGAGGTGTCTGCGCACATGTTTGAGCTGGGTGAGGCAGGGCAGTATATCGGCGAGCAGACTATCGGCTCGGCTGCGTTTGCCATAGTCGTTGGCCAGCGCCCGACAGAGGGCCTCCTTGTGGCTCAGCAGGGCTTGCTCTAGTCGCGCTAGTCTGGCCAGTCGCTCGGTAAGTGACGGGGCTGGGGCGGCCTGATAGGCTGACTTGAGTCGATCCAGCTGGGTGGCAAAATGCATGGCCTGTTCCATAGGGGCTCCCGGGCAGAATTGGGTCCGGGGACGTTAACCCGGCCTTGCGCATCCTGTAAAGCCACAGGCCCGGGATCGGCGGCGAAGCGTGCGCCGCCGCCCACTTTCGGTGACAGTATGCTTTTTACAGCCCATGGACATCTTTGGTACTGGCCAAAACTAACCATTTTGGGGTAATTTATATCTCATCACAGCAGAGGGAGAGAGTGTCATGACAGAGGAATTGGAACGCTTGCTGACCAAGGTCAATGATGTGGTAGACCGTATGCCTGCCAGCTTCAATACCTATGAGTTCGTCCAGAAGTTGGCGCTGCATCATCAGGGAGCCTACTTTGCGGCGGGACACTCTCTGGCGGAGCAGCCCTTGCCTGTGCTCAAGCTGATCCATCGCCAGGTGGGCGAGGTGCTCGGATCCAGCGATCGCCTCATAGAGGGGGCTCATCTGGCTTGTGTCACCCCTTGGGGAGAGACCGCCAGCTCACCACGCTGGCACCGCAAGGCGTAGTCGGTTTCAAGCAGCAATCAGGCCCCGATGGGGCCTGATTGCTGTCAGCCCGAGGGCCCGGTGACTGAGGTCAGGCGGCGTGCCTGCCAGTAGTGCTTGCGCCAGTAGACGTTGTCGAGCCGGGAGCGGATCACCCCCTTGCTGGTGGAGGCGTGGATAAATTCGCCTGCGCCGGTATAGACGCCGACGTGATACTGATCCCAACCCGTCTTGAAGAACACCAGATCCCCATGACGGAGCTCGCTGCGTGCTATGGCCTTGCCGAGATCGGCCTGGGACTCTGTCGTGCGGGGCAGCTGGAAGCCCAGCACTTGCTGGTAAGCGAGCTGGGTGAAGGCGGAGCAGTCGAGCCCGGCCCGGTTGGTACCGCCCATGCGATAGGGAACGCCGCGCCACTGTTGAAAGAAGCCGTCGAAGGCTCTGTCAGGGGTTGAGGGCGCTACCGGCTCGGGTGTGCTGGAGCAGGCGGCCAGCAACAGGGCAAGCAGAGGCAGGATCCGTTTCATCAGCATCACTCTCCCATACATAGAACCCGCACGTGCCCAAGAGTGCAAGACATGCTGCTCACCATGGCTGAGAGCAGCCCCTTCACTGCGGGAAAACCGGCTCAGGCTGGGGCTCGATCAGCGGTTTGACCAGCTCTGCCAGCTTGTAGAAGGTCTGCACCCGGGTGGTACTGGGGCGCCACACCAGGCCTATCTCCCGATAAGCCTGCTCACCCGGCAGCGGGATGGCCACCAGATCAGTGTTATCCAGGATGCCGGCGTCTATGGCCATCTGCGGCAAGAAGGTCGTGCCTAACCCGGCGCCGACCATCTGCACGAGCGTGTGCAGACTGGTGGCGGCAAAGGGGTTGATCTTGCTCTTGTCGCGCAGTCGACAGGCGCTCACCGCATGCTCGGTCAGGCAGTGCTCGCGCTCGAGCAGGAAGATGCTCTGACTGGGCAGCTCTTTATAGTCGAACGGCATGTGCAGCCCCGCCGCCATGTCGCTGGGCATCACCATGTGGAAGGGATCCTGACCGACCGGCTTGCAATGGAAACCGCCAATTTCGATGGGTAACGCCAGGATCAAGAGGTCGAGTTGGCCCTGCTCCAGTTGCTTGAGCAGGTTGCTGGTGGTGTCTTCACGCAGCAACAGCTCCAGGTCCGGATAGGTTTTGGCGCAGCGCTGCACCAGCTTGCTGAGCAGGAAGGGGGCTATGGTCGGAATGCAGCCGAGCCGCACCGTGCCCTGCATGACGCCACCCTGCTGCTGGCCGAGTTCCATCAGATCCCGGGCGTCGGAAAGCAGGTTTCGGGCCCGCTCGACCACATCCAGGCCGATGGGGGTCATGATGAAGCTCTTGTGGTCGCGCTCCACCAGTTGCAGGTTCATCATGTCCTCCAGGGTCTGGATGCCGGTACTCAGAGTAGACTGGCTGACATGGCACGCCTTGGCGGCGCGGTTGAAGTTCTTGTGTTCGTCGAGCGCTATCAGATATTGGAGCTGTTTCAGGCTGGGCCAGCGTTGCATAGGAGTACCTGATCCGTTCTATCTATTTAATTTGATTTAACTAATCTAACATTGGTGCCGTTTTTTGTCGCTTTAATAAAGGACGCTGACAGGCTGAAAGCCTCCCTGTGTTCAGCCTGTCGCAAGTTTCATCCCCGGGGATGGCGGGCAAGCGGAGCGGCTGTGCGAGTGACGAATCAGGGTTTGCCAATAAAAAACGCGCCCGAAGGCGCGCTCTTGGGTCGATGGTGCTGCACTCCCATCACTCTTCGAAGATGCCGAAGTGCTCCTTGGAGAAGGCGACGCGCTGTGCCACCGTCATCTTGGTGGAACCCAGCTTCTCTATGGTCTTGAGATTGGGGACCAGGCCGCGGCCGTTGGCTATCTGGATGGCGAGGCCGGGGCGGGCGTTGAGCTCGAGCAGCATGGGGCCACGGAACTTGTCGAGCACCATGTCGGTACCGATATAACCCAGGCCGGACATCTCGTAGCAAGATGCCGCCAGCGTCAGCAAGATATCCCAGTGAGGAACCTTGAGTTCGTACAGATCCAGGCCGGTGTCCGGGTGGTGGCGCAAGGGATTGCCAAACTGCACCGCCCGCAGCGCCCGGCCGGTACGCAGGCACAGGCCCACCCCCACGGCGCCCTGATGCAGGTTCGCCTTGCCGTCCGATGCCGCGGTAGAGAGGCGCATCATGGCCATCACCGGGAAGCCCTTGAAGATGATCACCCGGGCATCGGGCACCCCTTCAAACGAGTAGCCGTCGAACACATCATCGAAGTTGATGAGGCCTTCCACCAGCGCCACGTCAGGCTTGCCGCCGAGAGAATAGAGCCCGGCCAGTATGTTGGAGACATGGCGCTCCAGATCCTGGCCATTGGAGGCGCTGCCGTTGGGTTTGTAGAAGAGGCCATCTTCCTGGCGCAGGATCACCAATATCCCTTTGCCCCCCGAGCCCCGGGCCGGTTTGATGCAAAAGCCCGGCCACTCCTTGACCAGCTCGGTGATGCGGGCCACATCATGCTGCTCGCGAATGGTCCCGATGAGATCAGGCACTGTCACTCCGGCATCCAGCGCTATCTTCTTGGTCTGCAACTTGTCATCCACCAGAGGATAGAGGTTGCGCGGATTATAGCGGCTGATATAGGTGTGGTTGCGCTTGTTCATGCCGAGGATGCCTGACTGGGCCAGGCTCCACGGGCTGGTGTATTTTTCCCAGAACCACATCTGTTACTTGTCCTTACCCGGTGTGACGCCGGACTTCATCTCATCCACCAGCGGCTTGAAACGCTTGAGCTCGCTCAGTTTGTAACCTGTGTAGTTACCCATCACCAGCACGGTTGCCATCAGTACCAGCTGCAGGCCGAGGAAGTTGAAGGTGAGGTGACGGATCAGCTCGTTGTCCATGGCCAGGTAGGCGATGACGGCGACCAGCAACGAACCACCGCCTTGGCGGAACACCTCTTTGGACCCCTCTTCTTCCCAGAGGATGGACATGCGCTCTATGGTCCAGGAGAGGATGATCATCGGGAAGAAGGTGATCTTCACCCCGCTGGTCAGTCCCAGCTTGAAGGCCAAGGCCGAGAAGAGACCAATCATCGAGATCACCATGATGATGATCGCCGATATTCGGGCCACCAGCAGCAAGTTGAGCCGCGACAGGTAGGAGCGAATGACGAGACCGGTACCGACGATCAGCAGGAAACCGACCAGTCCCGTGATGAGCTGAGTCTGGATGAAGGCGACTGCAATCAGCACCGGCATGAAGGTGCCCGAGGTCTTGATGCCGACCATGACCCGCAGGAACACCACCATCAGCACGCCGATGGGGATCAGCAGCAGACCCTTGAACAGGGCTTGCTCTTCCAGCGGCAAGCTGTGGATGGAGAAGTTCATCATTTCGGACTGCTCGAACTTCTGGGCCAACGCCACACTGACGGGCTGTTCTTGAGCGATCATCGAGAAGGTGACCTTGGAATTATGACCACCGGTCACATCCAGCAGGGCACCGGAGTTGTACTCCCACAGCAGCAGATTGGCGGGGCGGCCCTGTTCGCCGGTCTCCGGGTTGAACAGCTGATAATCGGTCGGGCTGTTGAACACCTGCAAATAGTCGACCAACTCCTGGCGACGGCGAC
>NZ_AQGQ01000018.1 GCF_000388115.1 Aeromonas molluscorum 848
GGTGGTCGATGATCACCCCCTGATGCGCAAGGGGATAGTGCAACTCCTGGCGCTGGAAGAGAACATGATCGTGTGCGGCGAGGCCTCCAACGGCAGTGACGCCGTCGCCATGGCCAAGGAGGCCGAACCGACCTGATTTTGCTGGACCTCAACATGAAGGGTCTCTCCGGTCTGGATACCCTCAAGGCACTGCGGGCGACGGAGAGATCACCTCCCGCGTGGTGATCCTGACGGTTTCCGATGCCCGTCAGGACGTGGTCGCCCTGCTCAAGGCAGGTGCCGATGGTTACCTGCTCAAGGACACTGAGCCCGACACCCTGCTGGCCCAGCTAAGCGACGTGATGACGGGACAGCAGATCCTGAGCGAGCCGCTGCGCCCTTATCTGGAAAACATCTACGAGCTGGATCATCTGCAGCAGAAACTCGAGAGCCTGACGCGTCGCGAAATGCAAATCCTGCGCGAAATTGCAAAGGGCCTCTCCAACAAGCAGGTTGCCTCGGTGCTCCATATCTCGGAGGGCACCGTCAAGGTGCACGTCAAGAGCCTGCTCAAGAAACTCGAGGCACAGAGCCGGGTCGAGGCTGCCGTGATGTATCTGGAACAGCGCCACTGAGCACAATGAAGCCACCCCAGGGTGGCTTTTTTCATGGTCTGGCACGGTCGCTGCATTACTCCCTCCAAGCATGAATCAACGGAGGAAGGAACATGAATAACACCACACTGGCACTGTTCCCCTTACCGTCCCACATACTGCCGGGCGGCAAGCTGCCACTGCGACTGTTCGAGCCGCGCCACCTGCAGATGCTCAAAGAGTCGTTCGAACAAGACAAGGGCTTTGGCATCGTCATGGAGGAGTCCACTCCAGCGGGCACCGCCGGGCGCATATTACCGGTTGGCACTCGGGTCAAGGTCACCGACTTCTACACCCTCAATGACGGTCTGCTCGGAGTCACTGTGCTCGGCCTGGATCGCTTCTGCATCCACAGCATGACGACAGACGAGCTGGGATTGCGCCGTGCCGAGGTAGAGCCGCTACCCAACTGGCCCAGCATCCACTCCGACTTCAGTGACGATCTGCTGGCCAACCGACTGCGGGAAGTGTTCGATCAATACCCCGAGCTCGATGAACTCTACCCGGACAAACAGTTCGAGGATGCCACCTGGCTGTGTCAGCGCTGGCTGGAAATACTGCCGATGCCCATCTATGAGAAGCAGATGCTGATTGCCAAGCAGAACAGCGAAGCAGCACGCCAATTTCTGCGGCGGCTGATCGCCCGCTGACCTCACCAGCGTCGGTGAGCTCGGATGCCACTCTGGCGGTGAAGGGGGATCTAGGCCAATGACTCTGGCATGGCGCTGACCGGATCATTCAGAAGAAGGTAAGCCGCAAGAAGGCAGGGTAAATACTTTGGATTGACATCCCGGCCCCTTGCCAAATCGTTGCAAAATGCGAAAAATATCAATATGCAAAATCACAACTCGCAATTTGCAAAAAAATGTATTCATTAGACACCAATCCTCTCCCATATTGGCCGAAACAAGTGGCTTGAAGAGAATTGAAAAGTTGGCACGTATCTTTCATATAGTTTTATACAACCCGATTTATCCCGTGCTCTCTTCAGTATTTGCTGAAGAACTGGTCAACTAACTAGTTGACCATTTTTTTACCTGTGTTTTCTCGACTCACCTCGGTTGAGGCTCACAAAACCATCACCAGCATGCCCAGAACATCTCAGGAACTTTGACCGCTCACCATGACAGGGCCATGACACTCAGCAGTGCCGCGCCAGGCAATCGCGCAGCCGCGCCAGACTAATGGGCTTGGCTAGAAAGTCCGTCATGCCCCCATCCAGACAACGGGCCCTGTCTTCGGCCATGGCATTGGCGGTCAATGCCACTATCGGCATCTGATAACCAAGCTCGCGCAGCAACCGGGTCGCCTCCAATCCGTCCATCTGCGGCATGCGCATGTCCATCAGGATGAGATCCGGCGCCTGCTCGGCCACCTGGGAGATCGCCTCCAGGCCATTGCCCGCAAGACGCACCCGGCTCACCAGCTTTTGCAACATGAGCGAGACCACGAGCTGATTGACCGGGCTGTCTTCGACCACCAGCACATCCAGAGGGCGCAATGTCAACTTAGGCGGACTGGCGCGCGCCTCACTCTCGCAGGGCAAGCTGAGCCCCGGCAGACTGAACCAGAAGCGGCTCCCTTCGCCGAGCTGGCTAGCCAGGCAAAGCTCCCCCCCCATCAAGGTGACCAGTCGCTTGCTGATGCTCAACCCGAGTCCAGTTCCCGCGCAGTGACGAGTGGCCGAGCTGTCGACCTGGGTAAAGGGTTCAAACAGGCGCGCCTGATCCCCTTCACTGATGCCGATGCCACTGTCTTGCACCTCGATGCACAGCCGTTGCCCATCCCAACCCATCCTGAGTACGACCCGGCCCCGCTCGGTAAACTTGACCGCATTGCCAAGCAGGTTGTTGACTATCTGGGACAGCCGTACCGGATCCCCGAACAGCGCGTCGGGCACGGCATCCTCCAGCTCGCAGTACAAGGTTAGCCCCTTGCCGCTCGCCATGGCGTGCAGCGGTTCCATGATGGCCTGGCAGAGGCTTCGGGGGGAGAAACGCTCGCAGTGAAGCTCCAGGCTGTGGGCCTCAATTTTGGAAAAGTCGAGCACGTCATCGATGATGGTTTGCAGCAGTCTGGCCGAGTGGGCCGCATGACCCAGCAGAGATTGCTGGGCAGGCGCCAGGGCCTCGTGTTGCAAGAGATCCAGCATGCCCATCACGGCATTCATGGGGGAGCGGATCTCGTGGGTCATCATGGCCAGGAACTGGGACTTGGCACGATTGGCGGCTTCGGCCTGATCCCGGGCCTGGGCCAGTTGCTGCTCTCGGTGGATCTGGGGACCAATGTCGCGAGCCGTCCCGCTGTAACCGCTGAACCTCCCTTGCTGATCGAAGCTGGGCTCGGCGCTCACCTCCATCCAGCGCACTGTGCCTCCTGTTTTGATGCGTACCCGCTCCGCCCGAATGGTCTGGCGCCCCTCCACCAGATGACGGAACTTCTCCCAGGGCTCCCCTTCTCGCTCATGGGCAATCTCATAGAGGCTGCGTCCCGTCTCCATGGCCATGACGCCACCCTGATAGCCGGGGGCCGAGACATAGCTGAGCCTGTGATCGGCATCCGTCTCCCAGAACCAATCCGAGGCCATGGCGGCAAAGCGGCGAAACCGGAGCTCGCTCGCCTGCAACTCCCGGGTTTTGAGCGCCACCTGCTGCTGCAACCGAGCCCGGTAAGCAATATTGACCAGCGCCTGGGAAATGAGTGGTCGGCAGCGTGCCAGCGCCGCCTTGCTTTGCAGATCCAGTCCCCCTCGGACCGAGTGGCGACACAGCAATATCCCGACAAAACCGGGGGCATGCAGACCGGTCAGCATCAGGCTGGCCCAGCCGGCCTTGCCAGCCACGGCGGCAAACTCGGGCAGTTGACCCGGGTCATAGATGACGAGAGTCTCCCCCGCCAAGGCCCGCGCGAACAGGGGGGAGCGGTGCCAGCCCCGACCGCACTCGCCGGGCTCTGTGCTGAGATGGGTGATCCCCGTGCCCTGATCCCAGGCCAGGACATCCGCCTGCTCGAAACCGATAAAAGGTTGCAGGCTGCGGATCAGGCTGTCGAGTACCTGATCCAGAGTGCGGGCCTCGGCCAGGGTACCTAATCCGGCCAACAGGGTCTGCGACTCCTGACGATATTGCTCCTCGCGCGCGCGACAGTGCACCAGCTCCATCAAGGTGGCCTGCAGCTTGTCGTTCAGGGCTTCCAGCTCCTGGTTATCGGCACTTGGAACAGGGGTCATGCGGATTCTCCCAGCAGTATCACGGCGGACACCATCAGATTGCCGTGAGCCAGCTCGCCATAAGGCAAGCGTCCCTGCTCGCCGAAAGTAAAGGGGGTAATAAAGGGGATGGCACCGAGCTGCGTCTCAAACAGGCTGCCAAATTCCTGGATACGCTCACCGAGAGCCAGTCGGCAACCTGCGCAGAAGATGAGCAGGGCACCGAAGGGACGCACCTCGCGGCAGCGGCCATAGGCAGGCTCTATGTGACCCGCCGCCAGACTACGGGCGAGGAGCCCCTCTTCGCTGCCATACATGAGCGTCAATCGCTCCCCCAGTTCGATATCGGTAAACAACCTCAACCCACCACGGGCCGTCACCGCCTCCGGGTGGGAGAGCTTGTAGTAAGGCACCCCATCCAGGGTGCCTCGCTGACGCGCCAGTGGCGCCAAGGTACTCTCCTTGAGGATAGGGCCGACCGGCAGGGCATTGAGCCCGCGCCACCTGGCATAGACCTGGGCCGCTGGCACGCCATCCAGGGTCAGCACCTCGCGCCCCGCCTTGGCCGTCACCACCCCATGATGGGCGGTGGCAAGGTAGCCGGAGTGAAACTGGAACGCCAGCTCGCAGTCCGGATAGAGCAAGGCCAGTACGACGCCCTGATCGCCCTCCCCCTCTTGCCAACAGATCTGCCAGTCGCCACTCACCCGATCGTCGGCAGCCGAGCCCCCCACTACTGGGACCTGGCTGCCAAATTCGGCCTCGATGGTCGCCAGTACGGCTTCCTCCTGACCTGGGCTGGCATGCAGCAATATCATGGCTGGCAACTCGCCTGGACGCGCCGCCTGGGCCATGGCGCCATGCAGCAGGGTACGCATCTCAATCTGGTCACCGAGCGCTCCGGCAACACCATAGCTACCCCGTTCATCGAACATGGCCGCCACCGCCAGCCCCCAGCCCTCTGCGCTGTGATAACCGGACTGGGTCTGTACGCCATGGCAAGAGCTGCACCCTATGAGGCGCGTGTTGGGATAACGGATCGTCAGCTGAGCACGCAAGATGGCGGCATCGTGGGCCTGGGTGAAGTAGACAAGCAGCAAGGCCGGCTCACCCCGCAGGGTCGTCAGGCGCTCGCACACCTCGCGACAAGCGAGCACAGAGCAGGCGGCAAGGGAGTGAGCCGTCAGAAAGTCCACTGCTATCTCCTGTTAAATCTCATTGAGCTATGACCCTTGGGAACACCCGGGATACAGGCCCATTTTTGCATCGTCCCAGACATCACGGAGAGGGCCAAGAAAATCAGGTGCAGCAATCAAGCAAAAGTCATACCCTTTGCGAAAAATTCCGCTGTTGCCGAAAAATCGGCGCAGGGACAAACAACAACATGAGGCCCATGACTACACTGGGCCATCATGAGTCAGCACGGGGATCTGTATGTGGCAGAAAAATATCAATGACTTCCAACATGTTGTCGCCATCGGCGGTGGCCACGGCCTGGGCCGGGTGCTCTCCTCCCTCTCCTTCCTCGGCGAGCGCCTGACGGGCATAGTAACCACCACGGACGATGGCGGCTCCACCGGGCGGCTGCGTCAGGGTCAGGAGTGCATCGCCTGGGGCGATCTACGCAACTGCCTCAATCAGCTGGTCACCGAACCCAGCATCGGCAGCATGCTCTTCGAGTACCGCTTTGCTGGCCGGGGCGAGCTGGCCGGTCACAACCTCGGCAACCTGATGCTGCTGGCGCTGGATAACCTGTCGGTACGCCCTCTCGATGCGATTCGTCTCATCAGCAACATGCTGAAGATTGAGAGCAAGCTGTTGCCCATGTCGGAGTTTCCCACCGATCTCAGCGCCCGCACCGCCTGTGGCAACCAGATCCTCGGCGAGGTCTCCATCGACCAGCTGGACACTCCGCCCCTCTCCCTCGCCCTCAGCCCCAAGGTGGCGGCAACCCGGGAGGCGGTGCGAGCCATTGACGAGGCCGAGATGATCGTGCTCGGGCCAGGCAGCTTTCTCACCTCCATCATGCCCCCCCTGCTACTGGCCGAGATTGCCCAGGCCATCAGCCAGAGCCGTGCAAAATTGGTCTTTATCACCAATCTGGTGGCGGAGAAGGGGCCGGCTGGCCAGATGGATCTATTGACCCAATGGCGCTGGCTCGAACAGCACATTGGCACGGGACGAGTCGATGCCATCATAGGCCCGGAGGGCCACTACCCGGCTGAGCTGGATGGTCTACTGATGACAGCCCTGCTGGGTGAGGAGGGCCTGCCCCATCGCCATGACAGGGCCAGGCTCAAAGCGGCCCTGGACAGGGCAATTCACTGGCGAAAGCGTCACTGAACCCTGACCCGCAGATTCAGGATGATGGCTGGCAGTAGTGGTTCAACTGATTGAATACCTGGGGCAGGGATTGTTGCAACTGACTGATGAGCAGACCGCTCTCGGCGCTATCCTGACGCTGGCAGGCCAGCTCCAGGGCAACCACTTGCTGCTGACTGAGCCTAGCACCATAACTGGCGCAGGAAGATTTGAGGCTGTGGGCCAGTCGTCCCAGCGCCCGCCACTCAGCCTGCTCATAAAGAGGGGGCAGCTGGGCAAGCTGCTCTCCTACCTCTTCGATAAAGACCCCGATCACCACCGGCATCATCTCTTCACCAATGTCTTCGGCCAACTGGGCCAAAACCGCCTGATCCAACAGTGTCATCTTGCCTCCTGCAATTTGGTATCCAAATAGAACATAGATCAGCGATGGCGAACAGGGGAGTCAAATCATCCCCAGGCATCCGGCGTTGGGGGATCGAAAAAATGTGATCTGGCTCCATTATTGTGAAGTCGCCCACCCCGTACCATCGCAATGGCTTGCAACAAAATTAACATTGGAGCAACAATGCGGCCCATGAGAACGAGCTTGGCTCAATAACGCCTCATCCCTTTTTGCCTGTATGGCTGCTGCGAAGAACCAGGGTAGATTTCTACCCTGGTATTTTTTATACCGGGTTGTCGATATCGACAAAGATCACCTCGAGCCCGTGCTCAGCAGCCAGCCATCCCCCCAGCGCCTTGACCCCGTATCTCTCGGTCGCATGATGGCCTGCGGCGAAAAAGTGCATGCCCATCTCCCGAGCCGTGTGTATGGTCTGCTCCGATGCCTCCCCCGAGATGAACGCATCTATGCCTTGCTCTGCGGCGAGATTGATATAGCTCTGTCCCCCGCCGGTACACCAGGCCACGGTTTCGATGAGGGCAGGCCCACTTTCGCCGCAATGTAGCGCAGGACGGCCCAGCCGTTCGCCGAGACGAGTGGCCAACGCCTGACCACTCAGGGGCTCATCAAACTTGCCGACCATGGCCACACTCTTCTTGTCCCAAGGCTCCAAACCACGACGCACCTTGATGCCAAGCAACTTGGCCAGCTGGGCATTGTTACCAAGCTCCGGATGGACATCCAGTGGCAGATGATAGGCAAACAGATTGATGTCATGGGTGAGCAGCGTCTTGAGGCGGCGTTGCTTCATGCCGGTGACGACCTCGGATTCCCCCTTCCAGAAGTAGCCATGGTGTACCAGTATGGCGTCAGCGCCCTCGGCCACGGCGGCGTCGAGCAACGCCTGGCTGGCGGTGACCCCGGTGACTATCTTGCGGATCTCGTCGCGTCCTTCGACTTGCAGGCCATTGGGACAGTAATCCTTGATGGCATGGGGCTCGAGCAGCTGATTGAGTATATTGGTGAGTTTTTGACGGCGGATCATAGGCCCCTCTGTGCCCGGGTGGGCGAGATGACAAAGGGCCATGATAATCGAGCCCGCCGACCAAGACCATGGTGGCGGGCTCACACTGATTGTCCTCGCGCATCAGCCAGACACTGCACCGGGCCTGACGCCAGGATACACCCGGCTACCTCTGTTGCTGGATGCGCGCTTAGGCGGGCAGGAGGATGCCGGCCTCACGCATCTGCGCCAGCTTGTAGCGCAAGGTGCGCGAGCTGATGCCGAGCCGCTCGGCAACGGCTTTGCGGCTGCCCTTGCAGTCGTGCAAGGTTTCCAGAATGATCTGGTGTTCCTGCTGCTTGAGCTCGCTGCCAAGCCGCTCGCCACTGAAGGCGCGCTCAGTACCGCTCACCTCTCCCGCAGAGTCCGTTGGAGTGAGTCCGACGTCGGCGACGCCCAGCGCGAACGCCCCCACGTCAGCGGGTTCCAGGATCAACTGTGCGACCCCTATCTCTCCATCGGTAGAAAGGATCAGCGCCCGCTGCACCACGTTGTCCAGCTCGCGCACGTTGCCAGGCCAGGGGTGGGCGAGCAACAGCGCCGCCGCCTGAGACCCCAGTGTTGGGGTCGGCAGCCCTTGCTGAACCGCATGGAGTGCGAGCAGGTGCTCGGCCAGAGGCAATATGTCTCCGGGCCGCTCGCGCAGGGCCCGCCAGTGCAGGGGAAACACATTGAGCCGGTAGTAGAGATCTTCACGAAACAGCCCATCTTGCACCGCTTTTTTGAGGTCGCGATTGCTGGTGGCAATGACCCGTACGTCCAGGGGGATCATCTTGCGACTGCCGAGCCGCTCGACCTCTTTCTCCTGCAAGACCCGCAGCAGCTTGGCCTGCAAGGAGAGATCCATTTCGGTTATCTCGTCGAGCAGCAGGGTACCGCCCTGGGCTTGTTCGAACTTGCCGGGACAACCCTGTACGGCGCCAGTGAAGGCCCCCTTGTCGTAACCAAACAGGGTCGCCTCCAGCATGTTTTCCGGAATAGCGGCGCAGTTGATGGCCACAAAGGCTTGCTCACTGCGAGGGGAGTTGTCATGTATGTAACGGGCCAGTACTTCCTTTCCCGTGCCACTGGGCCCGGTCACCATGACGGTGGCCTCGCTTCTCGCGACCCTCGCGGCCAGCTGGAACAACTCGGTGCTGCGCGGATCCCCATGCACCACGGCACGTTTCTCCACTTTCTGGGCCGGCACATAGCGGCTCACCTGGTTGAGCAACACCTCGGGGGAGAAGGGTTTGGCTAGATAGTCGATAGCCCCCTCACGCATGGCCCGTACGGCACCATCGATATTGGCGTAGGCGGTCATCAGCAACACCGGGATCTGGGGATAGGCCTGCCGAATGTTGCCCAGCAGGGTCAGCCCGTCCATGCCCCCCATCTGGATGTCGGAGATGACCATGTCAAAGGACTGGCGCGACAGGGCGAGCAGCGCCCGCTCACCGCTATCGGCCTCACGGCACTCGTAACCACCGAGCAGCAAGGTATCTATTAGCGCCTCGCGCAGGCCGGAATCATCTTCAACGACCAGGATCCGTGCCTGACTCATACTCGTGCTCCCAGAGACTGCACCGTCTCATTTGAATAAAACGTCAGGATGAAAACCGGGTCATCACCCAATCGGCAAGGGGCAACACTCATGCGACGACTCCCAGGGCCTGCACGCCCTCATGCAAAGGGAAAGAGAGGGTGAAGCAGCTGCCCTCCCCCGCTACCGAGGTCACCTTGACCTCTCCCTGGTGGGCTCGCACCACGGACTGCACCACCGCAAGCCCCAGACCAGTTCCCTGGCTGCGGGTCGTAAAGAAGGGTTCAAAGATCTGGGCGAGTTGTTGATGGGTCATGCCGTTGCCGTTGTCGAGCACCCTCAGCTCGACCCTGTTGTCGCTGCGCACCGCACTCACCATGAGGGAGTTGGCTCCGGCCTGGGCACCATTGGCTATCAGGTTGTTGATGGCACCAGCCAAGGCATTGCTGTTGGCAAGCAGGCAGAGGTCCGGCTCAGGTGCCTCTATGTGCAGGCTGCACTGCTGCTGATTGCAGAACACCTCGGCTCCCGCCTGCACTTCGCTCAACAACCCCTGTACCGAGATGGGCGCCACCACCTGGCTCTCGCCACTGCGGGCAAACAACAAGATGTCGCTGATCTGTTTTTCCAGATCCTGCAACCTGGCCATCAGCTTTTGCTGAAACAGGACTCGTGATTCCGGCTTGAGGGTGCGGTTGGCCAGGTTGGCGCCATAGAGCATGGCGGCTGACAGGGGGGTGCGGATCTGGTGAGCCAGGGAGGCAGCCATGTTGCCAAGCGCAGAGAGGCGCTTCATGTGGTTGACCCTGTCCTGGAGGCGGCGGGTCTCGGTGAGATCGGTGAGGAACACCAGCTGGCCAGGTTGATCCGGCAACGGCTGGGTAGAAAGCTGTACCCGGCGACCATCTCTCAGGGAGATCTCGTGGCCGTCATCGGCCCTGGGCTCGAAGCAGCGCCCTATGATGGCGCGCCAGCTCAACCCTTCCAGCGGTTCGCCGAGCAGCGCATGGGCCGCCGGATTGGCGCGAGTGATGGCCCCCTGGCCGTCGAGCAGCAGCACCCCGGTCGGCAACGCCGTGAAAATGGCATAGAGCTGACTGACTTCGTGGGACTGGACCGGGTTGTCTTGCTGTTGGCTCGTCATAAACCTGACCTCAAACGGGGAGTACGGTCAGGCTATTCAAGTTCTATGCCAGATAAATTTACTGTTTTAAATCAACCAATTATATGGGTGCGTCAAGGGGTTGACCCTAGGCTTCCTTGCTCATGCCATATTTCTTCATCTTCTCGACCAGGGTAGTGCGACGCATGCCGAGCAGATCGGCGGCCCGTGCGACTACCCCTTCCTGGGATTCCAGAGCCTGACGGATCAGCTCCACTTCCAGATCGGCCAGCATCTCCTTGAGGTTGACCCCCTCCTGGGGCAACTGCATCAGGTTGCCACTGCTCTGGCTAACCAGCAGCTCGGGCGGATCCTGGAACACGGCAGCCAGGGCATCGCGCTCATCCATCTCGGTCAGGCGGGCATCTCTGGGTTCGCAAGGCAGCAGTCGATAACGGCTCGGCAAATCCGAGACATCGACTATCTGCTGGGGATAGAGGATCAGCAAGCGCTCAAGCAGGTTGGAGAGCTCGCGCACGTTGCCGGGCCAGGGGTATTGCAGCAGGGACTCCATGGCACGCTGGGTCAGGCGAATGAAGCCCTGATGCTGCTCGGAGTGACGGTTGAGCAGCTCCTGCAGCAGCAGCGGAATATCGTCGATGCGATCACGCAGGGGCGGCGTCTCTATGGGGAAGACATTGAGGCGGTAGTAGAGATCTTCACGAAACTCCTGAGTGCGGATCATCGCCTCCAGATCCCTGTGGGTCGCCGCTATGATGCGCACATCCGCATGGATGGGTTTGCCGCCGCCAACCCGGTCAAACAGCCGCTCCTGCAACACCCGCAGCAACTTGACCTGCATCGGCATCGGCATGTCGCCGATCTCGTCGAGGAAGAGGGTGCCCCCCTGGGCGAGTTCGAAGCGGCCGCGCCGCGCCGCTATGGCGCCGGTGAAGGCGCCTTTCTCATGGCCGAACAGTTCACTCTCAAGCAACTCTGCCGGAATGGCGCCGCAGTTGATGGGCACGAAGGGGCCGCCAGCCCGGTTGGAGAGTTCATGGATGGCACGCGCCACGACCTCCTTGCCGGTCCCGGATTCGCCCAGGATCAAGACATTGGCATCGGTCTGAGCGACCTGGCTGATGAGACGGCGCACCTCTTGAATGCCCTTGCCCTTGCCCACCAGCAGCCGCAACAGCGTCTGACCCTTGTCATGGACCTGCTGTTTCGGGTGCAAGGAGACAAACGCCTGACAAAAGTGCAGATGTCGGGTAAGGGATTCATAAGAAAACGGTGCCTGGGCCACACCGATAAAGTTGCTATTGGGCAACGCTATCTCGGCCAGGGAGACGAAAGGGGTGCGGGGATATTGCTCGAGCAGCGTGCTCAGGGGACGATCCACCAGCTCGCCGATCAGCACCCCTTGCAAGGGACCCGAGGCTTCGATGGCCATGTCGAGATCCGCTTGGGCGACCTCTTGCCAAGGCATACCCATGAAGGAGAGCACTGTACCCAACTGCTGGCGCCTAGCGACATCCGTATCCACTATCAGCACGCCCATTGCCATCATATTCATCCCTCTTCACCCACTGTTTTTATTCTACCGCCACCACCTCGCGGACGAGGTCAGTGCACAAGGCGCACAAAGTGCCAAAAATTCCGGCGCCTTGTCAAAAACTGTCGCGCCAGAATGTGTACTGGCAAGCATAGCCGCAACAGATGTTGCCATTCGGAGGGGATTACCCCAATAACACTCGGTCATTCGAGTCCGATAGGCGGGATCCGACCGGTGACTCAGTGCGGTGACGTCGCCTTCAGGGTTGCGTAGCGGCACTCGGGGAAGCGGGTACAGGTGAGAAACTGCTTGCCGGCATAAGGTCCCTTGCGGGCCTCGCGCTCCAGCAGCGGCGCGGTGCAACGTGGACAAGTATGGGGGTTGGCTGGCGCCACATCGTCCTTGTCAGCGAGCTTGCCAGCCTGGTCAGTGCCTTCCTCATCCTCGTCCTCATCCAGCGGCGTTGCGGTGAACAAGCCATGGGGCATCGCCTCTTGCTCGGCACTCACTGCCAGCGTCTGGGGCACAGATCTCATCATGGGCATATCAAGGGGGAGCTTATCTACCTCTTCCTCCCGGTAATGACGGCGACCAGCCCCTTTGCTGGTGCGCCCACGCGCAGCATCGGCCTGGGGCCGAGTAAGCGGCCTGGGTGTCTCTTCCAGATCCACCGCGCCGAGGGCTTGCGGGTTGAAGGTCGGCTCGCGCCTTGCCCCCCCAGTGAGCGCCGTCTGAGGATCCAGTGCCTCCTCGTCCAGCAACAAGGCCTGCACCTGCTCCTTGAGCTCATCGAGATCGGCCGCCTCTTGCCCCGTGAGAGGTAGCAGGGGCAAGTCAGCCCGTTCACACAGTTGCTGCAACCAGCGGTCCCGGCTCGGGCGGCGTTTGCCTTGTGCCGGCGCGAGCCGCTCGATGGCACAGATGAGGGAGAGATCCTCGGGATGGCAGAGCAGGTAGTCAAACTGGCGATCCCCCATGCTGGCCAGCTGTTTTTGCCATTTTCCCTTGCCGACCCCTTTGCCCGGCAACAGCACGTCTTTGAGCCGCACATGGGTAAAGAGTCGCACCTCCTCTTGCAGCAGTGCCTGCAACGCCTCGAACTCACGATGGCGATCCGGGGTCATAAGTGTCTCTTGCAAGGAGCAGGAAACGCTCCTGGCACGGCGGGCACGCCAAGCCAGCAGGATCAGGACGAGGGCCAGTACTAACAGACCGGGTAACAACAAGCCATTCATGGAGGGGGCAATCCGACAGACGAAAGAGGGGCATAATATTACCACAACCTCCGGTCACAACCGCTATCTGTCACGGCGCCAGCAGCAGACTCTGCCATTGGCAGAATAATTTCGGTTTTGGTTGGGTCAGGGGGTTCATCTCACCTGCAACGGCAGGCACAATGAAGTGGACTCACACACAAGGAGAGCAGGATGCAAAAGCAATTGGTTGTCACCGTAATAGGTGCAGACAGACCCGGCATAGTGGAAGAGTTGGCCGCCCTCATCAGCCAGCATAGTGGCAACTGGCTCGCCAGTTCCATGAGTGAGCTGGCCGGCCAGTTTGCCGGTATCCTCCAGATCAGCGTTGACGATGGTCACTACCGCGGCCTGTGCGAGGCGCTCTCCCTGCTGGCCGGGCTCAAGGTGAGCTTCGCCGAAGGGGTGCTCGGTGCCGAACCCGAACGCCAGCTGATGCTGACGGTCACCGGCAACGACAGACCGGGAATTGTCCATGAAGTTGCGAGCATCTTGCGCCAGCTCGGTGCCAACGTCATCGACCTGACCACGGGCTGCGAGGCCGCCCCCCATTCCGGGGCCCCCCTCTTCTATGCCCATGCGCTGGTCGCCCTGCCCCAGGAACTGGCCCTGCCGACACTTATCGACTCTCTGGAGTCCCTGTCGGACGATCTGGTGGTCGACATAGATCAAGACGTAGAAGATTGATGCCGCTGTCATTAAAGCGTCACAAAACCGTCATCTAATGAGGCCCATTCGTTCCACGGGATTGGATAAACAGAGGCACTGATGAGCACCGACAAGCTGTATGAAGAGAAGGAACTGAGCTGGCTCTCTTTTAACGAGAGGGTGCTGCAGGAGGCGATGGACAAGACGGTGCCGCTCATCGAGCGGATCCGCTTCCTTGGCATTTTCTCCTCCAACCAGGACGAGTTTTTCAAGGTGCGGGTCTCCGAGGTGAAGCGGCGCATCCTGATCAATGAAGTCCATGGCGGTGATGATGAGGCCAAGGGGTTGCTGCGCGCCATCCAGCAAAAAGTGATGGCGCTTGGCGAAGCCTTCGACAACACCTACAAGGAGCTGCTGATAGCGCTCGCCCGCCACAACATCTTCCTGGTCAACGAGAACCAGCTCTCCGACAACATACAGCAGTGGATGCGGCTCTTCTTCAAGGACAAGGTGCAACGCCACCTGATCCCCATCTTGCTCAACAAGGAGGTGAACCCGGTCAAGTTCCTCAAGGACGAGTACACCTACCTGGCGGTGGAGATGAAAAAGCAAGGCCAGGTGATCCAATATGCCCTGGTCGAGGTGCCGACCGACGACTTGCCCCGCTTCGTGCAGTTGCCCGCCGAGGGTACCCGCCGCAAGAAGCAGATCATCATACTCGACAACATCATCCGATCCTGTCTGGACGACCTGTTCAAGGGCTTCTTCGACTATGACGAAATCGCCGCCTACGCGGTCAAGCTGACCCGGGATGCGGAGTACGACCTCTCCGACCAGCTCGATCTCAGCCTGGTCGACAAGATGAGTGACGGCTTGAAGCAGCGGCTCACCGCCATGCCGGTGCGCTTCGTCTATGAGCGGGAGATGCCGGCCGCCATGATAAGCTTCCTCAAGCTCAAGCTGCAGATAAGCAGCTATGACGCCATCATGTCCGGGGGGCGTTATCACAACTTCAAGGACTTCATCGGCTTCCCCAACGTGGGGCGTGACTACCTTGAAAACCCCAAGCTGCCCGCCCTGGAGTGCCGGGATTTTGATGGTTTCGTCAATGCCTTCGATGCCATCGCCAAGCAAGACATCTTGCTCTACTACCCCTATCACAAGTTCCACCATTTCACCGAGCTGGTGCGTCAGGCGGCCTTCGATCCGGCAGTCAGCGCCATTCGCATCAATATCTACCGGGTGGCCAAGAAGTCGCGCATCATCCACTCTCTGGTCGATGCCGCCAACAATGGCAAGAAGGTGACTGTGGTGGTCGAGCTGCGGGCTCGCTTCGACGAGGCGGCCAACATCGACTGGGCCAATGTCTTGACCGACGCCGGGGTCAAGGTAGTGTTCGGGGTGCCCAGTCTCAAGATCCACTCCAAGCTCTGTCTCATTACCCGCCTCGAGCAGGGGGAAGCCGTGCGCTACGCCCATATCGGCACGGGCAACTTCAACGAGAAGACTGCCAAGAGCTACACCGACTTCTCGCTGCTGACCCGCAACCCCGACATCACCGCCGAGGTGGAGGGCGTATTCGAATATATCGAGTACCCCTACCGGCGCTACAAGTTCAACCACCTGCTGGTCTCCCCCATCAACTGCCGTCGCCAGCTCTATCGCCTCATCGACAACGAGTTGGCCAACGCCAAGGCGGGACAGCCCAGCGGCATCACCCTCAAGATCAACAACCTGGTGGACAGGGATCTCATCAATCGCCTCTATGCGGCGGGGCAGGCCGGGGTGCCCATCCAGATGATAGTGCGCGGCATGTGTGCCCTGCGCCCCGGGGTGCCGGGCCTGAGCGACAACATCAGAGTGATCAGCATCATAGATCGCTTCCTCGAGCATCCACGAGTCATGGTGTTTCACAACAAGGGCAATGTGCAGCTCTATATCTCCAGCGCCGACTGGATGAGCCGCAACATTGACGGCCGTATCGAGGTGGGCACCCCCATCTATGACGATCGGCTCAAACAACGCATCCTGGATATACTGGAGTTGCAACTGAGCGACACCACCAAGGCGCGGCTCATCGATGCAGAACAGCAGAACCTGTACGTAAAACGGGGCAACAGGCGCAAGATCCGCTCCCAGGTTGCCACCTATGACTATCTCAAACGCATCGAGTCAGCCCCCCATGGACACTAGCCTCTACGCCGCCGTCGATCTTGGCTCCAACAGCTTTCATATGGTCATCGCCCGTCTCACCGACGGGCGCATGCAGATCATCGACCGGCTCAAGGAGCGGGTTCGACTGGCGGAAGGGATGGATGAACAGCGCAACATGTCGGCCGAGGCCATGGCCCGTGGCCTCGACTGCCTGGCGCTGTTTGCCGAACGGCTCAGCAATATACGCCCGGATCAGATCCGCATCGCCGGCACCTATACCCTGCGCCGGGCCAGCAATGCCCGCGAGTTCGTCGCCAAGGCCGCCAGCCTGCTTCGCCATCCCGTCGAGGTGATCAGCGGCCAGGAGGAGGCGCGGCTCATCTATCAGGGGGTCGCCCATACCCAGCATCTGGAGGGGCAGGTGCTGGTGGTCGACATCGGGGGCGGCAGCACCGAGATCATCATCGGCGAGGGCTTCACTCCCCTGGCCCTCACCAGCCGCAAGATGGGCTGTGTCAGCTTTACCCAGCTGTTCTTTCCGGGAGGAAAAATAGGGAAGACCCAGCTCGACACCGCCATCCTGGCGGCTCATCACCAGCTCGATCCTGTGCTGGCGCAGTACAAGCATCTCGGCTGGCAGAGCTGCCTTGGCAGCTCTGGCTCCATTCGTACCGTGCATGATGTGCTGGTGCAGGAGGAGCTGACCGAGGGAGGCATCACCCGTGAGGCGCTGGCCCGTCTGGCAGAACTTATCCTCAGTCACAAGAAAGTGTCCGCCCTCAAGTTCAACGGTCTGCCAGCCGAACGTCAGGAGGTGTTCGTCGCCGCCGTCGCCATCCTGATTGCCCTGTTCGAGGCGCTGCCCATCGAGCGGATGGACTACTCGGATGGCGCCCTGCGCGAGGGACTGCTCTACGAATTCGAAGAGCGGTTGCAGCATCACGACATTCGCGAGCGGACCGCCCTGGCGCTGGCCAGCCACTATCGCATCGATGGCCGCCAGTCGACCCGGGTCGAAGAGAGCGCCCTCGCCCTGTTCGACCTGCTGGCCGATGAGTGGCAGCTCGAAGCCGAGCCTTATCGCGCCATCTTGCGCTGGGCCGCCCAATTGCACGAAATTGGGCTCGCCATCAACTATGGTGGTATTCATCGCCACTCGGCCTACATATTGGCCAATACCGACCTGCCCGGCTTCAATCAGGACGATCAGACCCTGCTGGCCACCCTGGCCCGCTTCCACCGCAAGGCCCTCAAACTCGCCGAGCTACCCGCCCTGCCCAATCATGACGAGCAGACGGTACTGCGCTGCATCCGCATCCTGCGACTGGCGGTTGCCGCCAATCACAGGCGGATAGATGGTCTCCTGCCCCCCTGGCAGGTGGCGGTCAAGGACGACGGTCTCACCCTGGCGTTGCCCGCCGCCTGGTGCGATGCGAACCACTTGCTGATGCAGAACCTGGAAAAAGAGCAGACATACTGCGCAGAGCAAGGCTGGCAGCTCGACTTTCAGCTCACCTGATCCGATCCCGGCATGAAAAAAGGCAGCCCCTGGGCTGCCTTTTTTCGTTTCATCGCGCCCGTCAGTTGAGGTCGGGCAGAATTAGCTTGGCTATCTCGAAATAGATGATGAGACCTGTGCCATCGACCAGGGTCGAGATGAAGGGGGCTGATGCCACGGCCGGATCCAGCCGCAAGCGGCGCAGCAACAGCGGAATGATGGAGGCGACAACGGCGCTCCACAGCACGATGGCGATGATAGTCAAAGTCACCACCACGCCCACTTCCACCCCAACCCCGAGACTCCAGGCCCGCACCCAGGCGGCCAGGGCCATGGCCACCGAGACCAGCATGGCGGTCGTGATCTCCTTGCGTAGCACTGTCCCCAGATTGCGAAGACTCACCTCCCCCACCGCCATGGCGCGCACCAGGGTGGTGGTGATCTGGGTGCCGCTGTTGCCCCCGGAGCCAATGAGCAGCGGGATGAAGAATGCCAGTGAGATGGCCGCCTCCAGCTGCTCTTCAAAGGCGCGCAGCACAGTGCCGGTATAGGCTTCGGCCACGAACAGAATGAGCAACCAGGCGATGCGTTTACGCCACAACTGCCAAGGGGTGGCATGCAGGTAGGGCACCTCAAGGGGAGATGAGCCCCCCTGCAGTTCGGCATCCTCGGTGGATTCGAGCTCGAGTATGTCGGCCGCATCATCCAGGTGGAAGATACCAAGCAGGCGACCATCGGACTCGACCGGCAGGGAGAGCAGATCCCGCTCCACCACCATCCGCGCCGCCAGCTCCTGATCCATGCGGGCATCAAGACGGATAAGATCTTTATCCATCAGCTCGCATACCGCACGCTCTGGCTCGGCCACCAGCAGTGTCTTGAGGGAGAGATAGCCGAGCAGCTGACCTCTCTCATCCACCACATAGATATCCTGGAACACCTCGGCGTTGTCCCAGGCATCGTGGATCCGCTGCCGGGCGCTGGCAATGGACTCCTCCCCTTTCAGGGTGAAGAAGTCGTGGCGCATGTGCGCCCCCACCGACTCGCTCGGCCAGCTGAGCAACCCCTCGAGTTGGACACTCGCCGCCGATGGCAGATTCGCCAGCAAGGTGGCGCGATCCCGCTTGCCCAGGCTGCGCAACATGGCAAGCAGCTCCCGGCGCGGGATCTTGTCCTGCACCAGCGTCAGCACACTCGGGTGCAGGCGCAGCAAGAGCCGGGCACCGCTGGTGCGGGCTAGCATGCCAAGCAGGCGGGCCCCGTCAGGCCCCAGGGTGTCAAACAGACAGTTGAGCTCTTCCTGGCGCAGGGCGAACAGTTGGGCGGCCCGCGCATCCGGGGCCAGCTCGTTGTCGAGCCAGGCTTGCAGAGTGGGCAGGTCAAGCAGTTGATGACGGTTCAGTAACAGATGTGTTTTCTTCATCACATATGAGCCTTTGTGATCCCGGCAGGGATGGGCTGATAAGAAAACAGCAATTGATGGACGAGAAAATAGGCAGGAAATGACGCCGTTCGGCGTGTCACCATCCCCACGTACCAGCTTTAGCACTGCATAACGTATCCGGCGAGCCGGAAGCCACTTGGGTTAACACCTTAATCCGATGATAACTGTCCTGAGCTTGGGCGTCTCTCGACGTCGTGAGATCAGTGGCCTGTGTTTATGCAGGAGCCTCGCCTAACGAGATGCTGCGAAAAAAAGCAGGCAGATGCCACGCACCTTGCCTGCCCTGTCATGGTCGGTCAGACCCGCGATGGAGTCAAACGATATGAGTCTTTATTAACAATCCCTTACAACTCTCAGTTCCCGTTAGCGAATATAGTCGAACAGGGTCAGCTTGCTGATGTTGCTAAAGGCTTGCTGCGAGGCACTCATGGCCGCGTTCTCCTTGGAGAGGGTCGAGATCACCTCGTAGAGATCTATCTCGGACACCTTGGCCCTGGCCTGCTGATTGAGGGTATCGAGCCCGGTGTTGGAACTCATGACCTGTTCCAGGCTGTTCATCCGCCCTCCCAGGGCGCCGAGCCCGCTATCCATGCGCTGACGTGCATTGCTGAGGTGGGCCTGGGCATCTTGCGCGCTCAACTGGAAGTCGCCATTGGTGATATTGGGATCACGCAGGGCGCCGATAAAATCGGAAATGCCATTGAGAATATTGTCGTTCTTCGGCTGATCCAGAGAGAACTCCTGCACTGTACCCGCCCCCTGGTCCAGATTGAGGGTGAGGCCGTTGAAATTGATATCCTCCCCTGCCACATAGTCGCCATTTTGCAGCACATTGCCGCCCACGTCCGTGATCTGGTAGCTATCCGGCACCCCCGCCACTGTGGTGACTGTGTATTTGTTGCTGGCCAGGGCACTGTCGTAGTTGGTGCGATAGAAATTGTCGAACTGTCCCTGGGCTCCCACCTTGACCTGGATATTGCCGGTATCGGCACTGGCAGTGCGCCGGGTCGGCACCGTCTCGAACAGATCCAGACCCGAATCATTGGCGGGGATGCGCACCGTGGAGGAGACCTGGATCTCCCGCTGACCGGTATCGCCCTGGAATACATAGTTGCCGCCGGGATCTTTCACAAAGGGCTGAGTCTTGCTCTGGTTGCCGCCGAAGATGTACTCCCCTTGTGAGTTCTTGCTGTTCATCAGGTCGAACATCTGCTGCTGCAGCCCTTCCAGCTCCTTGGCCACGGACTCGCGATCCGCCTGGCCCAGGGCCGAGTCGTTCGATTTTTGCATCAGGGTCTGGGCACTGAGCATGGCATCGTTGAGGGAGCTGAGTATGGTCTCCTCATGACCCAGGCTGTTCTCCAGCAGGCTGCCGTTGACGCCATACTGCTGGAACAGGTCTATCTCCTTGGTGAGCGCCATCTTCTGGCTCATGCCGGAGGGACTCCTCCCCGCGTCTTGAACTTGTCACCGGAGTAGAGCTGTTCATAGGCCGTATTCTGCCGCTCGGCCGCCGCACTCAGGGAGGAGAGGCCGCGGTTGTACATCATGTTGGTGGTGATGCGCATGACTTACCTCACTGAGGACAACAGGGTGTCGAAGATGGTTTTGGCGGTGCTGACCACCTGGGCCGAGGCGGCATAGGCCTGCTGGAAACGAATGAGATTGCCCGCCTCCTCATCCAGGCTGACCCCGGAGACGCTCTCGAATATTTCGTTGCTCTGCTCCAGCTTGCCCTTGTTGGCCAACATTTCGGTATTGGCCTGACTGGTCTTGTTGCCCACCCCGACCACCAGCCCGGTATAGGCCTCGTTAAAGGTCATCTTGTCATTGCCACTGGTTGAGCTGCTGCTTTTGCGGACCAGATCCTTGTTCTGCAACTCGGCCAGGGCCAGGCCGTTGGCGTTGTCGGAGAAGCCGTTCTTGTTGTAGCTCAGGGTGAAGCTGTCATTGGCCTGAACCTGGCCCGTGATGCTGAATTCATAGCCAGGGCTCTGACCCGGATCGGCATACACCTTGGGGCCACCCAGGGGACTCTCGAGGGCGGCCATCAGGTTCTGGCCCTTGCTGCTGGCAGGGGCCACACCGATGAGGGTGGTGCCATCGGCACCATACACTTCGTAGTTACCACTGTCGTCAACCTTGACCACTTGCGGCGCATTCGGGTCCAAGTTGTTGTTGGCAAAACCGGAGCCTGCCCCCGTGTTGCCTATGGTGCCGAGAGAGATGATGCCCGAGCCCAGATTCTGGCTGTTTTTATCGGCCTTGAGGGGAGAAGCCAGCGCCAGATCCTCGGCGCGGTTGATCAGCTTCTCAATCCCGGCTGCCGCCTGCTTGGTCGGTTGCAGCAATATCTTGTCCCCTGCCGCTGGCGTGCCGGACAAGTCGATGGAGATGCCATGACCCGGCACCTCGAAACTCGCGGGCGGCGTGCTGCCGGTGGCAATGGAGGAACGCTTGCCATCACTGCCGATGGAGAAGACCTCAAAGCCAGTGGCACTGCTGAAACTCACCTCATAATCGAGGGCCGTCACCTCGCTCCCCTTGCCGGGCACAAAGTTGACCATAGCCTCCCCCGAACCTGTGTTCTTGGCAAAGGGCAGACCTTCGCTGCTGGGCAAGGAGAAGAGGTCGCCACCGAGTTCGTTGTCGAGATCCATGCCCAAGCGATTCTGCTGATTCATGGCATCGGACAAGGAGATGGCGAGCTGACCCAGTTCACGCTTGGTCGGTTCGAGATCGCGACGGGCAGAGAAGAGGCCGCCAAGGCCGCCCCCCAGTACCTTGTTGTCTATCTTGGCCTGATTCTTACCGAGATTGAGCTGCAGCTCCTTGTCCCTGGAGTCGGGATCCCCGGGGATGACACTGAACTGGGCCACGGAGCCATCAAGCACCAGCGAGTGGCCCGAACTCATGTTGACCAGCACGCTGCCATTTGGCTGAGTGACGGTGCGGATATCCATCTTCTGTGACAGCTGGGCAATGGCATTATCGCGCTGATCGTAGAGCATCAGGTTCTCTTCCCCTGTGCCCTGGGTGCGCACTATTGCCTTGTTGATCTCGTTGATGTTGCTCAGCAGGCTGTTGACCTGCAGGGTCTCGTCATCGATGCGGTCGTTGATGACATCGCTCTGCTTGTCGAACTGGGACGAGAGCGTATGGAAGCGGTTTACCATGCTGCCAAGCCCGGTGAGGGTGGTATTGCGCGAGCCCAGATCCGCCGGCGACTCGTTGGCAGTATGAAACCCCTTGAAGTAGGCGGTGATGGCCGTGCCGACGCTATTGCTGGTATCCCCCAGCAGGCTGTCCACAGTAGAGAGCTGTTCGAAACGCATGGAGGAAGCGCTGAAGGCGGAGGTATCCCGGCGCAGTTCGCCTTGGGCATACTGGTTGATCACCCGCTCGCTCATGCTCTCACCCGTGCCAAAGCCGATGGCATTGGTGTAGATCAGGGTGCGTTCACGGGTATAGCCCTGGCTATTGACGTTGACGATGTTGTTACTGGTGGTTTGCAGCAGTTTCTGATGCGCCAGTACCCCAGATGTTCCTATCCCAAGCAGATCGCTTGCCATGCTTTACAGCTCCGTGTCTGTGTATTGGGCAATGGGTCCACTGCGCAATACCTGTTTCAATTTATTGGCATACTGGGGGTCGGTGGCATATCCGGCCTGCTGCAGCGCCTCAAAATAGCGATCCGGGCTGTCAGCCTTGGCCAAGGCGCCCTTGTAACGGCTCCCGGATGTCAGGAAGTCAACATAGTCATTGAAGCTCTCTTCGAACGAGTCGTAGGAGCGAAACGCCGCCTTCTGGCGAGAGGCGACTCCCTGCTCATACTCCAGCGTGCTGACCACGGCCTTGTCCCCTTGCCAGCGCTGATCAGCCTTGATGCCAAACAGGTTATGGCTCATCTGACCGTCTCCATCCTTGATGACCCGTTTACCCCAACCGCTCTCGAGGGCAGCCTGGGCAACCAGTACAGCCGGATTCAATCCCAGCTTGTCGGCGGCCTTCTTGGCCAGGGGCATCAATTTGCTGACAAAGTCGCTTGGCGAGTCAAAACCGGTGCTCGTCGAGGCATCGCGCAGTCCCTGGGGGGCCTGCTGCCCCATGGCGGGTATGCTGCGATGGCGCTTGCCAACCGTGGTACTGCCGGCCAGCTCTCCCGACTCCATGGTCTTTTCAGCAAAATCCTTGCCAACTTTAGAGGCTTCGATCAGACCATGCTCGCTGCCGGTCGGTGCCACATAGGGTTTGTGCGCCCGTTCGGTGCGCTGGGGCAACTTGAGCACACGGCCATCTTCGTGTTTGAAGCTGTCAGGGGAGAACTGCTTGACCACCATGTCGGCCAGCCCCAGTCCCCCTTTCCCTGACATGTCGGAGACCCGTTGCTGGTCGAGCATGCCTTCGTAGAACTGGGTGTAGCTGCTGCTAAAGGGGTTGTCCGCGGTCAATGCCTGGCTCGCCTCGCGCATACCCTTGAACAACATCTGGCTGAAGATGGATTCGAACTGGCGGGCTGCCGACTGGAGTGCCTGCTGCTTACCCTCTTTGGTCAGGCTCATTTGACGCAATTTATCCAGGTTCTGGATATCCTGCACCATGCCCAAATCCACGCCTTTATTGTCGATATTCGCCATCTTGCTTACCTTCTTTGCCGCCTGTGGCAAGCCCTTGCCGGTTGGCTGCCACGGGGCAGCCAAGGTTGGAGACTGTTACAAAATAACCAGCTGGCCTTCGATGGCACCCGCCTGCTGCAGGGCTTCGAGGATGGCCATGAGATCGCCCGGGGCTATCCCGACCTGATTCACCGCCCGGACCAGATCATCAAGGGTGGCGCCGGTATCGAGCTTGAACATACGCCCCGGCTCTTGCTGCACATTGATGGTGGAGTTGTTGGTGACCGCTGTCTGCCCGCCCGCCAGGGGATTGGGCTGGGAGACTTGTTGGTTCTCGGCAATGGTCACCGTCAAACCGCCATGGCTGATGGCCGCAGGCTTGAGCCTGACCTGGCTGCCAATGACAATGGTGCCAGTGCGCGAGTTGACGATGATCTTGGCCGCCTCGGCACCCGGATCCACTTCCAGGTTCTCTATGGTGGCGAGATAGGAGACTCGCTGACCCGGATCCCGGGGGGCAAACACCTTGACCGAGGTGGCATCCAGGGCCTGAGCGGTATTAGGCCCCACCAGATTATTGATGGATTCTGCCAGGCGACGCGCCGTGGTGAAGTCGGAGCGATTGAGGTTGAACGTAATGGTATCGCCCTGACTGAAGGAGTTGGGCACCTCACGCTCGACGGTGGCGCCATTGGCGATGCGACCCACGGTCGGGGTATTGACCACCACCTTGGAGCCATCGGCCCCCTCGGCGCCGAGACCACCGACCACCAGACTGCCCTGGGCCACCGCATAGACACGGCCATCGAGCCCCTTGAGGAAAGTCTGAAGCAAGGTACCGCCCCGCAGGCTCTTGGCCTCACCG
The DNA here is from genome assembly GCF_000388115.1 of Aeromonas molluscorum 848. GTDB lineage: Bacteria > Pseudomonadota > Gammaproteobacteria > Enterobacterales > Aeromonadaceae > Aeromonas > Aeromonas molluscorum. The sequence goes on from NZ_AQGQ01000018.1 coordinate 24,268, forward strand.
ATGGCGGAGACGGTCACGTCTATGGTCTGACCCGGCTTGGAGAAGGGGGGCAGATCGGCGTGAATGGCGACCGGCGCCACGTCTTTTATCTTCGGCTTGATGTTGTCGGGCACCTTGATGCCGAAGTTGTTGAGCATGGTACGAAATGTCTGCTCGGTGAAGGCGTTGTTCTTCTCGCCGGTGCCGGGCAGACCCACCACCAGGCCATAGCCCAGCAGCTGGTTGTTACGTACCCCTTCGACTGAGCTGATGTCCTTGATACGGGCGGCATTGGCCACCAGGGGTAACAGACAGCAGCACAGACAGAGTGGACGGAGTCGTTTCATGGGTTCTCCTCGCACTAGAGCGGCCACCAGGGACCATTGAAGAAGCTGGTCAGCCAGCCTTGTTCCTGGGTATTGGCCAGGTCACCGGTGCCACCGTAGTGGATGCGGGCATTGGCCACCTTCTGGGAGGAGACGCTGTTGTCCGAGGTGACATCTTCGGGGCGGATGAGGCCTGTGATGCGAATGTATTCGTTGCCGTTGTTGAGCATGATCCACTTCTCGCCACGCACCACCAGATTGCCGTTACTGAGTACCTTGGCCACGCTGACCGAGATGCTGCCCTGCAAGCTGTTGCTCTGATCCGCCTTGGCTTGTCCCTTGAATGCGGCATTCTGGCCGATGGAGGCGGACAAGTCATAGGCACCGGCCGTGATAGGCACGCCCCCCAGGCTGACCGGATCCAGGTTGAACTTGTTGTCCTTGCCGGTCTGGGTATTGGCCTTCTTGGAGGCTGAGGTCGACTCGGACAGTTCTATGGTGATGATGTCACCGACCTTGTGCGCCTTGATGTCCGAGTAGATGCCATTGACCTGATCGGGCTGAAAGATGGCGCCGGTCGGACGCACGGAAACCGGCTCCGAGTCGCCATAGACGGGGGCGAATTCGGGGTCGTCCGGCTTGGCGGTATTGAGGGTGCTGGTGCAGCCCCCCAGCGCCAGCAGGCTCAGCATCCAGATGGTTTTCATCATGAGGCTCCCATTACAACCGCTGGGTCAGATAGGACATCATGGAGTCCACCGCCGAGATCACCTTGGAGTTCATCTCGTAGACTCGCTGGGCCTGAATGAGGTTGACCAGCTCTTCGGTGACGTTGACGTTGGAGACCTCCAGCATGCCCTGCTTGATGACACCGAGTCCGTCCGCACCGGCCGTGCCTTCGATGGGGGCGCCGCTCGACTGGGTTTCGAGGAACATGTTCTCACCCATGGGTTGCAGGCCGGAAGCGTTGACGAAGTCGCTGATGTTGATCTGGCCAATCACCTGGGACTGACCATCGCCCTTGAGCTGGATGGAGACCTGACCATCTTCGCCTATGGTGACGCTCTGGGCGTTTTCCGGGATCTGGATCTCGGGCTGCAAGGGATAGCCGTTGCCCGGGGTGACGATAGTGCCCTCGTCATTGAGGGTGAACTGGCCGTTGCGGCTGTAAGCGCTGCTGCCATCGGGCAGTTGCACTTCGAAGAAACCACGACCATTGATCATCAGATCCAGAGAGTTGTCCGTGGTCTGCACGTTGCCCTGACTGAAGCTCTTCTGGGTAGCGACCACCTTGGCGCCCGCCCCCAGCATCAGGCCGGACGGCAGCTCGGTATCGGCCGAGGAGCGCCCCCCCGGCTGATTGATGTTCTGATAGAGCAAGTCTTCGAAGATGGCTCGGGATTTTTTGTAGCCAACGGTACTGGCGTTGGCGAGGTTGTTTGAGGTGACGGCGATGTTGGTCTGCTGGGCATCCAGTCCCGTCTTGCCTATCCAAAGTGCAGGATTCATGTCTGGCTCCTAATTAGCTGATACGCAGCAGTTGGGTTTGGGCCTCGTCGTTCTCCTGGGCCGTCTTCATCATCTTGACCTGGGTTTCGAACTGACGTTGCAAACGAATAAGGTTGGTCATCTCGTCGACCACATTGACGTTGCTGTTCTCCAGCGCGCCGGCGATCAGCCCCACATCGGCGGAGGCCGGCTCTGGCTGGCCATCCTTGCGGCGAAACAGGCCATCTTGCCCTTTCTCCACCGCATCCGCAGCCGGTTTGACCAGCTTGATGCGCTGGAAATCCTCCGGCAGGCTGGGGGCAGCCCCTTCCGGGCGACCCGTGATGGTGCCGTCCCTGTTGATTTCCAGCTTCTCGAGGGGCAGCGGCAGCACGATGGGCCTGCCTGCGTCATCCACCACATTGAGCCCGGTACTGGTCTGCAAATTGCCGGTCGCGTTCAACTCCAGATTGCCCATGCGGGTGAAGGCTTCGCCGCCCTTGCCATCCTGTACCGCGATCCAGCCCTGGCCATCCAGCGCCACGTCCAGATCCCGCCCCGTGGTCATCAGGGAACCATGCTGCAGGTTCTGGCCGGGCCGTTCGGTCATGGCAAATACCCGCGTCGGCAAGCCTTCGCCGAACGCCTGCATGGCGCGAGCCTGCTCGAAGTCAGACTTGAAGCCAGTGGTGTTGGCGTTGGCCAGGTTGTTGCCACGCACAGCCAGGCTGTTCATGTTCTCTTTGGCACCGGACATAGCGATATAAAGCAGGTGGTCCATGGGATCCTCCGTCAAACAGATGACTCTGACGTGGATAAAGCAATTAAGATGCCAATAAGATCACTTCGATTTTAAGGCATTGATATATAAAGAAAGGGCGCCGAAGCGCCCTTGCATACCAACCACGAATCGATCAGCGGATCTGCAATATGGTCTGCTGCAGCGAGCTGTTGATTTCCAAAGAACGGGAGTTCGCCTGGAAGTTGCGCTGGGCCGTGATGAGATCCACCAGCTCCGAGGTCAAATCCACGTTGGACTGCTCCAGTGCCGACGACTTGATGGAGCCGAAGGTACCCGAATTCGGGGTACCCGGCAGCCCATCGCCGGAGAGCAGGGATTCGCGCCAGGAGGTATCCCCCACCTGGGTCAAGCCTTGCGGGTTGGCGAACTTGGCCATGGCCACCATGGCGACCTTGACGGTGGTGGCGTTGCTGTAGGTCGCGGAGACGATACCGTCATTGGTGATCTCGACCTTGGTCAAGCGGCCTACCGTGGAGCCATCCTGGGTCAATTTATTGACTTCGAAGGGGGACGAGTACTGCGTCACCGTGCCGAATTTTATCTCGATCGCCTGGGTGGGATCGGCGCCATTGTCGATGACGCCGGCCCCCGGTGTGCCCAGGGCTTCCGTCTTGACGATGGCCGGGGTGATGGTGTTGACCTTGCCATCGGCATTGAAGGTGATGTTGGCGCTCAGTGGCGGGGTCGCCAGACCCCCCGCCGGGGTGGTCGCGTTGCCGCCGGCGATGTCGATGGGCTTGTCCCCCTCGTACAGATACATGCGCCAGGAGGTCGGGCTCGCCGACTTGGTGGGATCCAGCGGATCGGCATCCTTGACGAAGTACTGAGTGACGGTATGGGGCTCACCAAGGGAGTCGTAAGAAACCACCGATGTAGAGGAGGAGTAGGTAGTCGAGTCCTTGGGATCGAAAGTAGAGGGGTTGACGACCTGAGGGGTGGCGTTGGCTGGCAAGTTGAAGCTGGCCTCGACGGTGGTGGTCTGCTTGGGTTCACCCGCCTTGTCCGGGATCTGGATAGGCTTGGTGGCATTCAGACTCACCGCCTTGGGGGTGCCGTCGGCATTGATCTCGTAACCCTGCAAGAAGCCGCCGGAGTTATTGACCATGTAGCTGTTTTCATTGAGCTTGAAGGCACCGGCCCGGGTATAGCTGCGATCCAGGGCACTGACGCCGTCCGAGGTGACGAAGAAGCCGTTGCCCTGAATGGCGAGATCCAGGGAGTTGTTGGTAAATTGCAAGGCCCCTTGCTGGAACTGCTGCGCGACTGCACCGGTCGCCACGCCATTACCTACCTGGGTCTTGGAGTTGACGAAAATGGAGTTGGCATAGACATCGGCGAACTCGGCGCGGGACTCCTTGAAGCCGATGGTATTGACGTTAGCAATGTTGTTCGCGGTGACGTTCAGGTCTTTTTGAGCCGCATTGACGCCACTGAGGGCATTGTTAAATGACATGTCTTTCTCCTTAGATCACTGCGTTGTTGGTTGGGGTGGGCGTCGTGGTCGACTTGCTGCCGGAACCGGAAATTTCCAGCACATCCGTGAGATAGATACCGCCCAAGCCTTTGAGTTTCAGGGTGCTGGGCGAGCTGGCCGACCCCAGGGTGACACTCTCCACCTGGGCATAGGTCAGGGCCGGCAGGCTCTCCGACTTGCCCGCCACGGTGGCGCTGGCTTCAATCTGGTACTTGCCTGTCTTGGCCGGGTTGCCGTCCTTGTCCAGGCCATCCCAGTTGAAGGCCACATTGCCCTGGTGATCGCCCTCCAGGGAGAACTCCTTGACCACCTGGCCACTTTCATCTTTCACCGTCACCTTGACGTTACTGCCACCATCACCGGTCGCAATGACCCCAGAAATGTCGCCGCCCTTTTCCAGATAGCCGGTATTGGACGGGATCAACACATCCTGACCAACCAGGGCCGAGGCCTGGAGCGCCTGGCTCGAGGTCATCAGACTGTTGAGGCTCTCCATCTGGGAGGAGAGGTTGTTGATCCCCTCCGAGGTGGACATGGACGTCATCTGGGACAACATCTGCGCGTTGTCCACCGGCTTGAACGGATCCTGATAGGAGAGCTGCATGGTCAGCAGCTTGAGGAACGACTCCTGATCCAACTCCTTTTTCTGGACAGTGCTTGCGGTCTGATTCGACGAAACGCGGTTGACGCCCAGCACGCTGTCATAGGTATCTGCCATTTACTTGCCGCCCCCTATCAGGACTTACCCAGATTGAGCGTCTGCTGCAGCATGCGCTTGGCAGAATCGGCAATCTGGACGTTGGTTTGGTAACTGCGCGAGGCGCTGATCATGTCAGCCATCTCCTCGACCATGTTGACGTTGGGTTTGAAGATGAAGCCATCCTTGTCAGCCATGGGATGATTGGGATTGAACTCCTTGAGCAGCGGAGCCTTGCTCTCAACGATGCCCTTCACCTCGACGCCAACCGACCCCTGTCCATCGGACATGGCCTGTTCAAGCTGAGCGGCAAAAACTGGCCGCCTGGCATGGTAAGTTCCTTCCACGCTGGAGCTGACGCTGTCGGCGTTAGCCATGTTGCTGGCCACGGTATTGAGTCGCACCGACTGGGCACTCATGGCGGAACCTGCGATATCAAAGACCTTGAACAAACTCATTGCGGTGCTCCTTGTTTTGTTGCAAGGCCTGGTCCAGGCCACGGCGTATCTGGTCATTCATGAGGTGGGCGGCTATGTGGCTAAGGAGACATTCAGGCTGCATCATCCCTGCTCTCCCTTGAGGGCCTTGAGCAGGCCGCTTATCTTGCCGTTCATGAATTCAACCGAGGTCTGGTATTCGAGGCTGTTACGCAAAAACTCGCTGCGTTCCTGCTGCAGATCGACGGTGTTGCCGTCCCCTGTATCGGGCTGGAGCGGGTTGCGGTACTGGGATGTGCCCGGCTTGTCCATGTTCAAGGCGAAGTGGCGCTCACTGGTCGTGGCCAGACTGAACCCTTGCTGATGCTGCTGCGCCTGGGCCATGGCATCGGCGAAGTTGATGTCCCGGGCCTTGAAACCTGGGGTATCCGCGTTCGCGATATTGCTAGATAGCACCTCGGCACGTTTGGCGCGCACGCTCAACGTGTATTGATGAACACCAAAAGCCTTGTCGAATGAAATTGCCATAACACACCTCCTGCTTGCTGGATTCTTAGCAAGAGGTGTGCCAAAGGAGGAGATAGGGAGGGGTTATTTGACTTTGTAAACAATACCGGGGTTACAGCGGATCATCTCGAACCTGTCGGTGAGACCCGCCAGGGACTCCGAGGCTCCCAGCATCAGGTAACCGCCCGGATTCAGGCTGGCAGCGAACTGGTTGAGGATCTTTGACTTCACTTCAGGGGCAAAGTAGATGAGCACGTTGCGGCAGAAGATGATGTCAAACTTGCCAAGCAAGCTGTAGCTCTCCAGCAGATTCAGGGGGCGGAAGGTTGTCAATTTTCTGACACGGTCCACAACTCGCATCTTGTTGTCACCATGGGGCTCGAAGAACATCTTCTTGCGCTCGGGGGAGAGACCACGGGCCAGTGCCAGGCTGTCGTAGACCCCCTCCTTGCACTGATTGAGCATAGTGCTGGAGATGTCTGTGCCTATGATCTGTACCCCGCCCGGCAAGGTGCCAGGACGCTTGACCTGTTGCTCCAGCGCCGACATGGCGATGGAGTAAGGTTCCTGGCCGGAGGAGGAGGCCGCCGACCAGATCTTGATGGGTCGGCCACTCTTGCCAAGCTCGGGAAACAGCTTGTCGGTGAGCAGCTGGAAGGGATAGGCATCCCGAAACCAGAGGGTCTCATTGGTGGTCATGGCATCAACCACCGCCATCTTCAATTCCCGCTCACGCAGGCTCATGGAACGAGTCACCAATTCAGACAGACTCTCGATGCCAAACTGAGCCATCAAGGGGGACAGGCGGCTCTTCACCAGGTATTGCTTGTTGTCACCCAGCACAATTCCGCACTGCAGCGCCAGAAAGCTGCTGAATTGCTTATATAAGTCGTCTGACAGTGTCTTCATGTATGCGTTCTTCTTGTTTTAGAGTGCGCCTTGAACGGCCTTGGCCAACTCATCGGGCTGAAACTTGGCGATAAAATTGTTCGCCCCGACCTTCTGCACCATAGCCTGGTTGAACACCCCACTGAGGGAGGTATGCAGGATAACATGTAAATCCTTCAGGCTGGGATTGTTGCGGATCTCGGCGGTGAAGGTGTAACCATCCATCTCGGGCATCTCTATGTCCGAGATAACCAGGGCGATTTGATCCTTGATCGGGCCATTTTTAGCCATCTCCAACAGCATGTTGAGAGCCTCGCGGCCATCTTTTGCCAGCACGCATTGCACGCCGATGGCATCGAGTGCCCGTTGTACCTGTTTGCGCGCCACCGAGGAGTCATCCGCCACCAGCACGGGGCGCCCCTGGGTGCTGTGCTCTGTGCTCACAGCCACCAGCTCCTGGCTCACTTCCGTCGACACAGGAGAGATCTCGTTGAGGATCCGCTCCACATCAAGGATCTCCACCAGTTCGCCATCGACCTCGGTGACCGCCGTCATGTAGTTGATGCGCCCTGCCCCCTTGGGTGGCGGCAAGATAGATTCCCAGTTCATGTTGATGATTCGTTCGACCGACTGCACCAGGAAGCCCTGGATGGATCGGTTGTATTCCGAGATGATAATGAAGCACTTGGAAAGATCGGCGATGGGCCTATTGCCCATCGCCATGCTGATATCGATCACCGAGATAGTCTGACCACGAATATGCGCCACACCACGAATGCAAGGGTTGAGCTTGGGCATGACAGTCAAGGGAGGACACTGTAGCACCTCACGCACCTTGAAGACGTTGATGCCAAATCGTTGACGCCCATTGAGCCGAAACAGCAACAACTCCAGGCGATTTTGCCCGACCAGTTGAGTCCGTTGGTTTACCGAGTCCAGAATACCGGCCATAAACACTCCCTAAAAAACGCCTGGCATTATTCATGCATGTTGAGCATGCGCCATGTTGACTCGCGCCAGATTTCCAGCGGTTCCAGAAACCCATCTTGGCGCAAGCATAGTGAACAGTTGTCTTATACGTTATCCACTTATCGACCAGCGGACGAAAATGATTAACAGACTTTTCCTCATCCTGTTGCTGCTCAGCGGGGCCAGCCAGGCCTTGGCATCCGATATCAGTGCCGAGCTGCAAGCCCGGGCGGAGGACTTTGTCCGGGATCAGCTCTCCTTGCCCCTCGATGCCCGGGCCGAGGTCAGCGCCGCCAGTATAGATGCCCGTCTACAGCTCACCGCCTGCGAGAGTGATCTCGACATCAGCTTGCCTGCCAAGATGGAGATCAGACGCAACACCACCATCTACCTCAAGTGCAACGAGACGCCGGGCTGGGGTCTCTATCTGCCGGTGCGGGTCAGTATTCAAAAGCCTTATATCACCGTCTCGGAAGCCATCGCCAAGGGGGATATCCTCGGTCGCAACCAGCTGATCCAGGCCTATGAGGATCAGACCCAGATCCGTGGCGACTATATACAGGACATAGAGGCACTGGTCGGCACACGCAGCAAACGCGAACTCAGACCCGGCCAACCGGTGCGTCTCAACCAGATTTGTGTGATCTGCAAAGGGGATCAGGTTACCCTCATTGCCGAAAACAGCAGCATGCAGATCAAAACCATGGCTCGCGCCTTGCAAGATGGCAGCTTCGGCGACATGATCAAGCTGATTAATATCAGGTCCGGCAGGACGGTGCAGGGCCAAGTGCAGTCAGTCGGCTCCGTTATCGTCAGCTTCTGAACGTTTTTTTGGTAATTTTCCCTAAAGTTCCGGTAGTTTAGACCGATAAACGGGTAAGCAGGCAGCAAAGCGAATTAAGGTAATCCATATGGCTATTAACAATATCAACAACTTGGCAGGTAATCGGGTACAAAATAATACCGGTAACAGCCAGAGCAGCGTGGCCAAGTCGACCAACGGCGGACAAGATGCCCACGCCACTCAGGTCAAGGTCGATTCAGTCTCCCTGACCAGTGAGGCGCAACAGTTGCAACAAGTACAGAAGAACCTCAACTCGGCATCGACCGGAAATGAGAGTCGGGTGGAGAGCCTGAAGAAAGCCGTGGCCAGTGGCCAGTATCAGGTCAATAACGACGCGGTTGCCAAGAAGATGTTCAGCTTCGAAGCCAAGCTGGAAAAAACCCTGGGATGATGAGTCTGGCTGCGCTGCTGCAACAACAGCATGATCAGCTGGCCCAGATGCAGGGTTTGCTGAGCGAGGAGTTTGAACTGCTCAAGCAACGCCGTGCCTTGGAGTTGCCTACGCTGGCCGAGCGTAAACAGCAGTTGCTGGGCGCCATAGAGACGCTGGATAAAAATCTGGCTGAACAGCCTGATCTTCAGGATGGGCTCGCGAGCCAACCGTATATCATGGCCAGGATCGCCGATGCTTTGGCCGCCTGCCAGCAGCAAAACGATACCAATGGTCGCCTGCTGGAACTGAGTATCGTCTCCAATCGTCGCCTCGCCGGATTCCTCAACCAACTGCGGGACAGAAACTCTCTCACTTATGATGCCAAGGGCAACACCCGCTCCGGTACCCGCTCCCCGGGGATCAAGGCCTGACCTCTCCCGTTTTTCCTGCCCTGCACTCTTAAGTGCATCCTTTGTGCCTTGTTTCTCAGCCAATCCCTTTACTGACCCGAACTCGTGATCCATGGTTTTATCGCGTAGCGCACTCAGGCTCACCACCGCCTCACGCCTTTCTCGATACAGCCCCCTGATTTACCCCCCTGTCAGGGAGAGTCGTTGTAATACACGACCATCCTGCGCCGCCCGCAGACTCAACTCCCCCGCTTCATAACAGATCAGGCTGGCAGGCAGTTCGCCCCTGGGAAAACAGATCGAGCCCGGATTGACCATGATCCTCTTCAGATCCCCCTCCCCAGTGCATGTCAGCTCGGGCAGGTGGGTATGACCGCTCAGGTAGAGGCTGCCCGGTGGCAGGGGCACGCCATCCGCCTGATAGAGATGACCATGGCTCATGAACCAGCGGCGCCCATCGACCAGCAACTGGTTGTAGGGCGCCATCATGGGAAAATCGAGCAGCATCTGATCTACTTCCGAGTCGCAGTTGCCCCGTACCGCCAGGATGCGGCTCGCCATGGTGTTGAGCCGCTCGGCCAGGGCCGCTGGCTGGTAGCCCTCGGGCACCGGGTTGCGCGGGCCATGGTTGAGCAGATCCCCGAGCAGCAGCAGATGATCCGGCTGCCAGGGCGCGAGCCAGGCCATGACGCCATCAAACGCGCTCAGGCTGCCATGAAGATCCGAGAGAATGGCAAGTTTCATCGCTCAGCCCTCTCGGGGGCGACGAAATAGAGATCCTTGGTGGCAATGGTTCCCTTGAGATTGGCGGTGGGCAGACCGCGCAACAGGGGATCGACCAGCCGCATCTGGTTGTAGTGATAAAGAGGGATGACTGGCACATCCTGCTCCAGCAGACGCTCAGCCTGCTGATAGAGGTGATTGCGGCGCTGCTCATCCAGGGTCACAACAGCCTGTTCCAGCAGCTGATCATATTGGGGATTGCAGTAGCCGCTCTCGTTTTGCGGATCCAGGCAGCGCAGGGCATTGAGCATGGCAGAAGGCTCCACATAATCACCAAACAGGAAGGAGCGCGCCATCATGAAGTCACCGCTGTTCTTGGCCGCCTGATAGGCGCTCCATTCCATGTTGCGCAGTTCGACCTCGACCCCGAGGGGCTTCCACATGCTGGCTACCGCCAGCGCCATGCGCTTGTGGTTCTCCGAGTTGTTGTAGGTGAGGGTCAGGCGCAGAGGATGAGCCTCGTCTATACCTGCTTCCTTGAGGAGTCTGGCGGCCATGGCGCTACGGATATCCTGGGTGGCGCTCGCCAGCTCAGGGAGGGTGGCGATATAGCCCGGCATGTCGGGTAGCAGACTCCAGCTGGGCACCTCACCCTGAGCACTGACCTTGGCGGTCAGCAGCTGGCGGTCGAGCACCATGCTCAGTGCCTGGCGTACCCGCACGTCCTGCAACTCGGGTTTGTTCAGGTTGAAGCTATAGAGATAGGTGCCAAGCAGCGGCAGGCCCCAGAGCCGTTCGGGGGCACTGGCCTTGATGCGGGCATAGTACTCCTGGGCGACTCTGTTGGTGAGCTGGATCTCTCCCGCCTCGTAACGCAGCCGCTCTGCATGCTGTGAGGCAAGCGGCAGATAGGTGACCTTATCGATGCGGGTGTGGTTGTTGTCCCAATAAGAGGGGTTGCGCTCAGCCTCCAGCCGCTCGTTCATCACCCAGCTGGTGAGCCGGTAGGCCCCATTGCTGATCAGATGAGCGGGCTGGGTCCACCCTTTGCCGAACTCGGCAATCACTTGCCGTGGCACCGGCACGAAAGGACGCTGGCTGATGAGCTGCAAAAAATAGGGAACGGGCCGCTCCAGTGTCACCTTGAGGATCTGATCTCCCTCGGCGGCCACCCCCAACATGTCCAGATCCAGGGCGCCGGCATAGATGGAACCCGCATTGTTGATGCCCGTGGCCAGCATCAGTTCCGCCGAAGGAGATGCGAGAGCGGGATCGAGCAGGCGGCGCCAGGCATAGACAAAATCCTCGGCCTTGAGGGGCGTGCCATTGGACCAACTGAGGTTGGGGCGCAGGAAGAAGCGCCATTCCAGACCATCCGGACTCTGCTCCCAGCGCATTGCCTGGGCCGGTACTATCTTGCCCTCTCCATTTTCGCTCACCAGTCCCTCGAACAGGTCGACCAGGATGACTTCACCGGGAAAGCCGCTACGCACCAGGGCCGGATCCAGGGACTCCGGCTCGGCACCATTGCCCTTGACCAGGGTCTGGCGGGGGGCGAAGTCCGCGATGGCATCGACGGGCGTAGCGAAGGCGCCCTGACTCAGGGTGCCGCCGCATAGCAAGGCACACAACAGGGAGGAGACCCGACGCAGGACGGGATGGATAACACGATGACGCATACAACTGACCTCTTTTCGCAATGCTTTATCAACAAGAGGGGAAGGCCGACGGCGCGCCTGATGACGAATGCATGATGCCGTCCTTGTTATCCCCGAAAACGCCCCGTATTGTATCCGGCTCGCCCCTGAGATGGAGTCTTTCGGGCTATTTTTTTCCGCTGTTTGTATGAAGTATGAGTCACTGAGGCAGCTATCGGCCTGATACGGTTTTCCAGTGACTTTTTCCGTTGTTTTATAAAGGTCAAGGGAGTGGCAATGGTGGCCACCTGACACCTTTTTCTGACTGCCTGTTCGGGGGGCTTTATGGGGTACGAGTGGCTGGCGCTGGCTGCAGCCAGTTTATGGGCGGTCGCCGCCCTGATATCGGTCAAACCGGCTCGCCATCTGGGGGCCTTCGCCTACAGTCGCTGGCGCATGTTTCTGGTCAGCCTGATGTTGGGGGGCGCCAGCCTGGCGACAGGGGGCTGGCAGAGCCTGAGTGGCGGGGCCGTGCCTCTGCTGATCCTCTCTGGCCTCATCGGTATCTTTATCGGCGATACCGCCCTGTTCGCCTGCATGAACCGGCTAGGGCCACGTCGCAGCGGCCTGCTCTTCTCCTGCCATGCGCTCTTCTCCGCCCTGCTTGGCCTCTGGCTGTTTGACGAGACGCTGTCTGGCTGGCGGCTGCTTGGCGCCCTGCTGGTGCTCATCGGGGTCATGCTGGCCATACTGTTTGGCCGGCGCGGCCAGTCCCATGACTGGGAACAAGTTCGCGGCCACATCGCCATCGGCATCGGACTTGGCCTGACCGCCGCCCTGTGCCAGAGCCTGGGGGCCATCATTGCCAAGCCGGTGATGGCAGGCAGCGACATAGATCCGGTCAGCGCCTCCGGGGTGCGCATGGCCAGCGCCCTGTTTGCCCATTGCGTGCTGCGTCTGTTGCGGGTGCCCCTCGCCATGCCGCTCAACCCGATCAATCGCCCCATCCTTGCCATGATAGGGATCAATGGCTTCCTGGCCATGGCCCTGGGGATGACACTGATCCTGGTGGCTCTGCGCCAGGGCGATGTGGGCATGGTGGCCATTCTCTCTGCCACCACCCCGGTGGTGCTGCTCCCCCTGCTCTGGTGGCATTCGGGTCAGCGCCCCAGTCTGCCCGCCTGGGCTGGCGCCCTGCTCGCCACCTTGGGCACCATACTGGTGCTGGGCATGAGTAACGGCCATTGAGTCGCGCCCCATCGCATGGGGTTGGAGATACGTGGCCCCTGACATTCAGGGATGGGACGATGAATTGATAAAGCGACTGATGCCGACCACAAAAAACGGCGGGGGCCTGTCAGCCCCCGCCGTCTTACCATCCGATATCCTCGGGCCACTCACCGGGCACCCTATTGTTCAACAGCGGATTGCTTACGACAACCTTGCTCAGAACAGGGCAATCTCTTCGGCAGTCAGTTCGCGGTACTCACCAAGTTCCAAGGTCTCATCCAGCATCAGACTGCCGATCTGCTCACGGTGCAGGCCGACCACCTTGTTGCCGATGGAGGCGAACATCCGTTTTACCTGATGGTACTTGCCTTCTTGTATGGTCAGTCTCGCCTCGCACTCGCCCAGCAGTTCGAGCTTGGCCGGGCGTGTTTTATCTGTCTCGTTGCGCAGGAAAACACCATCGGCAAACAGGGATATCGCATCCTGGTGTACCGGATCCGCCAGCCAGACCCGGTAAGTCTTGGCACACTCATGGCGTGGCGAGGTAATGCGATGGGACCACTGACCATCGTCGCTGATCAGCACCAAGCCAGTGGTATCGAGATCGAGGCGACCCACCACATGCAGCTTGCCGACAGCCGGCTCATCCAGCAGCGCGAACACTGTCGTGTGGTCCGGATCCTCATTGGAGCAGACATAGCCTTCCGGTTTATGCAGCATGAAGTAGCGGTTGCGCCTGTCTAGGCTCAGTGTGACGCCGTCAAACTCGATCTGGCTCTGTTCATTGATATGGAAAGCGGGTTGTTTGACCACAATGCCATCCACTATGACCTCTCCTCGCCTGATCACTCGGCCCGCCAGGGAGCGGGTCAGATCGGAGCAGTCGCAAAGAAATTTATCGAGCCGCATTCACTACCTCAATATTGCCATCGGGAAAAGGGCGACATTATATAGTCCAACCGTGACAACTCCAGCATTAACGCCAGCCCGACCTGTGACGCACCCGGAAACAGGGGTAGACTCCTTCCATCATCGGCCTTAGTTAACCGACACCATAATAAAGGCGGAAACCTATGACCTCAGCCTCCCCCCACCCCGTCATCACTGTCAGTAACCTCAAGCCCGGCATGTTCGTGGTGGGCATCATCAGCCAGCGGGGTGAAATGGAGATTGCCAGAGCGGGCTGGTCAGCAACGAGCGCCAGATTGCAGCCCTGGTGGCTCGCGGCGTGCTGAGGGTACGGGTCGATCTCAGTCGCAGCCAACTGAGTCAGGACAAGGCTCCGGAGGCGACCGACAAGCCGGGCGCGCCGATCCCGTCGATGCGCGCCATGCAGGAGCCCCGCGTTCAGGGGGAAGGGCGCGAGCTCAAGATCCGCCGCCTTTATCAAGAAGCCCGCGAGCTGCAAGGCAAGTTCATTCGCCATCTCAAGGCCGGCGAACCCATCGACATCACGCCGCTCGCCGCCGTGGCCGAGGAGATGGTCGACACCATGTTCAGCCACGGGGATGCCATGCTCTGCCTGGCGCGCATCCGTGCCAAGGATGCCTACCTGATGGAGCACTCCATGAACGTGGCCATACTGCTCGCCAACTTTGGCCGCTATCTGGGGCTCGAGCGCAACGTGCTCAAGGAGCTGACCCTGGGGGGACTGCTCCATGATGTGGGCAAGATAATGACCC
>NZ_AQGQ01000019.1 GCF_000388115.1 Aeromonas molluscorum 848
GATCCATGCCCGACTGCATCAACATATTGTCCGGGCGCCTGCGCCACTCATAGCGTCGGGCCAGGTCGGCATCCTGCCAATCGTCTCCCGCCGCCCCTAACAAGTCACTCCAGCAGGCCACATCCTTGAAGCCGAGGTTGACTCCCTGACCCGCCAGCGGGTTGATGGTGTGGGCGGCATCGCCCAGCAGTACCACACGGCCAGCGTGGTAATCATTGGCATGGCGACGAACCAGCGGGAAGCTCCCCTTGCCGGTCACCCTGAAACCGCCGAGCCGAGTCGGGAACGCTTGGCGCACCTCGGCGGCCAGGGTGTCGTTATCCATGGCCGACAGGGCGCGAATACGGGCCGGGCTGTCGTACCAGACCAGAGAGCCATGCTGGCCCGGCAGCGGCAGGAAGGCGCGCGGCCCGCTCGGGGTGAACTGCTGCCAGGTGATGTCTTCCTGGGCAAAATCGGTGTCGATATTGATCAGCATGCAGTGCTGGCGATACTCGAAGCGCGAGACCCCTATACCGGCGAGACGACGGGTGAGCGACTCGGCACCGTCGCAGGCGAGCACCCAGCTGGCCTGCAACTCGGTGCCATCATCGAGCAGCAAGGTAGCATGCTCGCTCCCCTGGCGCAGGCTCTGCACCGCCGCCGGAGTATGAGTCTGGATGTTCGCAAAAT
The DNA here is from genome assembly GCF_000388115.1 of Aeromonas molluscorum 848. Classification (GTDB taxonomy): domain Bacteria; phylum Pseudomonadota; class Gammaproteobacteria; order Enterobacterales; family Aeromonadaceae; genus Aeromonas; species Aeromonas molluscorum. The sequence goes on from NZ_AQGQ01000019.1 coordinate 673, forward strand.
CCTCGATACGGCGCAGCAGAGCGAGCTGGATGAGGCGGTTCTCTATGATGTAACCGAGCTGAGGCAGGCCAAGCTCTTCGGCCGAGAACCGGGTCGCGCAACCCGCTTGCTCCCAGGTCTCCAATCGGCGATAGGGACACAGCCGCATCTGTTGCAGGTGCTGCCAGGCACCCGCCAGATCCAGCAGGGCGACCGAGGCCTGGCTGATGGCGGAGACTCGCAAGTCCAATGGCTGCTCTGGGCTGAACGGCGCGGGCAAGCGCGTCTCGATGAGTCGCACCGAGCGCCCCTGACTCGCCAGCAGACAGGCGATGGCGGCGCCCACCATGCCGGCGCCGACGATGATCACATCGGCGTCATTGGGCCGTTGGCTGGGGACATCTAACTTTGCAAACATGGGTGCTTCCTGAAAACGGGCGCCCAGAGGCGCGGCGCCGACCGACAAGGGGTGGGCTCTGTGGCAAAGGCTTGGCAACCGGCCAAACGTCGCGAGGGCCATGATACCCCAAGATGAAACAGCAAGCAGTGACCAGGCTCGCCAACGCCTGCCATGGGCTGGTCATCCATGATGGGTCTGTACAATAGCGCCAGGCCCGGCGCCAGCTGGATATTAACTAGTCAGCGTCCCTATTGCGGAGTAAAATGCTCGGTCCTCGGTCGTTTGACCCTGTCGATTACAAAAACTGTCAAGAGTAGCAATGAGCAAGAAACTTCACATCAAGACCTGGGGCTGCCAGATGAACGAGTATGACTCGTCCAAGATGGCTGACCTGTTGGACGCCAGCAATGGTTATCAGCTGACCGAGGAGCCTGAAGAGGCCGACGTCTTGCTGCTCAACACCTGTTCTATTCGTGAAAAAGCCCAAGAGAAGGTGTTTCACCAACTCGGCCGCTGGAAGAAGCTCAAGTTCAAGAGACCAGGGCTGGTGATTGGCGTGGGCGGCTGTGTCGCCTCTCAGGAAGGGGAAGCCTTGCGTCAGCGCGCCCCCTATGTCGATATCGTCTTCGGCCCCCAGACCCTGCATCGCCTGCCCGCCATGATCAAGCAGGTTCAGGAGGGTCGTGGTGCCCAGGTGGACATCGCCTTTCCCGAGATTGAAAAGTTCGACAACCTGCCCGAGCCGCGCGCCGAAGGGGCCAGTGCCTTCGTCTCCATCATGGAAGGCTGTTCCAAATACTGCTCCTTCTGCGTAGTGCCCTACACCCGCGGTGAAGAAGTGAGTCGGCCGCTGGACGATGTACTCTATGAGATTGCTCAGCTCGCCCAACAGGGTGTGCGCGAGGTAAATCTGCTCGGCCAGAACGTCAATGCCTACCGCGGCCCGACCTTCGATGACAGTCACTGCACCTTCGCCGAGCTGCTGCGACTGGTGGCCGCCATCGACGGCATCGACCGGATCCGCTACACCACCAGCCACCCGATCGAGTTCACCGACGACATCATCGAGGTCTACAAGGACACCCCGGAAGTGGTCAGCTTCCTGCATCTGCCGGTGCAAAGTGGCTCGGATCGCATCCTGACCATGATGAAGCGCCCGCACACAGTGCTGGAGTACAAGTCCAAGATCCGCCGCCTGCGCGCCGTCCGTCCCGACATCACCATGAGCTCCGACTTCATCGTCGGCTTCCCGAACGAGACGGACGAAGATTTCGAGGCCACCATGAAGCTTATCGAGGAGGTCAACTTCGACATGAGCTTCAGCTTCATCTACAGCCCGCGTCCCGGTACCCCGGCTGCCGACCTGCCGGATGATGTCGACATGGAAGTGAAAAAGGCCCGCCTCACCCGGCTGCAGAACCAGATCAATCACCAGTCCATGCTGATCGGTCGTGCCATGCTGGGCTCGGTGCAGCGCATCCTGGTGGAGGGTCCCTCCAAGATGGACCTCATGCAGCTCAGTGGCCGCACCGAGAACAACCGGGTGGTCAACTTCGAAGGTCCGCACCGCCTCATCGGCGGTTTCGCCGACGTGGAGATCACCGACGTACGCCCCTACTCCCTGCGCGGTCGCTTCATCCGTGGCGAGGACGAGATGAATCTGCGCATCGCCACCGCGCCGAGCGAAATACTGGCCCGTCGCCCCGACAACCTGCCCAATGAGCTTGGCGTTGCCGGTTTCACCCCCCACTGATTTCCTGCCCCATCCGTCTGCGGATGGGGAAATAGCTGAGACGAGGACACATTGAGCCGACACATCTCGACCCTGAATCTGCACCTGGAGCCCGCTGACAATCAGCGCCTCGCCAGCCTGTGCGGCCCCTTCGACGATAACCTCAAACAGCTCGAGCGCCGCCTTGGCCTCGAGATAAGTTATCGCGACAACCATTTCCAGTTGCTTGGCAAACAAGCTCAGGTGGATGCCGCAGCCGTCATTCTCAAGCACCTCTATGTGGAAACCCAGCCCCTCAAGGGCGGCAAGGTGACCGACATCACCCCCGAGATGATACATCTGGCGGTGCAGGAGTCCCGGGTGCTGGAACAAGAGGATGACGACTCCTCGAGTCCATCCTATGGCAAGGAGGTGACGGTCAAGACCAAACGCGGCCTCATCAAGCCACGCAGTCCGAACCAGGCGCAGTACATCAGCAACATAGTGCGCCACGACATCAGCTTCGGCATAGGCCCGGCCGGGACAGGCAAGACCTATCTGGCCGTGGCCGCCGCCGTGGATGCCCTGGAGCGTCAGGAGATCCGCCGCATCCTGCTGACCCGCCCGGCAGTGGAAGCGGGCGAGAAGCTTGGCTTCCTGCCTGGGGATCTCTCCCAGAAGGTTGATCCTTACTTGCGCCCGCTCTATGACGCCCTGTTCGAGATGCTGGGCTTTGAGCGCGTCGAGAAGCTGATGGAGCGCAATATCATCGAGGTGGCGCCGCTCGCCTATATGCGCGGCAGAACCTTGAACGACGCCTTTATCATCCTGGACGAGGCCCAGAACACCACTACTGAGCAGATGAAGATGTTCCTGACCCGCATCGGCTTCAACTCCAAGGCGGTGGTCACCGGCGACATCACTCAGGTGGACTTGCCACGCAGCACCAAATCCGGTCTGCGCCACGCGCTGGAAGTGCTGCAAGGGGTCGACGGCCTGTCGTTCAACTTCTTTGAATCCAAGGACGTGGTGCGCCACCCCGTGGTAGCCCGTATCGTGCAGGCCTATGAGGCATTCGACGCCGCGCAGGCCGAGTCCGCCTCTGCCAAACCCAATAGAGCCAACATCAGAGAAGAGAGTGCCCAATGAGCCTGACACTGGATCTGCAACTTGCCTCTGAGCAAGAGACGGGTTTGCCGAGTGCGGCCCAGCTGCAAGGCTGGCTAGAGGGCACCATCCTCGGCTTCCAGCCAGAAGCTGAAGTCACTGTTCGCATCGTCGATGAGGCCGAGAGCCAACAGCTCAACCACACCTATCGCGGCATGGAGAAGCCCACCAATGTGCTCTCCTTCCCGTTTGAAGCTCCACCAGGCATGGAACTGCCCCTGCTCGGCGATCTCGTCATCTGCCGCCAGGTGGTGGAACGCGAGGCCGCAGAACAGGGTAAAACCCTCGACGCCCACTGGGCCCATATGGTTGTGCATGGCAGTCTGCATCTGCTAGGTTATGACCATATCGATGATGAAGAGGCCGAGGAGATGGAGGGGCTTGAGCGCGAGATCATGGCCGAGCTCGGTTTCCCTGATCCTTACCACGACGATATACTCGGTGACGAGCATAACGGCGACTGACGTCAACCCGGTTGACGACGCAGGCCTTCGGGCCTGCCCTATTCGGGTCGCTGACCCTTTTAATGAGTAATCAAGAGACATCATGACCGACGATCACCCTAGTACCGGCTCGCCGAAGAAAACCTGGCTCGATAAACTCAGCCAACTCTTCCAGGGCGAGCCAAGAGACCGCAATGATTTGGTAGATGTGATTGCCGACGCCGAGGAGCGCGATCTCATCGACCAGGACACCAAGGACATGATTGAAGGCGTGCTAGAGATCGCCGAACTGCGAGTTCGCGATATCATGATCCCCCGCTCCCAGATGGTGACCATTGATAAATCCCAGTCCGTGGATGAACTGCTACCGGTCATCATAGAATCTGGTCACTCCCGTTTTCCGGTGATCAACGAAGACAAGGATCATGTGGAGGGCATCTTGCTCGCCAAGGATCTGCTGCCATTCGGTTTTGGCTCTCATCACGCCAGCGAGCCCCTGCAGCTCGAAAGCATTCTGCGCCCGACCGTGATAGTGCCCGAGAGCAAACGGGTCGACCGTCTGCTCAAAGAGTTCCGCGAAGAGCGCTATCACATGGCCATCGTCGTGGACGAGTTTGGCGGTGTCTCGGGTCTGGTGACCATAGAAGACATTCTCGAGCTCATCGTCGGCGAGATCGATGACGAATTCGACGATGATGACAACGAACCCGATGAGATCCGCCGCATCAGCAAACGGGTCTTCGCGGTCAGCGCCCTCACCGAGATAGAAGACTTCAACGACTATTTCGGCACCCAGTTCAGCGATGAAGAGGTGGATACGGTGGGCGGCCTGGTGATGCATGCGTTCAGTCACCTGCCCAAGAAGGGGGAAGAGATAGAGCTCGATGGCTATCTGTTCAAGGTAATGCACGCCGACCGTCGTCGTCTGCAGCAGTTGCAGGTCAGGATCCCCGAGCATCATATAGCGGCACAATCCGAGACTCAGTAACCCGGCCAGCTCTGCGCTGGTTGACTGCCAAACACGCCCCGCACTGCGGGGCGTTTTCGTGGATGAACCAGAAATGCCGAGTCCCCCGGGCTCGCCGTTAGCCGCCATTACGGGTTAAGATAGCGATCAACACAGTTACAGCCCAATTTGAGCCCCAATCACCCGTGAAATCAAAAATTCTGACCAGCTTGTGTGCCTTTGCCTGTGGCGCCCTCGCCGTGCTGGCCTTCTCTCCGTTCGGCTACTGGCCCGTGGTTGTCCCATCCCTGCTGGGCCTCTATGCCCTGCTGGACAAAGCCAGTCCCAAGCAAGCAGCCTGGCGCGCTTTTGGCTACGCCATGGGGATGTTCCTGCCGGGACAGTGGTGGATCCATGTCAGCATGACGGAGTTTGGGGGCATCCCCCTGCCAGCGGCCTTCCTGCTGCTGACCGGACTGGCGGCCTATCTGTCACTCTACCCGACCCTGGCCTGCTGGCTGTTCGCCCGATTTTTCACGGCTCGCCACTGGAGCCGCTGGCTGCTCGCCTTCCCGGCGCTCTGGCTCATTGCCGACTGGCTGCGCGGCTGGGTGATGACCGGCTACCCCTGGCTCTGGCTGGGCTATAGCCAGATCGATGGCCCCCTCAAGGGTTTCGCCCCCATCCTGGGGGTACAGGGCATCACCCTGGCGCTGTTGCTGTGCTCATCCGCACTCTGGTTGCTGTGGCAGAGCCGCAAACCGGCCTGGCTGCTACTGCCGGTTGCCCTGGTGGGCGCCGCTCAGGGGCTGATGCAGCTCAATTGGGTCACCCGGGGCGAGCCGGTCAAGGTGGCGCTGGTGCAAGGCAACATCGCCCAATCCCTCAAGTGGGATCCCGAGGCGCTGGTGCCCACCATTCGCACCTATCAGGATCTCAGCCGCGACAACCAGGATGCAGACATCATCATCTGGCCCGAGTCAGCCATTCCGGCCCTCGAGAAAGAGATGGGCAACTATCTGGAGAGCCTGGACAAGGCAATGAAGCTAAATGATACCGCCCTGCTGGCCGGTATCATCAACTACGACACCAGGCAGCAGCGCTTCTATAACGTAGTACTCGGCATGGGCGTACAGGATGCGGACGGCAAGCAGAGCTACCACTATGAGCATGAGAACCGCTTCAACAAGTATCACCTGTTGCCCATTGGTGAATATGTGCCATTCGAAGATTGGCTGCGCCCCATCGCTCCCTTCTTCAATCTGCCCATGTCCTCCTTCAGTCCCGGCGATGAAGTGCAACCCAATTTGATCGCCAAGGGGTTCAAGCTGGCGGCGGCCATCTGCTACGAGATCATCTTCCCGGAGGAGCTGCGCCGCACCGTACAACCGGATACCGACTTCCTGTTGACCGTCTCCAATGACGCCTGGTTTGGCAGCAGCATAGGCCCCTGGCAGCACATGGAGATTGCCCGCATGCGCGCTCTCGAGCTGGCTCGTCCGCTGCTGCGTGCGACCAACAACGGCATCACCATCACGACCGACATCGATGGCAGCATCACAGGTCAGATCCCTCAATTCGAAGCCAGGGTACTGCGCAGTGAAGTGCGTCCCGCCCATGGCCAGACGCCCTATCACCGATTTGGCAGCTGGCCCCTCTACGGTTTCTGCGCCCTGGGACTGCTGCTGGCCCTGGCGCTGAGACCCCGCGCCCACCCCTGGGCTCGTGAGTTGTGATCCAGCTAAAAGCGGTTCGATAAATAACAAGGCGCCCTTGGGCGCCTTGTTATTTTTTCGGGATAAACGGTTATCAGGGCGAGAGGGGCTCGCGATGAAACTCACTCGCCCCGCATTCCGGGCAAGGGCCGAGCTGTTCGGGGTGAAGAACCGTATGGCGCCATTCACAATCCTCGCACACCAGCACGCCGAGACCGACCCAGTCACCAACGCGATAAACCCCTTTGTGCTCCAGTTCGTCGGCCAGCTCCTGCCATTCAACCTGAGATCTGTCGGTCACGTCCGCCAGCCAGGACCAGACGGTATCTTTGAGCGCCAGCATAAAGGCCGACTCAGGCGCCTCGGCCCGTCCGGCCTCAAAGCTGCCCAGATCCCGCTTCACATACTCGGCGATCAGCGCCAGCTCATCCTGGGTCAAGTCGCCGGCAGCCTCCATATAGGCCTGCACCCTGGCAATCATGCGATTGAGGCGCTCGCCCTGAAAGGCTTCCGTCTCCTCCCACTGTTGCTTGAGTTGGGCGATGAAGGCCTCATAACCTTTTCGACGTTTGTCCATGGCATTACTCCTCTCTCAATGACGGATGGGTGCTTTGCCCGACTGGCGACCCGGGACGCTGACGGTTGTTGCCGTCGCAGGATCTAGGTATCCTAATGCGATTGTCTAAACGCATATTTTATGATGCGATTTCCCAGCCGATTTATCTACCCATTTCACAGATCCGGATGTCACCAAATGCAAGAGCAATACGTTCCCCAGTCCATAGAACCAGCAGTGCAACAGCACTGGGATGCCAAGAAAACCTTCAAGGCAGTGGAGAAAGTAGACAAAGAGAAATTCTACTGCCTCTCCATGTTCCCTTATCCGTCTGGTCGTCTACACATGGGGCACGTGCGAAACTACACCATAGGTGATGTGATCTCTCGTTATCAACGGCTCAATGGCAAGAACGTGCTGCAACCCATTGGTTGGGATGCTTTCGGTCTGCCCGCCGAGAACGCCGCCATCAAGAACAACACGGCGCCGGCTCCCTGGACCTACGAAAACATCGAATACATGAAGAAGCAGCTCAAAATGCTGGGGCTGGGCTATGACTGGGATCGTGAGCTGGCGACCTGCAAGCCGGATTACTACCGCTGGGAACAGTGGTTCTTCACCAAGCTGTATGAAAAGGGTCTGGTCTACAAGAAGACCTCTTCGGTCAACTGGTGCCCGAACGATCAGACGGTACTGGCCAACGAGCAGGTGATCGACAACTGCTGCTGGCGCTGTGATACCCCGGTGGAGCAGAAAGAGATCCCCCAGTGGTTCATCAAGATCACCGACTATGCCCAGGAGCTGCTGGACGATATAGACAACCTGGATGGCTGGCCCGAAATGGTCAAGACCATGCAGCGCAACTGGATTGGCCGCTCCGAAGGGGTCAACATGACCTTCCAGGTCGCGGATCAGGATGCCTCCTTCGACATCTACACCACCCGTCCCGACACCCTCATGGGGGTGACTTACGTTGGTATCGCAGCCGGTCACCCGCTGGCCCTGCAAGCGGCCGAGACCAACCCGGCCCTGGCCGCCTTCATCGAGGAGTGCAAACACACCAAGGTGGCCGAAGCCGACATGGCGACCATGGAGAAGAAAGGCATGGCCACCGGCCTCTACGCCATTCACCCGCTGGATGGCCGCAAGGTGCCGGTCTGGGTCGCCAACTTCGTGCTGATGAACTATGGCACAGGCGCCGTCATGGCGGTCCCCGGCCACGATCTGCGTGACCATGAGTTCGCCACCAAATATGACCTCGACATCAAGGCGGTGATCAAGCCTGCCGATGGCGAGGTGGACGTGATCGCCGCGGCCTACACCGACAAGGGCGTGCTGTTCAATTCCGGCGAGTTCGACGGGCTCGAGTTCCAGGCCGCCTTCGATACCATCTCCAACAAGCTCGAAGCGATCGGCAAAGGCAAACGCACCGTCAACTTCCGCCTGCGCGACTGGGGTGTCTCCCGTCAGCGTTACTGGGGTGCCCCCATCCCGATGTTGACCCTGGCCGATGGCACTGTGGTGCCGACCCCGGAAGATCAACTGCCGGTACTGCTGCCGGAAGACGTGGTAATGGACGGCATCCAGAGCCCCATCAAGGCCGATGCCGACTGGGCAAAGACCACCTATAACGGTCAGGAAGCCTTCCGCGAGACGGATACCTTCGACACCTTCATGGAGTCCTCCTGGTACTATGCCCGCTACTGCTCCCCTGACTACGACAAGGGCATGCTGGATCCGGCGGCCGCCAACCACTGGCTGCCGGTGGATCAGTACATCGGCGGTATCGAACACGCCTGTATGCACCTGCTCTACGCCCGCTTCTTCCACAAGCTGCTGCGTGATGCAGGCCTGGTCAACAGCAGTGAGCCGTTCAAGCGCCTGCTCTGCCAAGGCATGGTGCTGGCTGACGCCTTTTACTACAAGGACGAGAAGGGCGGCAACGTCTGGGTCAGCCCGACCGAGGTCAAGCTCGAGCGTGATGAGAAGGGCCGTATCACCAAGGCGGTGGATCTGGAAGGCCGCGAAGTGATCCACTCCGGCATGACCAAGATGTCCAAATCCAAGAACAACGGCATCGATCCCCAACTGATGGTCGAGCGTTATGGCGCCGATACCGTCCGTCTGTTCATGATGTTCGCTTCCCCTGCCGACATGACTCTTGAGTGGTCCGATTCGGGCGTGGAGGGAGCCCAGCGCTTCCTGCGTCGTCTGTGGCGCATTACCTTCGAGCACGTCTCCGCTGGCGCCGTGCCCGCGCTGGATCTGGCCGCCCTGACCAACGAGCAGAAGGCCGTTCGCCGCGAGCTGCACAAGACCATTGCCAAGGTGAGCGACGACGTGGGTCGCCGTCAGACCTTCAACACCGCGATCGCCGCCATCATGGAGCTGATGAACAACCTGGCCAAGCTGGGTTCGGATGCGCAAGACCGCGCCCTGATGCAAGAAGCGCTGGAAGCCGTGGTGGTGATGCTCTCCCCCATCACCCCGCACATCGGCTTCGAACTGTGGAAGATGCTGGGCAAGGGTGACGACGTGGACCACGCCGTCTGGCCTGTCGCCGACGACGCGGCCATGGTCGAGACCGAGAAGCTGGTAGTCGTGCAGATCAACGGCAAGATGCGCGGCAAGCTGACCGTGCCCGCCGACATCAGCCAGGCCGACATTGAGCGCCAAGCCATGAATGATGCCAGCGTGCAGAAGTTCATCGACGGCCTGACGGTACGCAAGATTGTCTATATCCCGGGCAAGCTGCTCAACATAGTCGCGAACTGATTAAGCCGGCATCCTTCCAGATGCCATCACCGGGTGCAAGGCCACAAGGCCGCGCACCCTCGTATAATCAAAGGAGGCGGCTCGCCGGTGCGCGCCGCCTCCTTGTTGGAGAGGACATTCCATGGGTTCGCCCCTCATTCGCTGGATCAGCATACTGTTGACCACACTGTTGCTTTCGGCCTGCGGCTTTCAGATGCGCGGTCAGGCCATCCCCCCCGAGCTGATGACCATGAAGGTGGTCGGTGATACCAAGAGCGATCTCTATCGCCTGGTCACCACCCGCCTCAAGGCATCAGGGGTCAAGCTGGAGGACAAGGAGGGCATTCCCGTACTGACCCTCGGCGGCGTCGGTAACAGCAGCGAGGTCGCCTCGGTCGATGCCCTCGGTCAGGACAGAGAGTATGTGCTTGGTTACAGCACCAGCTTTACCGTCTCCATGCCGGGCCAACCGACCCAGATTTTCCCCATCACCTTCAACCGCAGCTTCTTGAACAAACCGGACGCGGCCCTTGCCTCATCCCGTGAGCAGGAGCAGCTCGGCAAGGAGATGCAGGAACAGGCTGCCAGCCTCATCGTACGTCAGTTGAGTCAGGTCAAGTTCTGATGAGAGTATCCTGATGAGAATTTACCCCGAGCAGTTTGCGGACCACCTCAAGGCAGGGCTCAGGCCCTGCTATCTCGTCTTTGGCGACGAGCCGCTGCTCGAGAAAGAGCGGGCCATCTACCTTGCGTTCTCCTCCCTCAACCAGGCCAGGTGCTGATGCGGATCTACCCTGAACAATTCGCGGACCACCTCAAGGTGGGGCTCAGGCCCTGCTATCTCGTCTTTGGCGAGGAGCCGCTGCTCAAACAGGAGGCCATCGACAGCATCCGCCTGCAATCACGCAAGCTGGGTTTCGATGAGCGCCACAGTTTTGTGGTTGAGCCTGGTCTCGACTGGAATCAGATCTATGACGCCTGTCAGGCCATGAGCCTCTTCTCTGCCCGCCAGCTCATCGAGTTGGAACTGCCTCCCAAGGTCGACAAGGATCTGGCTGCCCGCATCAGCGAAATAGGCAAACAGTTGCATCCCGATCTGCTGCTGGTACTGAGCGGCACTCGACTCAACCAGACCCAGATGAAAGCAGCCTGGTTTGACAAGCTTTACCAGATTGGTACCTATGTACCGGTCAACCATCCTGAGCCACGCTTTTTCCCTCGCTGGATGGCGGCCCGCTTTCAGAAATTCGGCCTCAAGGCCTTGCCCGACGCCATCAACTTCATGTGCCATGCCTATGAGGGCAACCTGCTGGCCGCCAGTCAGGAGATAGAGAAGCTGACCCTGCTGGATCCCCCCCTGCCGATCAGCGTTCCCTATCTGCAAGAGACCATCATACGCCACGCCCACTTCACGCCGTTCCAGCTGATCGATACCCTGCTGGAAGGCAAGGTGAACCGGGCCCAGCGCATCTTGCAGGCTCTGCGCGCCGAAGGTACCGAGCCCGGCATGCTCGCCTGGACCCTGACTCGCGAGCTGGAGCAACTCACCGAGCTGTCGCTCGCCATGCGCAGTGGCCACCCCCTGGGGGAACACTTCTCCCGCCTGCGTATTTGGCAAAGCCGCCAACAGCTTATCCAGCAGGCGTTGACCCGCCTGCCCTTTGCCAAGTTGCAACAGCTCTGGCAATTGATGGGCCAGCTCGACGATGCGCTGCGCCATTTCGAGACACAGCGCGCCTGGCTGCTGCTGCAGACCCTGGCCTTGGGATTTCGCGATGGTACGCCGCTGCCACTGCCAGAGGCAGCCGCATGCTAAGCAAACCGATCGGCCTGCTCGGCGGCACCTTCGATCCCATTCACATCGGCCACCTGCGCCCAGCCATCGAGGCGCAGCAGGCGCTATCACTGGCCGAGATCAGGCTCATTCCGAACCATATCCCGCCCCATCGCGCCAACCCGCGCTGTTCGAGCGAACAGCGCCTGGCCATGGTCAGGCTGGCGGCGACAGAAAACCCGGGATTTGTGGTCGATGAGCGGGAGCTGGCCAAGAACAGTCCCTCCTACACCATAGAGACGCTGATGGCACTGCGAGAAGAGTTGCCCGATACGCCACTCTGCTTTCTGATGGGCATGGATTCCCTGCTCGGCCTGTCAGGCTGGCATCGCTGGCAAGAGCTGCTCGATTACGCCCATTTGGTAGTGAGCTGTCGCCCGGGTTGGCAGCCGGACTATCCCGCCCCGGTGACCGAGCTGCTGGCCCACCATCAGACGAGGGATGCCGAGGCGCTGCACCTGCGTCTGGCCGGTCATATCTGGCTGGCAGATAACCTGCCCATAGATCTCTCTGCCACGGCACTGCGGAACTTGCTGGCCAAGGGGCAAGATCCCCGCTATCTGTTGCCAGCCTCTGTCGCGCACTATATTGATCAACAAGGGCTCTATCGCACCGATGCGAAGATCCCCCTTGCTTCCCCTGCCCAGCCTGGTAGGAAATGAAGCCACCCATGATATAATCCGCCGCCCCATGCCCACGCAGGCCGCGCCGGTTCCAGAGGAGAAACACTATTGCAAGAGCAACAACTGCACGCCTTCATCATCGACAAGATCGATGACATGAAGGGCCGCGACATCGTTACCCTGGATGTGCGCGGTCAATCCACCATCACGGATGCCCTGATCATCTGCTCCGGCAACTCCAGCCGTCACGTCTGTGCCATCGCCAGCAATCTGGCGAGCGAGGCTCGCCATGCCAAGCTCAACCTGCTTAGCGTGGAAGGGCAACAGACCGGTGAGTGGGTGCTGGTCGATTTGGGCTCCGTCATAGTGCATGTGATGCAAGACGAGTATCGCGACTTCTATCAACTGGAGAAACTCTGGGGCAGTGCTCCGGTACAAGCCTGATCCCCATGAAGATTCAGTTGATTGCCGTGGGCACCAAGATGCCCGCCTGGGTCGAGCACGGCTTCCAGGAATACCGTCGCCGCTTTCCCAAAGATATGCCGTTTGAGCTGGTCGAGATAAGCGCAGGAAAACGCGGCAAGAATGCCGACATCCCCCGCATCCTGCAAAAGGAGGGGGAAGCTATGCTGGCCGCCGCGGGCCGCTCGCGCCTCGTCACCCTGGATATTCCCGGCAAGCCCTGGACCACGGAGCAGCTGGCAGGCCAGCTGGAAGCCTGGAAGCTGGATGGCCGCGATGTCGCCCTGCTGGTGGGGGGCCCCGAGGGGCTCTCCCCCGAATGCAAAGCCGCTGCCGAGCAGAGCTGGTCCCTCTCGCCACTCACCCTGCCCCACCCTCTGGTGCGGGTCTTGGTGGCCGAGAGCCTTTACCGGGCCTGGAGCATCACTACCAACCACCCCTATCACAGGGAATAGCGCTTTATGTTCTCGCTCCCCCCCAAGGTTGAGGCATCCCCATGCTGAAACAACGCATCGAGATGCGCGATCACAGCGCTGAGGGCAACCTCTTCTTTCGTCGCACTCTAGTCGCCTATCTGGGCATGGTCGCGCTGATGCTGGTGCTGCTCGGCAATCTCTACTACCTGCAAGTAGAATCGTTCGACACCTACCAGACCCGTTCCAATGACAACCGGATCCGGGTTGTGCCGGTGGCACCGCCCCGGGGCCTCATCTATGACACCAATGGCGTGCTCTTGGCGGAGAACCGCCCTGTCTACAGTTTGGAAATCGTTCCGGAAGAAGCCGGGGACATCGACAAGATGGCCGACGATCTCATCGCCCTGCTGGGACTACCGGAAGGCACCAAGGAGAAGTTCCTGGCCGAGGTCAAACGTCAGCGCCGCTTCAAGCCTGTCTCCCTCTATGAGAAGTTGACCGAGAAGCAGGTTGCTGTCTTTTCCGTTGACCAGCATAACTACCCGGGGGCCAGCATAGAGGCCTACCTGAAACGTTATTACCCATTTGGCGATACTCTCACCCATGCCCTGGGCTATGTGGCCAAGATAAATACCCGGGATGTGGAGCGCCTCGATAAAGAGGACAAGCTCGCCAACTACGCGGCCACCAAAGACATTGGCAAGCAGGGGGTGGAGAAGTTCTACGAGGATCAGCTGCACGGGGTCGCCGGCTATCAGGAGGTCGAGGTCAACAACCGGGGCCGGGTAGTCCGTACCCTCAAATTCCAGGCCCCCCAGCCCGGCAAGGATATCTACCTCAATATCGACATCCGCCTGCAACTGAAGGCCCAGCAACTGCTGGACGGTCGCCGGGGCGCCATCGTCATGATGGATCCCAAGACTGGCGCCATCCTGGCCATGGAGTCGAGCCCCAGCTACGACCCCAACCTGTTCGTGACCGGGATCTCCACCACCAACTACTCGGGCCTGCTCAACGATCCGGCCCGCCCTCTGGTTAACCGCACGACCCAGGGGATCTATGCCCCCGCCTCCACCGTCAAGCCGTTGATGTCGGTGATGGGGCTGAACGAAGGGGCTATCACCCCCCAATACCGCTACTTTGGCGGGCCCAGCTTCTCCATTCCTGGCACCACCAAGAAGTTCCGTGACTGGCGCCGCTGGGGCCATGGCTGGCTCGACGTCTATCGCGCCATCGAGGTATCGGCGGATACCTACTTCTACGATCTCGCCTACCGGGTCGGCATCGACAAGATCCACGAGTACATGACTCACTTCGGTTTCGGTCAGTACAGTGGCGTCGATCTCTACGAAGAGACCCGCGGGGTCATGCCCTCCCGTGACTGGAAAATGTCCCGCTGGCGCCAGCCCTGGTATCAGGGTGACACCATCTCCATCGGGATCGGCCAGGGCTACTGGAGTTCAACGCCCATCCAACTCGCCAAGGCGATCAGCATTCTGACCCAGAATGGTCATGATGTGACCCCGCATCTGCTCAAGAGCACCGTCTCCCTCGATGGCACTGTACCCGCGTCCATCAATCCGAATGTGGCGCTCAAGGTGAAAAACGACAGCTACTGGCAGGTCGCCAGGGATGGTATGTGGCGCGTCATCAACGGTCATGAAGGTACCGGGCGCCGCGCCTTTGCCAACACCCCTTATGTGGCGGCGGGCAAGTCAGGGACGGCCCAGGTGGTCGGCCTGAAAGAGAACCAGGTCTATAACGCAGCCACCACCAAGGTGGAGCACCGCGACAATGCCCTGTTTGTCTCCTTCGCCCCCTTCGATGCCCCCAAGGCAGTGGTGGCCCTGGTGCTGGAAAACGCCGGTGGCGGCAGTGCCGTGGCAGCCCCCGTTGCCCGCCACATGCTCGATGCCTATCTGCTGCCTCCCGATCCCGAGCTGCCCCCGGCCCCGGTTAAAGCTGCACTAGCCAAACCGACCGATGCCAACGTCACAAAGGTAAAGCCCCATGAGTAACTCGGCCCGCCACAACAGCATCTGGTACCGGCTGCATATCGATTTGCCCCTGCTGATCGGTCTGCTCTGTATCATGGCCCTCTCCATGGTGGTGCTCTACTCCGCCTCGGGTCAGGACATGGATTCCATCGTGCGCCAACTGGTGCGCGGCGGCCTCGCCTTCGTGCTGATGCTGGCCCTGGCCCAGTTGCCACCGACCCTCTACGCCCGCTGGGCCATCCCCGTGTTCGTGGTGGTGGTACTGATGCTGATCGCGGTCGACGTGTTTGGCCATATCGGCAAGGGGGCACAACGCTGGCTGGATCTCGGCTTCATGAAGTTCCAGCCCTCGGAGGTGATGAAGGTCTCCATGCCGATCATGGTGGCGACCTGGCTCAGCCGCCATTCGCTGCCCCCCAAGCTCAGCCACGTGGTGATCGCCCTCATCATGGTGCTGTTGCCGACCCTGCTGATCGCGGCCCAGCCCGATCTGGGCACCTCCATCCTGGTGGCGGCCTCCGGCTTCTTCGTCATCTTCCTGGCGGGGATAAGTTGGTGGCTGATCGGCCTGGCCGTGCTGCTGGCCGCGGCCTTCATGCCGGTGCTCTGGTTCTTCCTGATGCATGACTACCAGCGCCAGCGGGTGTTGATGCTGCTCGATCCGGAGAAAGACCCCCTTGGGCGCGGTTACCACATCATCCAGTCCAAGATCGCCATCGGCTCCGGCGGCGTCTTTGGCAAGGGGTGGCTGCAAGGCACCCAATCCCAGCTGGAATTTCTGCCAGAACGCCATACCGACTTCATCTTCGCGGTCTTTAGCGAGGAGTTCGGCCTGGCCGGCGTCGCCCTGCTGCTCGCGCTCTACCTCTATATCATCAGCCGCTGCCTCTACATCTCGATGCAGGCTCAAAGCAGCTTCGAACGCCTGCTCGGCGGCGCCCTGACCCTCACCTTCTTCGTCTATGTGTTCGTCAACATGGGCATGGTGAGCGGCATATTGCCGGTGGTCGGCGTGCCTCTGCCCCTGGTGAGTTACGGCGGCACCTCCATGGTGACCCTGATGGCCGGCTTCGGCATCCTGATGTCCATTCAGACTCACAGAAGGCTGCTGGCCTGATGAGATGGATATATTCTGCCGGTGGTCGGCGTGCCTCTGCCCCTGGTGAGTTACGGCGGCACCTCCATGGTGACCTTGATGGCCGGCTTCGGCATCCTGATGTCCATTCAGACGCACCGGCGGTTGCTGGCCTGATGCTGCGCCGCGCCACCCTCTCGCTGTTGCTGGCCGCAGCCTTGCCAGCCATGGCGGAGCCCATCGCCACTGCGGCACCGAGCACGGCTACCCTCACCAGGCTGGCCGAACGTCAGGCCGTTCCTCTGGACCAATTGCAGGCCGCCGCCGGGGCAGCACGGCTCAATCCCGAGATACTGGCATTAATGCAGCGTCCCTGGGAGGCCAAGCCCTGGTATCAATACAGGCCCCTGTTTGTCACCGAACAACGCATTCAGGCCGGCGTGCGCTTCTGGCAGGAAAACAGCGAACTGCTGAACCGGGCGGAGCAGACCTACAGAGTCCCCGCTGCCCTTATCACCGCCATCCTGGGAGTAGAAACGGCCTACGGTAAGCAGATGGGTCGCCACGGGGTGCTCGATAGCCTCTATACCCTGGGCTTCTACTATCCGGAGCGGGCCGACTTCTTCGCCAAGGAGTTTGCCCAGTTGGTACTGCTCGGCCAGGAGGAGGGACTCCCCCTCCGGGCCCTCAAGGGCTCCTACGCAGGCGCCATGGGCATGGGTCAGTTCATGCCCTCCAGCTACCGCCACTATGCCGTGGACTTTGATGGTGATGGCAAACGGGATCTTTTCAATAACAAGGCCGATGCCATCGGCAGCGTGGCCAACTATTTTGCCGAGCATGGCTGGCGCTGGCATGAGCCGGTGGTCGAACCCGCCAAGGCGACCATGCCGGTTCCTGACTCCCTGATAGGCAAGGCCCCAGAGCCGACCCTGACATGGCAGACCCTGTCTGATGCCGGACTGCGCCTCGCCACGCCACCTGACGCCAAGACCAAGGTCCGCTTGCTGGCCCTTGACCAGGCAGATGGCCCCGGTTACTGGGTCGCCCGCCACAATTTTTACGTGATCAATCGCTACAACCGCAGCCCCTTGTACGGCATGGCGGTCTATCAACTCAGCCAAGCCATCCAGGATGCCTATGCAGCACAACAGACTCCTCACCCTCAGCCTGACCTTGTTGCTGGCGGCCTGTAGCAGCCAACCCGAACAGCCGACGGCACCCCCGGAGCCCCCGGTGCAGGTGGAAAAACCCCCTGTCATCGAGTTCCCCCAGGCCACTGGCGCCATACCGCGCCATGAGCCCCTGAGCGCGAGCGGCAACCGCGACTACTGGATAGGCAAGCAGAAATATCAAGTGTGGCGGGACATAAAGAATTACAGCGAGGAGGGCTCCGCCAGCTGGCTGGACAAGGCGCTCGACGGCAACAAGACCGCCAACGGCGACATCATGGACAGCAGCCAGTTCAGTGCGGCCCACCGCAATCTGCCGCTACCAAGCTATGTGCGAGTCACCAACCTGGACAATGGCCGAGAGACCATAGTGCGGGTCAACGACCGTGGTCCCTTCACGCAATCGCGACTCATCGACCTCTCCCATGCCGCAGCTCACCAACTAGGCATGGTCGACCATGGCTCGGCGCGAGTCAGGCTGGATCTCATCACCGACACCCCGGATCAGCAGATTGAGATGATCCCCGACATCCCCATGACGGACACGCGCCCGAACCAGGGGCAGGCGTTGATTGCGCCAGCAGCCGCAGCGCCAGCCAAGGTTGCCCCCGTCCCCGCCAAGGCCGCGGTGGCGCCGACCACAGCTGCGGTGAAAAACCCACCGCCGGCCAGCAAGCCTGCCGCGGCGCCCGCCAGCAGCGGTAAACGGATGCAGGTGCTCGCCAGCGGCTCAAAAGAGCGAGCCGAGAGTCTGGCGGCCAGTCTCGGCACACAATTTGGGGTATCCCACCAGGTTGAGGCCGCCGGCCAGGTCTATCGCGTCTTGCTGGGCCCCATCTCTTCGGCGCAGCAAACCCAGCTGTTGCAGCAGGTGCGCAGTCAGGGATTCGAGCAAGCCTTCTTCGTACCCTGAATCCGGATGACTCAGAGCGGGCCGCCTGCGGCCCGTCCCATGCCGCAACCCCTACCGTCACAGGCTTAGGCCAGTGCGAGACGCGCCTGATTACGACGCGCAGCCCAGCCGATATGGCTAAAAAATCCCTGCCAATTGGCACACTGGACTATAACCGCTGCTCGCTTCTGGTATAGTTAGCCCCGCTTTTTCATTTACATTTACTAGGGGTCACACCCGACCAGGCCCGCAGGAATTTTCACGATGTCCAAATTTTCTCATTCAGTTATCCTCGCCGCCCTGATCAGCGCAACCGCCCAGGCCAATACACCAACACCAGATGCGCTGCCCACGCCGAACAGCATGCCAGTGGTAGTGCCCGCCGCGCCGACTATCTCGGCCAAGGCCCACATCCTGATCGACTACGCAAGCGGTCAAATCCTCGCCGAGGAGAATGCCGAGGAGCGTCTCCCACCCGCCAGTCTGACCAAGATGATGACCTCCTACATCATTGGTCAGGAGCTGCTCAAGGGGAACATCAAGCGTACCGACATGGTGACCATCAGCCAGAACGCCTGGTCCAAAAACTACTCCGACTCCTCCAAGATGTTCATCGAAGTCGGCAAGCAGGTTTCGGTCGATGATCTCAACAAGGGCATCATCATCCAGTCCGGTAACGACGCCTGTGTCGCCATGGCAGAATTCCTGGCAGGCAGCACGGACTCCTTCGCCAGTCTGATGAACACCTGGTCCGCCAAGCTCGGTATGAACGACAGCCACTTCATGAACCCCCATGGCCTGGATGCCGAGGGTCACTACAGTACCGCCCACGACATGGCGCGTCTGGGCCAGGCCTTGATCCGCGACCTGCCCGAGGAGTACAAGATCTACTCCCAGAAGTCATTCGTGTTCAACGGTATCACCCAGCACAACCGCAACCGCCTGCTGTGGGATCAATCCCTGCAGGTCGATGGTATCAAGACAGGCCACGTCAGCCAGGTCGGCTACAACCTGGTCTCCTCCGCCACCAACAATGAAGGCATGCGTCTCATCGCCGTGGTGTTCGGTGCCAGCAGCGAAGCCTCCCGCGCCGCCGAAAGCAAGAAGCTGCTCACCTATGGCTTCCGCTTCTTCCAAAGCTCGACCCCCTACAAAGCGGGCACCGAACTGGTCAGCCAGAAGATCTGGATGGGTGACAAGCCGGAAGTGAAACTGGGTGTGGACCAGGACGTCTCCGTGGTGGTGACCCGCGGTCAGGCCAGCAACCTGAAAGCGGACTTCCAACTCGACAGCGAACTCAAGGCGCCGCTGGCCAAGGGACAAAAGGTCGGTACCGTCTTCCTCAAGCAGGGTGACAAAGAGATCAAGCAAGTTCCCCTGGTTGCCCTGGAAGATGTGCAAGAGGGTGGTCTGATGAGCCGTCTGTGGGACTATGTTGTCCTGCTGGTGACCAGCTGGTTCAAGTAACGCTTGGGCAAGCTGGCCGGCTGGGGGAAGTCGTGACCCTGCGGGCCATCGGCTAACTCGAGTGATCCCAGGGTAAAATGTTGTCAAGTAACGGCGCCATCAGGCGCCGTTACTGTCTCGCTGGCAGCCGCCAGCGAATAACCCTGCAATCTGCAGGTTCCGCCGCCCCGGGATTTGTGGTAAAAAGCAGCACCTCCATGTCTTGTCGCACGAAACCGGGTCTTGATCCCGGTCTGGGCCATGCCCATATAGACTTGTACTGGCGGCCTTCTAGGCCAAGGGCAATGAGCTACATGAGAGCGTCATCCCTGATGACACAAAAGGTGAGTTAATGAATACCAAATTTGATGAACTGCTGGAGTTTCCCTGCAAGTTCCCCTTCAAGGTACTGGGTGTGGCCGATCCCGCCCTGCCGGATCAGGTTGTCAAAGTGCTGCAGCAGCATGCGCCGGGCACTTACAGTCCAGTCGTCCAACCCAGCTCCAAAGGCAATTATCACTCGGTCCGGGTAACCGTTACCGCCCAGAGCAAAGAACATGTCGAAGCCATGTATACCGCCTTGGGTAACATAGAGCTGGTTCGCTACGTTCTGTAACCTCATAGCTTCGTCGCCCTCAGAGGGCGACGAATTTTTTGTCGTGCCCTGCCCGTGAGGAAACCATGTCCAGCCCAGCACAACGTCACCTGCTGATCAGACACCTGGGTCGCAGCCCCTATCAGGCCGTGTGGGACGCCATGAAGGCGTTTACCGACGGTCGCGATGGCGACACCGCGGACGAGTTCTGGTTGGTGGAGCATGAGCCCGTCTACACCCAGGGACAGGCTGGCAAGGCCGAGCATCTGCTCGCCCCCGGCGACATTCCTGTAGTACAGAGCGATCGTGGCGGTCAGGTGACCTATCATGGCCCCGGCCAGCTGGTACTCTACGTACTGGTGGACGTGCGCCGCTGCAAGCTCTCGGTGCGCGAGCTGGTGACCGCCCTGGAGCAGGCCATCGTCTCGACCCTGGCCTTAAGCGATATCAACGCCTATGCCAAAGCGGATGCCCCCGGTGTCTATGTGCAGCAAGCCGGTCTCGAGGCCAAAATCGCCTCCCTGGGGCTGCGCATTCGGCGCGGCTGCTCCTTCCATGGGCTGGCCCTCAACGTCAACATGGACATGAGCCCCTTCCTGCGTATCAACCCTTGCGGCTATGCGGGCATGCCGATGACCCAAACCAGTGCCCTGGGTGGCCCTGCGAGCGTTGCCGAAGCGGCTGTACCGCTTATCAGCGCCCTGGCCAACCTTATCGGCTATCAGACAATCACCCATGTCGAGCAAGCATCATGAGCAATTTCGTGCCGTGCGGCGCTGCGAACATGAAGATGTCCCCTACGGCCATCAACCTGACAGTAACAAACACCGAGAGTGAATCATGAGCAAACCAGTTCGTATGGAGCCGGGCGTCAAGCTGCGCGATGGCGACAAGATGGCCCTGATCCCGGTGAAATTCATGCCGGATCCCACCGAAGAAGTGCTGCGTAAACCGGACTGGATGCGCATCAAGTTGCCGCCGTCGAGCCAGAAGATCGAGCATATCAAGAGCACGCTGCGCAAAAACAAGCTGCACTCTGTATGCGAAGAGGCTTCCTGCCCCAATCTGGCCGAATGTTTCAACCACGGCACTGCCACCTTCATGATCATGGGTGCCATCTGTACTCGTCGCTGCCCCTTCTGCGACGTGGCCCATGGCCGCCCGCTGGCGCTGGATCCCGACGAGCCGCACAAGCTGGCCCTCACCATCAAGGAGATGGGGCTGAAATACGTGGTCATCACCTCGGTGGACCGCGACGATCTGCGTGACGGCGGTGCCCAGCACTTCGCCGACTGCATCAAGCAGATCCGCGAGCACAGCCCCCAGACCCGCATCGAGATCCTGACCCCGGACTTCCGTGGCCGGATGGAACAGGCCCTGGATGTGTTCCGCGAGACGCCGCCGGACGTGTTCAACCACAACCTGGAAACCGCGCCGCGCATGTACCGTGTCGCCCGCCCCGGTGCCGACTACAAGTGGTCCCTCGAGCTGCTGCGCCGCATCAAGGAGATGCACCCCCATGTACCGACCAAGTCCGGCGTCATGATGGGCCTGGGCGAAACCAACGAAGAGATCGTCCAGGTACTCAAGGACTTGCGCGAGCACGGCGTCAACATGCTGACCCTGGGTCAGTATCTGCAACCGAGCCGCCACCACCTGCCGGTGAAGCGCTACGTGCCGCCCGCAGAGTTTGATGAGCTCAAGGATGTCGCCATGGAGCTGGGCTTCTCCCACGCCGCATGTGGTCCTTTCGTGCGTTCCTCTTATCACGCAGACTTGCAAGCCAAGGGCGAAGAGGTCAAATAACCACCTCGTCTTTCACACGTACTTGCCACCAAAAAGAGCGCCTCATGGCGCTCTTTTTATATCGGTATATCAGGACTGTAATAAGCTGAGCGCCATTTTGGGTCGGCTGTTGGCTTGGCTCAAAATGGCAGAGCTGGCTTGCTGTAGGAGCTGGGTTCGCGCCAGATAAGCAGACTCTCTTGCCATGTCTGCATCACGGATCCGTGAACGAGCAGCACTAAGATTTTCGCTGGCATTGCCCAAATTTCGCACCCTGGAATCCAACGCATTGGCTTGGGCACCAAGCCCTGAGTGCTGGACACCAAGCTGTTTCATGCCAGCATCCAGTGTTTTGATAGCCCGCTCTGCATTACTGTGACTGAGAACATCAATGTTATCAACGGTGAACATCTGCTTGTCTTGCGGATAAAACCCTAGCGCAGCTAGCGAACTCCCTTCCATATCTATATTGGAATATTGATCACCTGATGAATACAACTCCAATTGGCCCACATAGGTTGTGGTATTCACATCTTTGAGCAGACTCGTCAGAGAGCTGCTGAAACTGACAGGAGGGGCTGGCGGAGGTGGATGGGTAGGTTCGTTTGAACCATTTCCAAGCGTAAGGCTCTTTCCTGCCGTGCTAGAGATAGTCAGCCAGTTGTTGGAAGGAAAATTTGTTATGGTTCCGCTCACAGAAAAGTTCAGCCCTGCTGAACTTGCCGCCGTATTAATACGCGATATAACCGTTGACATGACAGTTGAATTTTTCGTTGTTGGATTAGTCGCACTCCAACCTGTCATGTCAATATCCGTAAGATCCACTGTTGTCCCGGCAATGTCGATATAAGAGGGTAATGCGGATAGATCGACGGAAGACTTGACGGAGAAAGCTTGCTGCTGCGCCTCTACCGGGCCCTGATTATTCGGGAACTGGGTTGCGTTGATGTCGGTGACAAACTCTTCCATGGTTGAATAATTTTTGTCAAAGGTAACGCCATTGAGAGTGATGGGCTGAGTCGCGAGTTGCAAGCCTGCAATGCTGTAGGCTCCCGGTAAGCTTCCGGCGGGGCTTCGTGCCAGCCACCCCATTTCCCCCAGATTTTTGGTTTGTGCATTTAAATCTGTAATAACGGTATTCTGACCAGCATATGCTCCGATTGAAAACAGCCCCTTATATGTTCCCGCTAGCAGTCCCTGACCAGCAAACGTTGTTTCAGATGCAATTCGGTCCATTTCCAGACGTAATTGGTGAAACTCTTTATTCAACGCAATGCGGTCCTCTGCCGTATTGGCTCCACTTCCTGATTGCAATGCCAATGTGCGCATGCGCTGCATCAAGCCTACGGATTCATCAAGAGCCCCATCAGCAACACCGATCACGGATATCGCGTCATTGGCGTTGCGAATTGCAGTGTTGTTGCCATTGATTTCGCTAGTAAGACGGTTGCTGATCTGTAAGCCCGCAGCATCATCCGAGGCACTGTTAATGCGGATGCCAGACGAAAGTCGCTTGAATACATGATCTAAGTTCGAAGAGGCAGTATTAAGATGCCGCAGGGCATTCGTTGCGGAAAAGTTAGTACTAACGATCATGGCGAGCGCAGTCTCTCATCGGGATTCAATTTGGTCTAACCCAATTATCTACATAACCAAATGAATCTTTAGATGAGATTCAGTACTTAATCCAATGCCATGAAAATCATCCCAACATCAATGCGGGTGCCATCCTAGCGAGGCTGGTACTGTATGAAACGATTAGCTCCCAGTCTGACCCTGCCGCCATTATGGGGATGAACATGACCCCCACCAGGGCTCAGTGAGGGCCTCGTACTTGTTGCTGCAACTCAAGCAGTCCCCGCACCTCGGCCAGGCGACGTCGGGTCAAGGCGATGCGCTCTGCCTTGCCAATCCCCTCCCCCGTCAACAAGCTGGCCAGACAGTGTTCATAGAGGGGGCCATTCAGGCGCCAGCTTTGGCACTGTGCACCTTGAGTCACGATGAGCAGCTCCTCGTTGCCACGGCGATCCAGGCTAATTTGCCGGCCATCTGCCAGAGAGACCCGGATCCCCTTCTGTCCCCCGGCAGGACCGGCATACTTGTCGAGCCAGATATGGATAGGTATGGCCCCCAGGGAGCCGAACAGCTCGGATCGCCCTTCGGCACTGTGCAGATCGCCTCGGGCTATGGCCACTCCCAGCCGATCCGTCATCCCCCTGACTCTCAGTTGCAAGGTTTCCTCCATGCCAAGCGCAGCCACCAGCTCTCTGGCCTGAGTCAGCACATGGGTACCTATGTCGAGAATGACGCCATCTGGATGACGCAGCTCGCGGCGATCCGCCTCTCCTGTGGCAAAGTTGAGGGCGATGGGATGCCCCTGATCGTCCCTGCCACTGACTTCTTGCAGATAGCCCTCCAGCAGCACGAGCCGGGCACCGGTGAAGTCTGGGAGATCTGCCTGCGCCGGATCCTCGGCCTGCCAGTGTGCATCAAGCTGCCCCAATAACAGTTGCTGGATACCGCGACGCGCCATCCAGTGATCCAGGGCCAGCACCCGCCCGGCATAGGCAGGATCGGCCAGCAGCGCCTCTACTTGTCCAAGCTGAGCCAGATGGGCTACCAGGGGTTTTTCCACTACCAATAGCGGTATTGCGCTAGCCAGGGCGGCCTGCAGGGTCTGCAGATGAAGGAGAGAAGGGGTGGTGATAAACAGCAGATCCAGCGGCTTGGCCAGCAAGGCATCGAGGCTCGCCAAGCCATGGATGCCCGCCAGTTGCCGGTCGGGATCGAGATCATGACCCCAGATCTCGAGGTCCGCTATAGCTAGCCGTGTGAGGGCGGGTAGATAGGCCGTTTCCACTACGGCGCCCAAGCCTACGAATCCAATCCGCATGTACAACTCTCTCGATAAATAGCATCAATCTAGCGCCACTCAGCGCAACCAGGCCTGATCCAGCGCAATTAATCGCCAGCACTGGCTGGCGGCAATACTCAGGCTTTCCATCAGAGTCTGATGCGCGGCAACGCCCCACGCATTCCAGTCCGCCCAGGCAAGGGCTATCATGCGAACTCCCCGCCGCATTCAGGAGTTGCTCATGTCCCCGGTCAAAGTCTTCATCATCCATGGTTACACGGCGTCCCCCCAGGCCAACTGGTTTCCCTGGCTCGCCACCCGACTCGAAGAGCAGGACGTGCAGGTCACTGTGCTGGCCATGCCTGCTCCCCATGCCCCGGCGCCTGCCGCCTGGGATGCTCATCTGCTGGAAGGCATAGGAGAGGCGGACAGCAACACCATACTGGTAGGCCATAGCCTGGGCTGCATCGCGGCGCTGCGCTATCTGCATAAACTGCCTGCGACCCAGAGCGTCGGCGGCCTGTTGCTGGTCAGTGGCTTTGATGAGCCCCTCGCAACCCTGCCCGAGCTGACCCCCTTCGTCGCCCAACCTTTGCCCCTTGCCAACATTCGGGCGCGCTTGCTGCATTGTGCCCTGATCGCCTCCTGCGATGATGCCATAGTACCCCAGCCCTACTCGGCGCGTCTGGCCCAGCGGCTCCAGGCTCCTTTGCATCTGCTCAAGCAAGGGGGGCATTTCCTCGACAGAGAGGGATTCACCGAGTTGCCCCTCGCCTATGAGCAAGTGATGGTGACGGTGGCCGCCATCCGTGCCGCGGCAACTCCAGACCAGCAGATAGGCCGAGCAGCCACCCGCGGCCTCAGCCCTGACTGAAGCGGCGCGATAGCCCGCGCCACCTCTGGCCTTGGCGGCGCCACACGACTGGGCCATGACATCGTCAGGCGACACGCCAACTTGGCATCGTCATAATGGTGATAACCGTTGGCGGATCGTCCCTGCTATCCCCGCAGCTTCTCGCAATTGAACAGAGGGTACGGCTAGGCCGCAGCGCGACGGGCCAGTTCGATATTGTCATGGCATTGGCTCACGGCAACTGTCGTCAATCAACCCGATGGATGAGAGCGTCAATATGAAACCATTGACGGGTCGGCGACGTTATTGCGCCATTCGCTGACAAAACGGCCACCCGAGGGTGGCCGTTGGCTTGATGCGCAAGAAGCCGCAGGGCTAGAGACCTGCGGCATCCAGATGCTCCACCAGCAGCTGCACGCTGCGGTTGCCGCGCCACTCGTTGACGTCGAGCCGATAAACCAGCCGCACCCGTTTCACCGAGGGATCCGGCCAACGCTTGATATCGACCCCGAAGGCAATGGCATCCACCGCATGACCCGAATCCGTGGTCAGCATCATCTTGAGGTGCTTTTCCCCCACCAGCCGCTGCTGGACCAGCACGAATTCACCGTCAAACAGCGGCTCGGGGAAGGCCTGACCCCAAGGGCCGGACGCGCGAATGAGCTCCGCCAGCTCCAGGCTCAGCTCATCGGGCAGCAGCTCGCCATCGGTGAGCAGTACGCCGGTCAGCAGTTCAGGGGTCACCAGCTCGGCGATGATGGCTTCAAAGGCCTGGCTGAACGCCGTTATATTGCTCTTGGTCAGGGTCAATCCGGCCGCCATGGCGTGACCGCCGAACTTGCCCATCAGACCGGGATGGCGGGTATCCAGCAACTCCAGCGCATCGCGCAGGTGCACCCCGGGGATGGAGCGGCCCGAGCCCTTGAGTTCGGTGTCGCTGCTCTGCGCAAAGGCGATCACGGGTCTGTAGTACTTCTCCTTGACCTTGGAGGCCACCAGCCCAACCACCCCCTGATGCCAGTCGTCCCGGTGCAGCACTATGCCGCTTGGTACCTCACCATCGCGAAAACGGACCTGCTCCAGGGTGGCGAGCGCTTCTTGCTGCATCCCCTGCTCTATCTCCTTGCGCTCCTGATTGAGGCTGTCCATCTCGGCCGCAAGCGTGCGCGCCAGATTGATGTCATCGCTGAGCAGGCAGGCGACCCCGAGGGACATGTCATCGAGGCGGCCCACCGCATTGAGACGCGGACCCAGTGCAAAACCCAGATCAGCGGCGCACAGACGGCGACCGTCGCGGCCCGAGATATCCACCAGCGCCTGGATGCCGGGGCGACAACGGCCAGCCCGGATCCGTTGCAGCCCCTGGTGTACCAAAATGCGGTTGTTGCCATCGAGCGCCACCACATCGGCGACTGTGCCGAGCGCCACCAGATCCAGATAATCCGCCACGTTGGGGGGACGAATGCCCTGGCGCTCATACCAACCTGCCTGGCGCAGATGGGTGTTGAGGGCCGCCATCAGGTAGAAGGCGACCCCGACCCCGGCCAGAGACTTGGAGGGGAAGTCGCAGTCACGCTGGTTAGGGTTCACTATGGCATCGGCAGCGGGCAGCTCATGACCCGGCAGGTGGTGATCCGTCACCAGCACCTGCATGCCAGCGGCCTTGGCGGCGGCAACCCCGGCGATGCTGGAGATGCCGTTATCCACGGTGATGAGGAACTCGGCGCCCCTGGCCACCGCCAGCTCGACGATCTCAGGGGTCAGGCCGTAGCCGAATTCGAAACGGTTGGGCACCAGAAAATCGATGCGAGTCCCCCCCATGGCCCGCAGGGCCAGCACGCAGAGGGCCGAGCTGGTGGCACCATCGCAGTCAAAGTCGCCGACGATCAGGATGCGCTTCTGGGCAGCCAGGGCTTCGGCCAGCAGCGGCACGGCCTGCTCCATGCCAAACAGACGCTGGGGCGACAATAACTGACTGGCGCTGCGCGCTAGCAGGGCAGGATCCGCGACCCCCCGGCTGGCGAAGATCTGGCGCAGCAAGGGGTGCAGGGTATCGGGCAGATGAGAATCATCCACCTGGGGACGACGACGAATTTGCAAAGACATGGGGCTATCCAATGGGGTTAACCAACACAGTGGCAGAGGCCGAAAACAGGTGGCAAGGATCGCACTACTGCCCCTGATAGGCAAACGCCATGACCCAGGGCTTATTGCCATTCCAATTAATAACCGGTCGATAACAGAAAATTAGCCTGCTCAGGTTGCCAATTGGACTCAGTCACATCAAGCTAGCAGGGATGGCTCATGGTGGCAGGCTCCGCCTGCCCCCAGCCCTCACTCCATGACCAATAACTTCGCTCAACTTTACCCATTTGGAGAGATTTCAATGAGCCTGATCCAGGAATTCAAGGCCTTTGCTGCCCGTGGCAACGTGATCGACATGGCCGTCGGTATCATCATAGGTGCCGCCTTCGGCAAGATAGTCTCCTCGTTCGTCGGTGACATCATCATGCCCCCCATCGGCATCATCCTCGGTGGGGTCGACTTCAGCGATCTGGCCGTAGTGCTCAAGGCGGCGGAGGGTGATGCCCCGGCCGTGGTCATCGCCTATGGCAAGTTCATCCAGACCATCATCGACTTCCTGATCATCGCCTTTGCCATCTTCATGGGCGTCAAGGCCATGAACAGCATGAAGAAGAAAGCCGAGGAAGCGCCTGCGGCGCCAGCCGCGCCGACCAAGGATCAAGAGTTGCTGAGCGAGATCCGCGATCTGCTCAAACAGCAGGGCAAATAGCCCAAGCCGTTGCAGGGCTGGCCCCACCGGGCTGCGCCATTAAAAAAACCGCCCCCCGGCGGTTTTTTTTCATCTTGTATTGGCGCCTGTGATGGCGTCCATCAGGCGCGGGGATGATGCTCGCCATGCAGCGCCTTGAGCCGTTCATTCGCCACATGGGTGTAGATCTGGGTAGTGGAAAGATCCGCGTGCCCCAGCAGCATCTGCACCACTCTCAAGTCGGCGCCATGGTTGAGCAGATGAGTGGCGAAAGCGTGGCGCAGGGTATGGGGGGACAGTTCCCCGGCAATGCCGGCGCGCAAGGCATAGAGCTTGATGCGATGCCAGAAGGTCTGACGGGTCATCATCTGCGCTCGTTTGGAAGGGAAAACCACGTCCGAGCTGACCCCGCCGAGCAGTAGAGGGCGCGAGGCGCGATAGTAACGCTCGAGCCAATGCACCGCCTCCTCCCCCATGGGCACCAGTCGCTCCTTGTTGCCCTTGCCCACCACTCGTACCAACCCCTGACGAAGGCTCAGGTGCTCGGCGGTCAACCCCACCAGCTCAGAGACCCGCAAGCCGGTGGCGTAGAGCAGCTCCAGCATCGCCTTGTCCCGCAACTCAAGCGGGTCCTCGACATCAGGCTCATCGAGCAAGGTGCCGACCTGCCCTTCGCTCAAGTCAGAGGGCAGCTTCTTGGGCAACTTGGGACCTTCGAGCAAGACGCTCGGATCGTCACTGCGCAATTTCTCCCGATTGAGATATTGATAGAAGCGGCGCAAGGCAGAGAGAAAGCGCGCCGTACTGCTGGGGGCGAAGCCCTGATCCACCCGCCAGGCAAGGTAGTGCTGGATCTCGGCCATCCCCGCCAGCAGCAGGGCGCTGCCCTGCGCATCCAGCCAATGGGCAAACTTGCTCAAGTCGACCCGGTAGGATGCAACGGTATTGTCAGACAGGCCCCGCTCCAGCCAGAGCGCGTCGAGGAACTGCTCAATCAGGGGATGAGGGGACTTGGCGGACTTGACGGTTTTCTTGGTCATGGGGCGGCCGGGTTGACGAACAGGTTGCCATTCTAACGCCAAGCCTGGGCGGTACGACAAGAGATGAGCGACACGAAACCCGCCAATCCCCCCGAAAGGGCACCAACAGTGGCAATGACCCGGCCAGACTGGGAAGCTGTCCCCACTCTCTGGTAAACTTGCCCCCTTACTTTGAGCTGGCTGGAAGAGCGATGAAGATAGGTCTGTTTTACGGTTCCACCACCTGTTACACCGAGATGGCCGCCGAGAAGATCCGCACCCTGCTGGGCCCGGAGCTGGTCGACATCCACAATATCAAAGACGTGCCCCTGGCGCGCATGCAAGATTACGAGATCCTGATCCTCGGCATCTCCACCTGGGATTTTGGCGAGTTGCAGGAAGACTGGGAGTCCAGCTGGGATGACATTGCCGGGCTCGACCTTGAGGGGCGCATCATCGCCCTGTTCGGCATGGGTGATCAGCTCGGCTACGGCGACTGGTATCAAGATGCCCTCGGCCTGCTCCATGACCAGCTGCAACCCAAGGGGGTCAAGCTGGTGGGTTACTGGCCCAATGAAGGTTACGAGTTCGAGGCCTCCAAGGCACTCATCGACGACGGTCGCCACTTCGTCGGGCTGGCCCTCGATGACGCCAATCAGTATGAGCAGACCGACGAGCGACTTGAACAGTGGGTCGAACAGATCCTGAGCGAGATCCAGGAGCTGCTCTAAGCCTACCTCCCTGCGTATTTTCTATTGTCGTCATCGGGTTAGGCCTAGCGACTTTTGCACACTGGTCTGTAACAATGTTAACCAGCGCCCAACATAACCCTAAAAATCGGGGCGCTGGAAGCAAACAGGAATAGACCAGAAAAGGAAATTCTATGATCCAGACCTCTCTCCTTGCCCCTGCGATTGCCCGCGACGTGCTCGATCACGCCCTGGCGCTTGGGGCCGACTTCGCCGAACTCTTCGTGGAGCGCAAACGCCGCAGCCAGATAAGCCTGCTGTCGAGCCAGATAGAAAATATCAGTGGCGGCCTCGATTTTGGCATAGGCGTGCGCCTGTGCTACGGCCACAAGGTGCTCTATGGCTACACCAACCTGGCCGATCGCAGCGAGCTGCTGCGCATCGTCAGTCTGTTGGCAGCCAAAGACAGACGGGATCCTGTGGTAACTGCCACCGCCTTTGATTTCACCCGTTTGACCGATCATCACCCCATCGCCCTGCCGCTCTCGACCGACAAACTGCTGGAGCAGAAGATCGCCTACCTGCATGCCATGGATGCCGCGGCCCGCAGCGAGAGTGACAAGTTGAGCCAGTTCTCCGCCAATGCCCTTGGCTGGGAGCAGGAGGTCGAGATCTTCAACAGCGAGGGGGTGCAGGTGGGCGATCGCCGCCACTACAACCGCATCATGGCCCAGGCCATCGCCGCCCAGGGCAGTGAGCAGACCATGGGCTATGAAGCCCCCGGCGCCCTCATGGGCTGGGAGCATGCGGCCAGCATAGCCCCACGGGAGCTGGCACTCACCGCCACCCGTCAGGCGCTGGTCAAACTCGGCGCAGCCCCCTGCCCGAGCGGCAAGCTGCCGGTCATCATGGAGAGCGGCTTTGGCGGCGTCATCTTCCACGAGGCGTGCGGCCATCTGCTGGAAACCACCTCGGTCGCCAAGAAGGCCTCGGTGTTCCACGACAAGATGGGCCAGCTTATCGCCAATCCGGCGGTCAGTGCCGTGGACGAAGGCTTGCAAGGCAACGCCTGGGGCTCCATCAACGTCGATGATGAAGGCATGGCGACCCAGCACACCCAGCTCATCAAGGATGGCGTGCTGACCGGTTTCCTGGTCGACCGCATGGGGGCGCTCAAGACCGGCCATGCCCGCACCGGCTCAGGGCGGCGCGAATCCTATCGCTTCGCTCCCGCCTCGCGCATGCGCAACACCTTCATCGAAGCGGGCAACCACAGCCTCGCCGACATGCTGGCCACGGTGGAGCACGGCATCTATGCCAGGAAGATGGGCGGTGGCTCGGTACAACCCGGTACCGGCGAGTTCAACTTCAATGTGCAGGAGGCCTACCTCATCGAGCACGGCAAGATAACCCGCCCCCTCAAATCGGCCACCCTGATAGGCACAGGCCCCCAGGTGCTCAAGGAGATCTCCATGGTCGGTCGCGATCTGGCGCTCGCCGCAGGCATGTGTGGCTCGGTCTCGGGCTCGGTGCCCACCTCGGTCGGCCAACCCGCGTTGAAAGTGGATAATATCCTGGTTGGAGGGAACGCCTGATGAGCGCACTCGATATGAATACTCTGCTCACCCGCCTGCTGGAGAAAGTGGCCGACATCAATGCCGAGGCGGATCTCATCGCCAATCAGGACAAGGCCTTCTCCCTCAAGGCCGACAAGGGTGAACTCGGTGAATACAAGGTCACCAGCAGCCAGCAGGTTGGCCTGCGTCTCATCAAGGATGGCCGGGTCGGCATCGCCTACTCCGAGTCTCTGGATGAAGCAGCCCTCGATGCCATGTTGCAGGATGCCCTCGACGCCAGCCGCTTCGCCAAGGTGGATGCGGATCAGGCCATCCGGGTGGCCAACAGTCAGCTCAATACCGATTGCGCCGAGATCCATCAACCCGACCTGACTCCGGTGGAGGAGAAAATAGCCCTGGCCCTGCGCCTCGAGGCGGACATGCTGGCCTTGCCGGATGTGACAGGTGCACCTTACAACAGCCTGTTCGAGGGGGAGAGCCGCCTCTGGCTCGCCAACAGCTTGGGGACGCTCTGCCGGCACAGCGAGTTCAGCGTCGGCTGCTATACCTCGGCGCTGGTTGAGCGTGAAGGGCGGCAGTCCATGCATTATCAGGGACAGTACGGCCGCCGCTTCGACGAACTCGACAGCCGCACCCTCATCGAGCAGGTTTATGGCGTGGCTGAGGGGCTGCTGATGGGGGAAGCCGTGCCGAGCGGCCGCTACAGCGCCCTGTTCAGCACCAACTGCCTGGCCAGCCTGTTTGGTTGCTTCCAGTCGGCGCTGTCTGGCAAATGGGCCCAGCAGGGGATCAACCCCTGGCGAGGCAAGCTTGGCCAGTCTGTGGCTTCCCGCTGGCTCACCCTGGAGAGCCGGGTCCATATGCCGGGGGGCATGAACATCAAGGCCTTCGATGGAGAAGGGGCCCCCAGCACCGATCTATTGCTGATTGGCGAGGGGGAGCTCAAGACGCTGCTCCACAACAGTGCCACGGCTCACCACTTCGGCATCCAGAGCAATGGGGCCGCCTCACGCAGCGCCCGCGGCGCCCTGGATGTCAGCCCGCGCCATCTGGTGTTTGGCACAGGTCCCCACAGCGAGGCCGAGGTCAAAGCTGGCGAGTATCTGGAACTGGTCAAACTCGACGGTCTGCACTCGGGCGCCGATGCGGTGAGCGGCGACTTCTCGTTCGGCGCCTCCGGCTTCCTGTGTCGGGACGGTGTTCCCGTTGCGCCGGTGCGCGGCATTACGGTTGCAGGCAACTTCTACCGCCTGCAGGGAGAGCTGGAGGCTGTCGGCGACCGGCTGCACCACGACGATGGCAAGGGCTTCTACGCCCCGCTCATCCGCTTCGGCGGCTTGAACATTGCCGGGAAATAGCCCGCAGGCACAGAGGCCGCTCCAAACCGGTGGGCAAGGGCTTTCTGGCCAGTGGCATCGGATCTGGCGGGTTAAGCGGCTCGTAACGTCGCCATGTATTGTGTGAAAACGGACTATCTTCCCCACTCAAAAGCGGCGCCATCAGGCGCCGCTTTTTCATTGATGACGCCCCAACCCTGAGCGGATGAGCACCATAGAAACAACAACGGCGACCCTGGGGTCGCCGTGCTCCTGACTGATGGTCTCGATGAAACTATCAGACCTCGGGGTTGAGGCGCATCGGCATGCCGGAACGCTGCTCCAGAGCCTCTTTCACCAGCTTGGAATCGTTCTCTGCATGCGCGACGAAACGGCTGATGGGGGTAGTCAGCTTGAGCGGCACCGGTGTATTGGAGTTGAACTCGGCTTCGCTGCGCGACAGCGGCTCATGGACTTCCATATAACGGCTGCCATCGGGTTCGACCGTGGCCTTGACTGGCTGGTTGACGAACTGGACGCGAGTGCCGACCGGTACCTTCTCGAACAGATACTTGATGTCGTCGGCGCGCAGACGGACGCAACCGCTGCTCACCCGCAGACCGATACCGAAGGTCGCATTGGTACCGTGAATGGCATAGAGGTTGCCGATGTAGAGGGCGTGCAGACCCATGGGGTTATCCGGGCCGGCTGGCCAGACTGCGGGCAGTGACTTGCCTTGAGCCGCATAGCGGCGGCGTATATTCTCGGTCGGCGTCCAGGTCGGGTTGGCACGCTTGCGCTCCACCTTGGTGACCCAGTTCTCCGGGGTGTTGACCCCAAGCTGGCCAATGCCTATCGGCAGCACCTGTACCACTTTCTTGCCCTTGGGGTAGTAGTAGAGACGCATCTCGGCCACGTTGATGACGATGCCCTCGCGCGGGGCATCCGGCAGTATCAACTGATGAGGGATCACCAGCGTGCTGCCCGCTTTGGGCAGGAAGGGATCCACGCCGGGGTTGGCTTCCATGATGTTGGTCAGGCCCAGCTGAAAATCAGAGGCGATCTGCTCGAGGGGGCGATTGTCCGCCGGCACCACGTACTCCTGATTTTCACCGATCAAACGGCTGTTGGCGGCGGGCAGAGCATATTCAACAGCGGCGGCCTGCTGGCTGACCAGTGTCAGGCTGCACAAGAGGGCCGAGGCGGCAACGCGAAGCGTGGTACTAAAGGCGTTCATACAATTCCTATAGGGGTTTCTGTGACCTGAACTGGGGGAGGTGCACGCTCGTCATGAGCTGCGGGCACCGCTGGTGCGCATTCTTCCTTGCCGAGGCGCAAATTTCAACGTCCAGACGGGGGATTTATCACGCAGGCCCCCGCTTTTGACACTATTTAATCATTTAAGTTATCGCCACTTGGCTGACTATTCCATGAACAGCGGGATCCTCCCTGCACCGTGGCCATTTCACAGCATGTGAAATGGCTCACAATCGAGGTCAATTGACACTCAACCTTCATCCCGGCGTCTTATAATGCCGGCGCCCCCAAAAGGCGCTAACCTATTGACGCTACGGAAAATATAATGAAAAACATCAATAAGACCCTGCTGGCCGCCACCATTTCCCTCGGAATGCTGGCAGGCTGCAACAGCCAAAATGACTCAAAGGCCCCAGATCCCATGGTTCGTTTCGCCACCTTCAATCTGTCGTTTGATCGCACCGCCCCCGGCATGCTCTCCGGCGAACTGGCCCTGGACCGCGCCGCCCAGGACGTCCTGCTGAGCCGCTACCAGGACGGAGACAGCAGCCTCAGCAAGGCCGAGATCACCCGCGCCAAAAACGTGCAGCAAATCCGCAATATTGCCGAAATCATCCAGCGCACCCGGCCGGATGTCTTCCTGCTCAACGAGTTCGACAACGACGGCAAGGGCGAAAGCACCGCCGATCTCAAGGCGTTCAACGACAACTACCTGGCCCATGCCCAGCACGGCGAGGTGACCGCCATCAGCTACCCGGTGATGCAGAATTTTGCCACCAACACCGGCCTGATGAGCGGCCATGACCTCAACCTGGATGGCAAGGTGGGCAGCGGGCCGGACGACGCCTGGGGCTTTGGCAACTACCACGGCCAGTACGGCTTCGCCGTCATGTCCCAATACCCCATAGAGACCCAGCAGATCCGCACCTTCCAGCACTTCAAGTGGAAGGATATGCCCGGCGAATCCAACCCCGTCATCGATGACTGCAACAACCCCAAGGCCCCGATCCCGGCTGGCCGCCAGTGTGGGGACGCCTGGTATGACGACGCTGCCTGGCAGGCCTTCCCGCTCTCCTCCAAGAACCACGCGGATGTGCCAGTGCGCATCAAGCAGGGTGACAAGGAGGAGCTGATCCACTTCCTCATCTCCCACCCGACTCCGCCCATCTTCGGCAACGCGGCGCGCCACAACGTCAAGCACAACCGCGCCGAGGTCGCCTTCTGGCAGGACTACGTGGCAGCCGCCAGCTACATGGTGGATGACGCGGGCAAGACCGGTGGCCTGGCCGAGGGCGCCAAGTTCGTCATTGCCGGGGATCTCAACGCCGATCCCCAGATTGGCGACGGCGATCTGAGTGCCATCCAGGATCTGCACAACCATGTGCTGGTCAATCAGGCGGTCAGCAACGGCGCCCTGATCCCGATCAGCCAGGGGGGCCCCGAGTGCCTCGCCAGCCAGCCGGATCAGTGCAAGCGCAACAACAACCGCCCCACTCCGGAGCGCATCACCAGCAGCAGCGGCCTGCAGCTCGATCACCTGCTGCCTTCCGCCAACCTCAATGCGGTGGCCTCCGGGGTGTTCTGGCCCGCCAGTTTCGAGCCGGGCTACCATCTGGTCTATGGCGCCAAGCTTGGCATCGCCAAGGGGGTGAGTTCGGATCATCGCCTGGTGTGGGTCGACCTCGAACTGGACGACTGATCCCAAGGACGTCACTCAAAAAAAGCGGGGCCAACAGGCCCCGTTTTCATTGGATCGTCATACCAGCTTCTCCACCCGGGCCGGCAGGCCCTGGCGCGCCGAGGAGCCGATGGCCCAGTCCACCAGGGGGTAGCGGCCATGGCGGCTGGGATCCAGCACCGCCAAGTCATTCAGATTGACCCCGGCCCCGCGCAGCGGATTGGCGGCCACTTTTTGGCCGTCTATCCAGTGTTCCCGCGCCCCCCAGCTCCTTGTGGCCGAAGCCGTGCTCGATGGCGATGGCATCTTCCTGCACCCCGGCCACGCACTCGGCCAGCCCGATCACGCTGCCATTGGGGGTGCTGACCCGCACCCTGTCCCCGCTCACTATGCCAAGCCGGGCCGCCGTCTGGACGTTGAGCCGCACCCCGTTGCTGGGATGCACCTGACGCAGGCGATCCGAGCCGATGCTCATGGAACTCATGGTGTGGGACTTGTAGCTGGTCAGCAGCAGGGGCCACTGGGCCGGCTTGAACGCCTCGCTCAGCGGCGTGCCATC
>NZ_AQGQ01000020.1 GCF_000388115.1 Aeromonas molluscorum 848
TGGACGACCCGAGTCGGCACGTCGGCGTTGCTCAGCAGTTCGGCAATCAGATTGGCGCGGCTCTTGTGGGATTTCAGCAGCTGGGCGTTCTGCTCCTGCTTCTCGATCTCCTTGATGATCTCGCGGGTCAGGGTGTAACCATCGGCGGATCGCTCCTGGGCGCGTTCGAGGATCTGCTTCATGGCCGTGGCGTAAGGCTCACTCTCGATCTGCTTCTCGATGGCGGGGGGCTGGGCCAGGGCGGCGGGTTTGGCATGGGCATCGGCCATCATGTCGACCCGATAGTAGAGCTCCTGGCGACCGGTCGCGGAGCGGATGGACCACTCGGCCCGGGCATCCCCGTTCTTCTCGACAAACGACAGGCCATAGCCCGGACTCGCCGCGTTCTCGTTCATCAGGGTATAACCCGGCTGGGTACCCGGAATGGCCAGGGAGGCGATGACGGGTTCCCCTGTCGCATCGAACTCCAGCTTGGCCTCGATGGACCAGATCTGGCGCTTCTCACCCGGGGTGAGCGGCACGTCCAGAGCAATATGGTGATAGATGGTCATCCCCATGCCGACGATGAACAGCAGGGCAACCAGCAAATAGAACGGCTTACGGGAAACCATGGATTATTTCACATCCTTGAGCTTGGGTTTTGGTTGGATATATTCGCGGGCCACGTCGACCACGGCGATATCTTTCAGGAATTCGCGACCCAACAGCACGGGGAAGGTCATGTCGCTACGGTCTTTCAGGGTAAATTCGGCCTTCTCGGTCATGTCGCCGATGCGCACTGTGAGGCGCACGACGGGGCGACGGTCGAGATCATCGGCAGACGCCTGGCGCACGCGCACATGGCGGACCAGCGGCGCTTCGATCTGGATCTTGTCATCCAACTCCTGATGGCTCAGGAAGAAGCGCACCCAGTTTTTGCCGTTGCGCTCGAAGATGGTGATCTCCTGGGCACTGATGGAGGAGGTGGTTGCCCCGGTATCGACCCGAGCCTGGAAGGCGTCATTGGCGGCATCCACCCAGAGCCACTCGGCTTCGCCGACCAACAGCTTGCCATCGACGGTGTGGCCCTGTGCGGGGGCGGCGCACTGCTCAGTCGGCACGACAGGCGGTTTGGGAGGCTGTGCGGGCAGAGTGGCCAGCTTGTTATCGACTTTCTTCACAGATTCTTTCATGTTGACGACATCGGTATTGAGCTGGGTCAGCAGTTGCTGTTGCTGGACGGTCTGGCGCTCTTGTTGCGCCATGGCGAGCTGGATCTTCTGTTCGCTCAGGCTCAATTCGGTTCTGAGTTCGGCCAGGGTCAGCGGCGGCACTGTGGGCGCCTGTTCCAACTGGGCGCACCCGCCGAGGCTGAGCAGAGAGAGCAGGGTCATTCCTTTCAATTTGCTTTTCATGTCATTCATTTAGCTGTGCTTCCTGGAATTGAATCAGTGTAACTTCCACAACTGCCCTCGGCTAGTCTTTGGCCTTGGTAGCGATTAATACGGCGCGTTTGGGGGCAGGTAGCCCTTCGACGGTGCGGGAGGGATCGGCTGGGTCCAGATAATCTAGCAAGGACTCATTGACCATCCACTCAGTGCGACGCTGCTCGTCCATGCTGGTCATATTTTCATCAACGATGCGCACATCGCAGAAGCCACAGCGTTCCACCCAGCGTTTGAGGGCCAGGCTTGAGGGAATGAACCAGACGTTGCGCATCTTGCCGTAGCGATCCGATGGCACCAGCACCTGGTTGACATCGCCGTCGACAACCAGGGTCTCCAGCACCAACTCACCACCATCACGCAGTTGATTACGCAACTGTTCGATGTGTTCTATGGGGGACTTGCGGTGATAGAGCACCCCCATGGAGAAGACGGTGTCGAAGGCCCGCAGGGTCGGCAGTTCCTGGATGCCGAGCGGCAGCATCTGGGCGCGTTGGTCATTGCCTGCAAAGTGGCGAATGGCCTCGAACTGGCAGAGGAACAGCGGGCTGGGATCGATACCGACCGCAAGCTTTGCGCCTTCCCCGACCATGCGCCACAGGTGGTAGCCACTGCCACAGCCCACGTCCAGTACGTAACGCCCGTCTAGCGGGCTGATGTGGGGCAGCACCCTGTCCCACTTCCAGTCGGACCGCCACTCGGTATCTATGTGGATGCCGTGCACGGTGAAGGGACCCTTGCGCCAGGGCATAAACTGGCGCAGCAGGCTCTCCACCTTCTTGCGCTCGCCATCATTCAGGCTCTCGCTGCTGCCTATTTCGACCCGACTTGTCAGTTCTATCTGACCGGGTTCCACCATAGGCAGTTTGTTGAGGGCGCGACTCCAGCGTGGCAGATCACCGTGCAGGTTGTCGTGCTGCCAGGCATGCAGTTGAGCGGGCAGGGTATGCAGCCAATGGCTGAGCCGGGTCTTGGCGATCAATTGATAGAAATTGGCGAAGTCGATCATGGTTTATTGGGCGTCGCTGGATTTGATGGCAATCATGGAACCGAAGTTGAAGCACTGAAACCAGAGATCCTGATGGACGAAGCCGGCACTGCGCAGGCGAGCTCTGTGGGTCGCCAGGCTGTCGGTGCGCATCACATTCTCGAGGGCGGTGCGTTTCTGGCTGATTTCCAGCTCGCTATAGCCGTTGGCCCGCTTGAAATCCAGATGCAGATCGATGAGCAGCTCGTTGACCGGCTCATCGTCGAAGCGAAACTTCTCGCTCAGGATCAGGATTCCGCCGGGACGCAGGCCATCAAAGATGCGCTGGATGAGCGCCGCCCGCTGCTTGGGGTCGACAAATTGCAGGGTGAAGTTGAGTACCACCACCGAGGCATCTTCGATGGCGATGTCGCAGATATCAGCCTCGACCAGCTCGACCGGCACCTCGGATTTGAACCCCGAGAGGTGAGCGCGGGCACGCTCTATCATGGGACGGGAGAGATCGACGGCCGTGATGCGGCAACCCGGTTGTGTCAGGTTGCGGCGCATGGCCTGGGTCGCGGCGCCCAGGGAGCAGCCGAGATCGAAGAGGCGACTGTCTGGTTGGGCATAGCGAGCTGTCATCATGCCGATGGCGGAAATAATGTTGCTGTAACCCGGCACAGAGCGCTGGATCATGTCAGCAAAGACATCGACGACCTGCTCGTCAAAGCAAAAATCGCCCAGTTGGGCGATGGGGGCGGCAAAGATCTGATCATGCATAGTGGTGCAATCCGGCAAGGGATGTGCACATCCCCGGCTTTGTTCAATTTTGGTATTGGCTGACACTCGAATGGTACCGGGAGTCAACGGCTGGCGAAGGGTGACAGGGACTGCTTTTTTGCTGGGCCCCCTGACCGTTCGCACGGGCCATCTGTTGACCCGTCATAGGGGCGTTAGTCTAGAGGATTGCTGGCCATTTGTCTTGAACAGGGCGAAGGGGCCATCGTAAATAATCCACTTTTCCCTGTCGCAGACTAAAACATCAGCACCCCTTGGCGGGCACGATCCACTTCTCCCGGCCAAGGCGCCATTTCTTGGCCGAGCAATTGCACTATTTGACGTGCCAACGCAGGGGCCTGGGCATTGTCTGCGGTATGGACGAACAGATAGAGATCCTTGTCTTCAGCGAGCCATTGGCGCCAATGAGGCAACCAGCTTGGCAGGAAGGGGTGATTGGCGACGGGGTCCGGCAAACCGATGAGGCGCACCACAGGGGCTTGCCCCGTGGCAAGCAGGTGCACCGGCAACTGCGGTTTCTTGCCCTGGGCGTCAATCATGGCGGGCGTGGAGGCGGCAACCGAAAACAGAGGCCGTGAATCGAGCATGATGCGGTTGATGCCTTTCTCCA
This sequence comes from Aeromonas molluscorum 848, assembly GCF_000388115.1. Lineage (GTDB taxonomy): Bacteria > Pseudomonadota > Gammaproteobacteria > Enterobacterales > Aeromonadaceae > Aeromonas > Aeromonas molluscorum. The sequence goes on from NZ_AQGQ01000020.1 coordinate 3,803, forward strand.
TCAACATGCGATTGAGGGCCCGTTCCGCATCCCCCTTTGCGAAGAAATCGGGGTGGCGTACCTCGATCGCATAGCTGAAATCCCGGGGCAGACGATTGAAAAACTCGGCAAGACGAGGCAAGCCTGAGGGTCCGAAGCGGGCGGGCAGTTGCAGCTTGAGCAGCCCCAGCTTGTGGTGCAGCGGGCCGAGCAGGGCAATGAAGTCACTCACCTGCTTGTCCACGCTGACCAAGTCGCTCTGGTGACTGATGGTTTGCGGAAACTTGAAGGCGAAACGAAATTCATCGGGCACCGCCTCGCTCCAGCGCCGTACCGTCTCCGGGGTCGGCAGGGCATAGAAGGTAGTATTGCCTTCTACCGTGTTGAATACCCGGGCGTAGTCGGCCAGGTGATCGGCGGGCTTGGCTCCCTGGCCGAGTAATTGACCTGGCCAGGCGGGGTGTGACCATTGTGGCAGGCCCAAAAAGAGGCTCATTGCGGATCCTGTCTGCTGGTTTATCGCGTTTTGCGCCCATTTTTTGCCTTGAGATGTAAAAAACAGGGCAAAGGGGGCTGCTGGCTATTTTACCCAAATGGGGGTTTTCCTCTATAATGCCAGCCCTTTTGTTTGCCAATTTGTTGTGACTCACGCTGCTGTGCGCATATTGTGGCGACGGTAGCGGCCATAAATTGGCTAAACAACGACGCTTTCCGATGCCCTCTGACCGACTGCCCGGCCGCTTGCCAGCCGCCTCTGGTCGAGCCGATATCGGTGGCAGGTGTCCGATCCAGGGGATCGGACGGTATGAGACAGATTTCAAACCGGGTAAGAACCAGCATCTGGCCAGTGGCGAGACAGACGGCGCTGACCTGTCGTGCCCGGCGACTCAGGGTTAACCGTCTCTCTTACAATTTCGAAGGAAGAAGTCCATGCGCTCTATCTATTGCGGACAGGTCAATGAAGCCCATGCCGGGCAGACCATTACATTGTGTGGTTGGGTCCATCGTCGTCGCGACCTTGGCGGTCTGATCTTTATCGATATGCGTGACCGGGAAGGCATAGTGCAAGTCTTCTTCGATCCGGACAAACCGGACGCCTTCGCCCTGGCCTCAGAACTGCGCGGTGAATTCTGCATCCAGGTGACCGGTGTGGTGCGTAGCCGCCCCGATTCCCAGCGCAACAGCGACATGGCCACCGGTGCCATCGAGGTGTTTGGCCACGAACTGACCATCATCAACCGCGCCGAGCCGCTGCCGCTGGACTTCAACCAGGTCAACAGCGAAGAGCAACGCCTCAAGTTCCGTTATCTGGACCTGCGTCGCCCCGAGATGGCCAAGTACCTGAAAACCCGTGCCAAGGCCAGCGCCTTCGTGCGACGCTTCATGGACGAGCAGGGCTTCCTCGACATCGAGACCCCGATGTTGACCAAGGCCACCCCGGAAGGGGCCCGTGACTATCTGGTGCCAAGCCGGGTGCACAAGGGCAAGTTCTACGCTCTGCCGCAGTCCCCGCAGCTGTTCAAGCAGTTGCTGATGATGTCCGGCTTCGATCGCTACTACCAGATCGTCAAGTGCTTCCGCGATGAAGATTTGCGTGCCGACCGTCAGCCGGAATTCACCCAGATCGACGTGGAAACTTCCTTCATGACCGCGCCGCAAGTGCGCGTGCTGATGGAAGAGATGATCCGTCAACTGTGGCAACACGTGCTGGCGGTGGATCTGGGCGATTTCCCGGTGATGACCTTTGACGAAGCCATGCGTCGCTTCGGTTCCGACAAACCGGACCTGCGCCTGCCGATGGAGCTGGTCGATGTGGCCGATCTCTTGACCTCAGTCGAGTTCGCCGTGTTTGCCGGCCCTGCCAACGACCCGAAAGGCCGCGTGGCGGCCCTGAAAGTCCCGGGCGGCGCCGAGTTGTCCCGCAAGCAGATCGACGAGTACACCAAGTTCGTCGGCATCTACGGTGCCAGGGGACTGGCCTGGATGAAGGTCAACGACGCTGCCAACGGCATCGAAGGGGTTCAGTCTCCGGTGGCCAAGTTCCTCTCTGATGCCATAGTGCGCGAGATCCTGGCCCGTACCGGCGCCATGAGCGGCGACATCATCTTCTTTGGTGCCGACAGCAAGAAGGTGGTAGCCGATGCCATCGGTGCCCTGCGCCTGAAAGTGGGTCGCGATCTGGGTCTGGTCGAGAATTGCTGGAAGCCGCTGTGGGTCATCGACTTCCCCATGTTCGAGGAAGATGGCGAAGGTGGTCTGGCCGCCATGCACCACCCCTTCACCGCCCCGAGCGATCTGAGCCCGAGCGAGCTGAAAGCCAACCCGCTGGGCGCCTATGCCAACGCCTATGACATGGTCATCAACGGTTACGAAGTGGGTGGCGGTTCTGTCCGTATCCACAACAGCGAGATGCAGTCCTGCGTGTTCGATATCCTGGGTATCACTCCGGACGAGCAACGCCTGAAGTTCGGCTTCCTGCTCGATGCCCTGAAATATGGCACCCCGCCCCATGCCGGCTTGGCATTCGGTCTGGATCGCCTGAGCATGTTGTTGACCGGTACCGACAACATCAAGGACGTCATCGCCTTCCCGAAAACCACCACGGCGTCCTGCCTGATGACGGATGCTCCCAGCTTCGCCAACCCGGCCCAGCTTGGTGAGCTGGCGATTGCCACCGTTGCCAAGGCGGATACCGAGGCGAAAGCCTGAACACATAAATAGAGACCGGGTCGCCATGCGACCCGTATCCCATTGATTTGAAATTATAACGGAGCATTTTTATGGCAGGTCACAGTAAATGGGCCAACATCAAACACCGCAAGGCAGCTCAGGATGCCAAGCGCGGCAAGATCTTCACCAAGCTGATCCGTGAAATCACTACCTCGGCCCGTATCGGCGATCCGGATCCTGCCAACAACCCGCGCCTGCGTGCGGCGGTGACGGCAGCCCTGACCAGCAACATGACCCGCGAAACCATCAACCGCGCCATCGCCCGTGGCGCCGGTGGTGGCGACGGCGAGCAGCTCGAGACCATCGTATACGAAGGCTACGGCCCGGCAGGCTCCGCCGTGATGGTGGAGTGTCTGACCGACAACCGCAACCGTACCGTCGCCGAAGTGCGTCATGCCTTCAGCAAGAGCGGCGGTAACCTGGGCACTGACGGTTCGGTCGCCTATCTGTTCAGCAAGAAAGGGCTGCTGACCTTCGTCGGTGTCGACGAAGATGCCCTGATGGATGCGGCACTGGAAGCGGGCGCCGATGATGTGGTCACAGAAGAGGATGGCTCCATCGAGGTGTACACCACCCCGAACGACTTCGGTACCGTGCTGGATGCGCTGGAAGCCGCCGGCTTCAAGCCCCAGAACGCCGAAGTGACCATGATCCCCTCCACCGAAGCCGAGCTGGATGCGGAAACCGCCCCCAAGCTGATGCGCCTCATCGACATGCTGGAAGATCTGGACGACGTGCAGGAGGTGTACCACAACGGTTCCATCTCCGACGAAGTGGCTGCGACCCTCTGATCGTCAGGTTGCACCTTAGAGGCGGTGGCATCATAACGGTGCCACCTTCCTTTGAAGAAGTGGTCGCTTTCCTCTGAAAGTCCACTGAGTACAGACAGCAAACGGCAGCCCATGGGCTGCCGTTTTTTATGATGCCCGCTCATAGCGCCCCGATTTTCATGGCGCGTCGCCTTCCATGGGCTTTTCTCTTAATTTTCACTTAAGTCTCGACTTCTATGATGCCTACCAAGTTTGGCTCCCAGCGAGCCTGTTTTCTGGTTAGTGGAGTCTGTCTATGCGCATCACTATGAGTGCCATCAAGGTTAATGTCCTGCTGGTGCTGTTGTTTACTCTGGTATTCAACTGGCCTATCTTCCTGCACTTTTATCACGCACTCTCTCGTCTTGATCACGTCAAGGTCGGCTTCGTGCTCTCCATCCCGCTGGTGTTGCTGGCGGCGCTCAATCTGGTGTTCCTGCCGTTTAGCATCAAATATCTGCTCAAGCCTTTCTTCAGTTTGCTGATCCTCCTTGGCTCCCTGGCCAGCTACGCCATGCTCAAATATGGGATCGTCTTCGATCAGAACATGGTGCAGAACGTGGTGGAGACCAATGCCGGGGAGGCGAGCTCTTATCTCAATGCATCTGTCTTGACCTGGTTCATGCTGACGGGAGTGATGCCGACCCTCTGCCTGCTGCTGCTCAAGATTGAATATCCCACGCGTTGGTACAAGGGGGTGGGCCTGCGCCTGGGGGGAATGGGACTCTCCGCCTTGCTTATCTTCGCCGTGGGGGCCCTCTATTATCAGGACTATGCCTCGGTGGGCCGCAACAATCACACCATGGCCAAGGAGATAGTGCCCGCCAACTATGTCGCTGGCATCTTCAAGTATGTGAAAACCAGCTTCTTCACCCCGGCCATGCCTTTCCTGGCGCTGGGTACCGATGCCGTGGTCGCGGCCGAAGGCCACAGCAAACCGACGTTGATGTTCCTGGTGGTGGGAGAGACGGCGCGCAGCAAGAACTACTCCCTGAACGGTTATGAGAAGCACACCAACGCCTTCACCGACCAGGAACCGGGCTTGATCTCGTTTTCCCATGTGCGCTCCTGCGGCACCGCGACGGCGGTCTCCGTGCCTTGCATGTTCTCCAACATGACCCGGCGCGAGTATGACGAGAACCGGGCCCGTCATCAGGACGGCCTGCTGGACGTGTTGCAGCATGGCGGGGTAGGGGTGTTGTGGAAGGAGAATGATGGCGGTTGCAAGGGAGTGTGTGATCGGGTGCCGACCCTGGTGGTCGAGCCCAAGGAGCATCCCGAGCTGTGTAAGGGGGATTCTTGCTATGACGCCGTCCTGCTGAAAGATCTGGATCAGCAGATTGCCGGGATGAAGCCGGGCAACAAGCTGGTGGCTTTCCACCTGATGGGCAGCCATGGTCCCACCTATTTCCGGCGCTATCCGGCCTCGGAGCGGGCCTTCGTACCAGATTGCCCGCGCAGCGACATCGAGAATTGCACCAACGAGGAGCTGGTCAATACCTATGACAACACCATTCGTTATACCGACAAGGTGATAGGTCAGCTGATCGCTACCCTCAAGGGACTGGAGCAGGATTACAACGTGGGGCTCATCTATCTGTCGGATCACGGCGAGTCTCTGGGGGCCATGGGGCTCTACCTGCACGGTACTCCCTACAAGTTTGCGCCGGACGATCAGACGGTGGTGCCTATGTTGACCTGGATGGCGCCACGCAGCGCCCAGGAAGATGGCTTGAATCTTGACTGCCTCAAGCAGGAGGCACAGGCCAAGCGTTTCTCCCAGGACAACCTGTTCCACTCTGTGCTTGGCATCATGAACGTCAAAACCAGTGCCTACGATGGCGCCCTGGATCTGTTCAAACCTTGCCGAAGGGGTGTATAGCTAACCGCGAGAGAAGCCCGAAAATGACAACGGCAGCCATTGGCTGCCGTTGTGGTATCTGACGTGCCGACTCAGCGGCGCGCCGTCACTTCTGTTCCATGATGATCTGCAGCAGATCCCCTTCCAGCAGACCGCGCTTGACCAGGGCGAAGCCGCCTATGGTGGGCTGGTTCTGGAAGCGGGCTTTCACTATGGGCAGGCCACGGTGGAAGCTTGGCAGGGACTGATGCTCGACGCAGCGACGGATAGCCGGGAACAAGATCTCCTCGGCTTCGGTGATTTCGCCTGCGATCAGTACCTTCTGCGGGTTGAACAGGTTGACCGTGATGGCCACGGCCCGGCCCAGATGTTCACCCACATTCTCAATCACGCTGCGCGCCAGTTCATCACCGGCCAGGGCGGCCTTGCAGACTTCCTGGATGCTGATGTATTTGTCCTGCAGGCTGCTTTGGTGGCCGCGGCTGATCAGCTCCTTCACCTTGTCGACGATGGCCTCGTTGGAGGCGATCGTTTCCAGGCAACCAAAGTTGCCGCAGTGGCAGCGCTTGCCGAGCGGTTCGACCTGAATGTGGCCTATCTCGCCGACGTTGCGGTTCTGACCGAGAAACACCTTGCCCTTGGTGATGATGCCCGAACCCGCACCCTGGTGAACACTGACCAGAATGGAGTCCATGCAATCGCGGGATTCACCAAAGAAGTGCTCGGCCAGTGCCAGGGAGCGGGTGTCGTTGCCGACATAGCAGGGCAGGTTGAAGTGGTTCTCCAGCAACTTGGCCAGGGCCAGGTTGCGGATCTGATATTTGGGGGTATAGATGACCATGCCCGATTCAGGGTTGACCAGGCCCGGCATGGTGAGCGCGATGCTGATGAGATTGCGGCTGCGTTCCTGATGAGCGTCGATGAAGGCGCCAATTTCGCGCAGCAGCATATCGACCACGGGTTGCTGGTCTATCTCGGTCACTTCGGTGATGTGCTGGTCGAGTTCCTTGCCATCGAGATCATAGAGACTCAGTTGCAGGTAGCCTCGACCCAACTTGGCGGACACAAACTGAAACCGATTCTTGATGGTGGTGAGGGAGATGGCACGCCGCCCGCCGGTTGAGGCTTGCGGTGAGGTCTCCTTGATCAGACCATGCTCGATCAGTTGCCGGGTTATCTTGGTCACGCTGGCCGGGGCCAGGTGACTCAACTCGGCAATCTTGACCCGGGAGATGGGGCCTTGCAGGTCGATGAGCCGATATACGGCTGCACAATTGACCTGCTTGATAAGGTCTACGTTTGCTATTTGTCCGCCAGTCATGATGTCACTGTTGTGTGTAGTGTCCGTTAACCACGGTCCCGAGGACCTTGAAGGCCTGATCGAAGACGGTGAGGTTGGCTATCTTGCCGACCTGGATACTACCGAGACGTGAGTCCCATCCAATGGCGCGTGCAGGGTATAGGGTGGCCATTCTCAGCGCTTCGGCGAGGGGTAACCCCACCTGTTTGACCAGATTTTCCACCCCTTCAATCATGGTGAGGGCAGAGCCGCCGAGTGTACCATTCTCATCGACGCACTGACCATCACGGAAATAGACGGTGGCGCCACAAAAATCAAATTTCTCAAAGCCTTCCGGCGCACCGGCCGGGGCGGTCGCATCGGTGACCAGCACCAGCCGCTCCCCCAGCACTTTGTGGGCGAGGCGGACGTTGGCCCAGTGCACATGATGACCATCGACGATGACACCCGTGTAGACATCATCCCTGTCATAAATGGCACCGACCACGCCCGGCTCGCGGCCGTTCACCGTCGGCGTCATGGCGTTGTAGAGGTGAGTCGCAAAGCGCATGCCGTTGTCAAAGCCGGTCATGGCCTGCTCGTAGCTGGCGGCGGTGTGGCCCGCTGAGACCAGGATGCCGGCCTCCACCAGGCGACGAATGTGCTCCGGGCTGTTGCGCTCAGGCGCCAGGGTGATCTTGGCGATGGCGTCGCTGTTGGCACAGAAGAAGTCGATCATCTCGTCTGCGGGCTGGCGGATCTGATCTGCCGGGTGTATGCCCTTGCGCTTGAGATTGGTATAGGGCCCTTCCAGATGGACGCCCAGCACCTCATTGGCGCGCGCCTGCATGTAACTGCGGGTGACCGCGACAGCCTGTTTCATGTCCGCATCGGGACTGGTGATCAGGGTCGGCAGGTAGCTGGTGGTGCCGGATTTGAGGTTGGCCGCCTGCATGATGGCCAGTGTTTCTGTGGTGATCTCGGCGTTGAACATGACACCGCCGCAGCCATTGAGCTGCAAGTCAATGAAGCCAGCACTGAGGTTGGCGCCATCCAGATCGTGGCGAGCCACGTCCGGCGGCAGCGCCGCCAGGGGCTTGATGGCGACTATCTGGTTGCCATCGATGAGTACCCCATGGCCGGTCAGCACTTCGCTGCCGGTGTAGAGGGTGCAGTTGGTCAATGCGTACATGGCGTTACCCTCACAGACGACCGATGTTGTCCGCTTCCAGTTGTTGGAAATAGCGGACTGTCTTGACTTTCAGCTCCATGGTGGACGGCTCGTCGCACACCATCATGCCCTTCGGATGCAGTTGCAGGGTGGAGATGGTCCACATGTGGTTGACGCAGCCTTCGACGGCCGCCTGCAGGGCCTGGGCCTTGGCGTGGCCGATAACCAGGATCAGTATCTCCTCGGCATCCATCAGGGTGCCCACGCCCACGGTCAGGGCCAGCTTGGGGACCTGCTCCATGTCGCCACCGAAGAAGCGGGAGTTGGCGATGCGGGTATCCTCGGTCAGGGTCTTGACCCGGGTGCGGGAGGCCAGGGAAGAGGCCGGTTCGTTGAAGGCGATGTGACCGTCGTTGCCAACGCCACCCATGAACAGATGGATCCGGCCATAGGACTTGATTTTGTCTTCGTAGCGTTTGCACTCGGCCACCAGATCCGCGGCGTTGCCGTTGAGGATATTGATGTTTTCCGGGCGAATATTGACGTGACTGAAGAAGTTGTTGTGCATGAAGCTGTGGTAGGACTCGGGGTGCTCCTTGGCCAGGCCAACGTACTCGTCCATGTTGAAGGTCACCACGTGTTCGAAGCTGACCTCACCCGCTTTGTGCAACTCAATCAGGCGCTTGTAGGTGTTGAGCGGCGTGCCGCCAGTGGGCAGACCCAACACGAAGGGGCGCTCGGCGGTCGGCTGGAAAGCATTGATGCGGTCGACGATATAACGGGCAGACCACAGACCGACTTGGCTGGCTGACTTGAGTGGGATCAGGCGCATTTCGAGTACCTCTAGTTGTTGTCACCGGCATGGGCACGATGGTAAGACGTAATGACAAAGCTTAGTTGTTTTATAGCGTAAATAAAGATTGGGAACTAAGCCACATCTATCCACTACCTTTATGTCGTTTGGGTGATAATGATCACGATTATGGCTTTATTAATTTGCGAAGCGAAATAAAAGACCTAGACTTGCCAATCAAGCCTTGATGGCTTATGCGTCGAACGTAATAAGCACTTAATTTATAGAAAAACATTAACTAAGGAGAGGAACCGTGAACATTCTCGGTTATTTACAGAAGATCGGCCGTGCCCTGATGGTACCGGTAGCGGTATTGCCCGCCGCAGCGATCCTGATGGGTATAGGTTACTGGATTGACCCGAATGGTTGGGGTGGCGGCAGCCCTCTGGCCGCGTTCCTGATCAAGGCCGGTGCCGCCATCATCGACAGCATGCCGATCCTGTTCGCGGTCGGTGTCGCTTACGGTATGTCCAAAGATAAAGATGGTTCCGCCGCCCTGGCCGGCCTGGTCGGTTTCCTGGTGGTCACCACCTTGCTGAGCCCGGGCGCCGTTGCCCAGCTGCAAGGTATCCCGCTCGAGCAGGTTCCTGCTGCCTTTGGCAAGATCAGCAACCAGTTCATCGGTATCCTGACCGGTGTCATCGCGGCTGAGCTGTATAACCGCTTCAGCAGCGTCGAGCTGCACAAGGCGCTGGCCTTCTTCTCCGGCCGTCGCCTAGTCCCCATCATCACCTCCGTGGTCATGATGGCAGTCTCCTTCGTGCTGATGGCCGTATGGCCTGTCATCTACGGTGGTCTGGTTCACTTCGGCGAATCCATCGTCGGCATGGGCTCTACCGGTGCCGGTATCTATGCCTTCTTCAACCGCCTGCTGATCCCGATCGGTCTGCACCACGCCCTGAACTCCGTGTTCTGGTTCGACGTGGCTGGCATCAACGATATCCCGAACTTCCTGGGCGGTCAGAGCTCCATCGATGCCGGTAAAGCGGTCGCCGGTGTGACTGGTATGTACCAGGCTGGCTTCTTCCCCATCATGATGTTCGGTCTGCCGGGCGCCGCCCTGGCCATCTACCACAGCGCCAAGAAAGAGAACAAAGAGAAAGTCGCCTCCATCATGATCGCAGCCGCCTTCGCTGCCTTCTTCACCGGTGTGACTGAACCTCTCGAATTCTCCTTCATGTTCGTGGCCCCCGTGCTCTATGTGATCCACGCCATACTGACCGGTATCTCCGTGTTCATCGCGGCCAGCATGCATTGGATTGCCGGTTTCGGTTTCAGTGCCGGTCTGGTGGATATGGTGCTCTCCAGCCGCAACCCGCTGGCCGTCAACTGGTACATGTTGTTGCTGCAAGGCCTGGTGTTCTTCGGCATCTACTACAGCGTGTTCCGTCTGGTCATCGTCAAGCTGAACCTGAAGACCCCGGGCCGTGAAGACGACGAAGCCATCCCGGCCAAGGCCGTGATCACCGACCGTACCGAGCTTGCCAAGCAGTATCTGGAAGTGCTGGGTGGTCATGACAACCTGGTCACTATCGATGCCTGCATCACCCGTCTGCGTCTGACCCTGAAAGACCGCAGCATAGTCGACGAGCGTCAGCTCAAGGCCCTCGGCGCGGCCGGTGTGGTCAAGCTGGGTGAACAGAACCTGCAAGTCATTCTAGGCCCCTTGGCCGAGATCATTGCCGGTGAGATGAAAGCCCTGCGTTAAGTGTTACCCGAACGGGCGTCTCCTCCTGCCCGTCCGCTCAAGCTAAGTCCATTGTTGACATAAATAGGGCCCCGCCTATGGGGCCCACCATAAAAAAAGCCAAGCAATTCCAATCTTTACTTCAACCAAGAGCAGCAGTTATGAAACTCAAGATCTCTCTCTTAGCCCTCGCTATGTCTGGCGTTTTTGCCGCACCTGCCATGGCCGCCGATGCCGCCAACCAGGCCCTGGTCGATTCCCTCGCAAGCAACCTCGTCATCAAGTACGAAGTCGTTACCAATGATGGTGCCGGCGCCGGTCTGGATTGTCAGGCGCTCGGGTCCGAATGGGCCAGTTGTGGCGTGGCCAAACTGCACCTGACCAATCAGGGCGCAGATGTTAATTCCAAGGATTGGGAGATCTATGTCTCCTCCATCCGTCGCATTCAACGTATCGACAACGATCAGTTTGCCATCGAGCATCTGACCGGCGACCTCTATCGCCTGACCCCGACCGACAAGTTCCAGGGCTTTGCCAAGGATGCCACTGTCGAAGTGCCTTTGGTCGTGGAGTATTGGGTACTGTTCGAATCTGACATCATGCCAAGCTGGTATGTCTCCGCCGAGGGTGCGGAGCCCAAGGTGATCGCCAGCATGAGCAACATCGATGATGCCACCAGTTATGAGAAGCCGATGCCGGCCGATGGCTGGAAGCGCACCAAGGATGACAACAACGTTCTGATGAATGCGCAGACCCGTTATGAGGCCAACCGCACCAGCACGCTGCTCTCTGCACAGCAGATCGAGAACCAGATACTGCCGACCCCGGCAAAACAGGTCATCAAGGTGGGCCCGCAGGTGGATCTCGCCAGCATCAAGCTCGATGCCCTGGACCTGCCGACCGATCGCGCGGAGGCCATCAAGGCGCAACTGACCAAGCTGGGTGTTACCCTCTCCGACACCGGCTATCCCGTGACCATCAAGCTCGGCAGCAAGGTCAAACAGGCCGAAGGCTATCAGCTCGACATCGGCAAGGATGGCGCCATCATCCGTGGTCACGACGTCAATGGCGCCTTCTGGGGGACCCAGTCGCTCATCTCCCTGATCGGGGTCGATGACAAGCGGGTCAGCCAGATGAGCGTCGAGGATGCACCGCGCTTTGAATACCGGGGCATGCAGACAGACGTGGCCCGCCACTTCAGAACTCCGCAGACCCTGCACAAGCTGATCGACCAGATGTCGGCCACCAAGCTCAACGTGCTGCATCTGGGATTGACCAACGATGAGGGCTGGCGCCTGGAGATCCCGGGTCTGCCGGAGCTGACCGAGGTCGGAGCCGAGCGTTGCCACGATTTGTCCGAAACCAAGTGTCTGCTGCCGCAGCTGGGCTCGGGTCCGGCTGCGGACAACCAGGGCTCCGGTTTCTACAGCAAGGCGGATTACATCGAGCTGGTGCGCTATGCCAAGGCGCGCGGCGTGACCGTCATCCCCGAGATCAATATGCCGGCCCATGCCCGGGCCGCAGTGGTCTCCATGGAAGCCCGTTACCAGCGACTCATGACCGAAGGCAAAGAGGCCGAAGCGAACCAGTATCGCCTCACCGACCCGGCCGATACCTCCAAGGTCACCTCGGTGCAGTTCTACGACAAGATGTCCTTCATCAACCCCTGCCAGCCGGGCGCCACCACCTTCGTGGCCAAGGTAATGGATGAAGTGGCCCAGATGCACCAGGCTGCCGGTCAGCCGCTGACCGCCTGGCATTATGGCGGTGACGAGGCCAAAAACATCATGCTGGGCGGGGGTTATCAGGATCCGGCCACGACCACACCCGCCGATCTGGTGGCCTGGAAGGGCAATACCGACTGGAGCAAACAGGACAAGCCCTTTGGCAAGTCCCCCCTGTGCCAGAAGATGATTGCCGACGGCAAGATTGCCGATGTGCAGGAGTTGCCGGTCTATTTCGCCAAGGAAGTGAGCGAGATGGTCAAGGGTCACGGCTTCTCCACCCTGCAGGCGTGGGAAGATGGTCTGAAGTATGCCAAGGGAGCCAAGGATTTCGCCACCGACAGCACCCGGGTCAACTTCTGGGAAACCCTCTACTGGGGCGGCTTCAACGAAGCGATGAAGTGGGCTCACAAGGGCTATGAGGTGGTGCTCTCCAACCCCGATTACCTCTATTTCGACTTCCCGAACGAGGTACACCCGGCCGAGCGCGGCTACTACTGGGCGACCCGCTTCAATGACACCCGTAAGGTGTTTGCCTTCGCCCCGGAAAACTTGCCGCAGAACGCTGAGACCTCGGTCGACCGGGATGGCAATGCCTTCGTCGCCAAGGGCGATCAGGATGCCGTCAAGTTCAAGGGTATGTCCGGTCAGTTGTGGAGCGAAACGGTCCGCACCGATGCCCAGTATGAGTACATGGTCTATCCGCGCATCTTCTCGGTGGCCGAGCGCGCCTGGCACAAAGGTGGCTTCGAGCTGCCCTACGTGAAGGGCCGCGAGTTCTCCGGTGAAACCACGTTCGTCAACAAGGCGACCCTGGCCAAGGAGTGGAACCGCTTTGCCAACCTGCTGGGCCAGCGCCAGTTGCCGAAACTGGATGTCCAGGGTGTCGAGTATCGCCTCTCCGTGCCGGGTGCCAGGGTCGTTGACGGCGTGCTCAATGCGAATGTGGACTTGCCTGGGCTGCCCATCCAGTACAGCCTGGATGGCAAGCACTGGAACACCTATGACGCGGCGGCCAAGCCGACCGTGAATGGCAAGGTCTGGCTGCGTACCACCAGCTTCGATGGCAAGCGTACCGGCCGGGTGGCCGAGCTGAACTGATGGTTGCTGACCGTTAACACCGGGTGGGTCGCAAGACCCGCCTTTCCCAAGGCTTGTCATCCCTTGGCCTTGGGAAAGGTTGACTGTGCGTGTGAACCTTTGTTGTGTGTGAGTCTGTTTTGATTTTTCATCTTGAAACCCCGCCTGGTGCGGGGTCTTTTTTTAGCTGTGCACTTGTGAACAAGCAGCGCGCTGGCTCAGAGGGGATCCTCAGGCCAGTCGATATCCTGCACGCAGCCGGGATCGTTGAGTGTCAGACAGATCAGGCGGTCGGTGTGGCGATCCAGCACCCGCTTGGCGCCTCTATCACCAGAGATCCGGGCAAGCTCGGGCAGCAGATCGGCGGGGAAACTGACGGGATGACCCTGCTCGCCCTGATAGACTGGGCGCACCAGCGAGTCGCCATCCTGGGCTGCCTGCAAGGCTTGCAGGCTGCTGGGGGAGAGGTGAGGCATGTCGGCCAGTACCACCAGCAGACTGTGGATGGACCTCTGCTGGCTGAGCAGGGTACGCACGCCATGGGCCAGGCTGTCCCCCAGCCCGCCATCGGTCGCTACCTGGGTAATGACTGCACCGCTTGGTGCCAACAGTTGCTGTAATGCTTCATCTTGCTGCCTGAGTACGACCAGCACGCAATCATGGTAGGGGAGCAGGGTAGAGAGGGTGCGCAGTATCAGCGGAGGTGACCCCGCCAGGCGCTTGTCACTGCCGTAGCGACGGGAGAAGCCGGCGGCCAGCAGCAGGGCAACCCGCTCAGGTTGCATCTTGCTGAAGCCTCATGCGGATGCCATGGCGGACGGCGATAACCTCGGCCAGGGTGGCGATGGCGATTTCGATCGGGGACTTGCTGCCGATAGGAAACCCGATAGGGGCATGGATCCGCGCCAGTTGCGGCTGGCTGGCATCGCCTATCCGCCGCAGTCGTTCCCGTCGGCGTTCACTGGTGCGTATCGAGCCCATGGCCCCCAGATAGAAGGCGTCAGATTCGAGCGCAGCCATCAGTCCGGCATCATCGATGCGGGGGTCGTGTGCCAGGGCGAGCACGGCGCTCTGGGCATTGGCGTGACGTTCGACAAAACGTTCAGGATCGCACCACTGTACCTCAATGCCACCCTGCTCAGGCCCCCAATGCCAGTCAAAGCGGTATGCGTCGCGGGTATCACATAGCAATACCTCAAAACCGGCGGCCTGCCCGAGCCTGGCCACTTGTTCGCTCACCTGGCTGATCCCCAGCAGCAGCAGACGCCAGCGCTGGGCATAGCCGAGTCGAACGATCCCGGGTTCGTCCCGGCCAGGGATCTCGCCGCTCAGGTAGGTCCTCTCCCTTTGTGCAATACGGACCTCTCGCACGAAGGAGGTTGCACCTTGGAGCAAGGCAAGCCATTGCTGCAAGTCTTGCATGGCTTCATCGCCTGGTATCAGGTGCTCGACCAGTAGCTGGATGCTCCCACCGCACGGCAGCTCGAACTGATTGCCATCGGGGGTCAGGTGAGCGCCATAGTCAAGCAGGCTCAGCGGTGCGTCGTGCTCCCCCCTGGCCAGCTTCTCGACAAAGGCGTCCTCGATGCAACCTCCGGAGATGGAGCCGCTGCGACAGCGCCCATCGGTGGCAAACAGTGCCCCCCTTGGCCGAGGGGCCGAGCCATAGGTGGCCACTATGCTGCACAGCCAGACAGATCTGCCCTGGGCGAGCCAGCTCAAGCTTTGGCGCACTACGTCGACGTTATGGTCACTCATGATACTCGGCCAGCTCCTGTTTAAGCGCCTTGACCTCGTCGGCACTCACCTTGGCGGGCTGGTTGGCCCAGGTCTGGCGCAGGAAGTTGGCCAGGTCTGCCAGCTCCTGCTCGCTCATCTCATCGATATAACCTGGCATGGGGGCAAAACGCTCGATCTGACTGTAGCCCTGGGCCGGGATCCCATGCAGCAGTATGGCCAGGGTGTTGACTGGGCTCTGCTGATCCAGGGTCCCATTGCTGGACAGGGCAGGGGTCACATTCGGCTTGCCTTGACCATCTTGGCCATGGCAGCCGGTGCAGTAGTTGCGATAGAGGGCATAACCGGGATGCTGGGTATCCAGGGTGACAGCCTTGGTCTCGGGGGATGGCAGCGGCGTATCGCTGTCGAGCAGGTAGCTGGTCACTGCATGCATATCTTCCTGGGTCAGATAGGCAAAGCTCTTCTCCACCACCGGATACATGCCAGCGAAGACACTCCCTTTGACCGAGTAGCCTTTTTTCAGCAGCCTGGCCAGTGACTCCTGAGTCCAGCCTTGGCGCCTTAACTCGGTGGCGGTGATGTTGGGCGCCATCACCCCTTCAATCCTGGCCCCTTGCAGATAGTGGGAGGAGTCCATTGCCATGAAGATGTTACGCGGTGTATGGCACTCGCCACAGTGACCCAGCCCATCAACCAGATAGCGACCTCTGTTCCAATTGGCGCTTTTTGTTGAGTCGGGTATGAAGGCGGTGTCCTCATGAGCCACTAGGTTCCAGCCCAATAGCCCGGTGCGCACGTTGAAGGGGAAGCCGACCCCATTGGCTCTATTGGGGGGCGCTGCTGGTTTGGTCTGCATGAAGTAGGCGTAGAGCGCCTTCATGTCGGCATCCGTGACCAGGTGATAGGAGGTGTAGGGCATGGCGGGATAGAGACGCCCTTTTGGCGCCTTGCCGTTGTGCATCACGTCATAAAAATCTTGGTAGCTGTAGTCGCCGATGCCCTGCTTTTTGTCAGCACTGATGTTGGTGGAGTAGATGACGCCAAAGGGGGTTTTAAACGCCAATCCCCCCGCGTAGGTCTGGCCGCTTTCGGTGGTATGGCAGGCGGCACAGTCACCGATCTTGGCCAGGTAGCGCCCTTGCTCAACCAAGGGATCCTGAGCCTGGACGCCTGCGATGACCCCCATGCCGAGGAGAGGGGCCAATGCCAGTCTGGAGAGGTGCATCATTTGACCACTCCTTCTTTGATGAGCATGGCTTTGACCCCCTCGTAGTATTTCTTGTAACCCGTACAGCGACAGACGTGATCGTTCAGTGCCGCCGAGATGGTCTGCTCCAGATCGGCCATCTTCACCGGCTGTTTGCGCAGGCGTTCGAGCAGGACAGTGGTCTCGTTGACAAAGCCCGAAGTGCACCAGCCGCACTGGAAGGAGAAGTGATCCAGGAAGGTTTGTTGCACTGGGCTCAGAGCGATTATTTTGCCCACGCTATTGCGTTTGGCATGCCCTTCCACGGTGCGCACTCGCTTGCCGTTGAAGCGACCCACGCCGTTGATGCAGGTGCGTACGCTCTCGCTGGTGCCATCCTCCTTGTCGACGACTATGGTGCAGGCGTGGCAGACCCCAATGCCACAGCCGAACTTGGTACCGGTCAGATTCACATACTCATGCAGGAAGTCGAGCATCATGGTGTTGTCATCCACCTCGAGCGGGCCGACGAGACGGTCATTGATGGTCATGGTTACTGTGGTCATTGGATGGCCTTCTGAATGTCGGTTGCTGTCACGGGAAGATGATAGAAACGGGTGCCGCTCGCCTGATAGATGGCTTCAACCAGAGCTGCCACTACGGGGATCATCACCACTTCGCCTATGCCCTTGGTGGCATCGGTCGGCGAGAGGGGATCGAGCAGGGTGTGGGTGAAGTTCCAGACTGGCAGCTGATCGGCGCTGGGCACACGATAGCGGTTCAGGTTCCAGGTGCCGTTGCCCGGCCCTTCCTGTCCGGCGGGTAGGTATTCATACAGGGCATGACCCACCCCCATGGCCAGGCCGCCCTGGATCTGACCTTCCACCAGCTCCGGGACTATGACCCGACCTGCGTCCAGCCAGCTGTGGGCCGACAAGATGTGCACTTTGCCCGAGCCCTTCTCCAGGGCGACCTCGACCAGAGTGGCGCAAGGGGCGTAGTAGGTCACCATGGCGTTGTTCAGGCTGGTCTTGGGGTAGTAGGCCTGAGTGCGATCGAGCAGGTGGTAGCCGTTGGCATCGGCCTGTGCACGTTGCTCGCTGCTGGCGCCGTCGCCATAGCGTATCGCCAGCGCATCGATGGGCAGGCGCAGACTCTGGCCTTCGAGGGGGAAGTCGCACTCGGCCCAGGCCCAGCGGTTGAAGCTGTGTACCATGGCACCGGTAATGAGACCCTTGGCATGGGCGTGGGCCGCCAGCAGGGAGAGCGGCAGCGGCGGCATGCCACGGGTCGTCAGCCCCGCATCGGTCCAGCTTGCCTCGCTGGAGGGACCCAGATCCAGACCGGCCTGACCGACGAAGTACTGCTTGCGCCAGATGGCTGTCGCCGTCGGCCAGAGGCTCTGTTCAAACAGGATGCGGGCTGCGGTGGCGGTGGCGTGACTCTGGAAATAGGAGGAGATGGAGGCGGAAGAAGCCTGCGGAATGGCCAGCGTCCAGCGCGGGTTCTTCTGCATCTCGTCCTGGCGTTCCTGGGAGATGGTGTAGGGGTTATCGGTTTCGACCAGCTTGAAGCTTTCCCAGAGTGCAATTTCGGCGAGATCTATGGTGTCGGCTGGCTGGCCGAAGTAGCGGCTGACGATCTCGGCTTGTGAGGTCTGGATCCCGGTACCCATCTCCATGCCGCTGATCTTGAGAAGGATTTCCCCCTTGCTGGTCAGCTCGACACAGGCCGAGGGGGCCACGGCGCCGGTGCCGTAATCCTTGGTGGTGATACTGAAGCCTGTCCCGTGCAGGCGATCCGGATGTTGGGCTTCATAGGCCTGCTTCCTGCTCTGGCGCTGGGCCCATAGCTCATGCTGCTCAGCCATCGCCAGGATCTCGGGATAGCGGTTATTCCCTTCGGGAATCGCACCCTGGGTATTGGGCTGGCCGGGCTTGATCAGATTGCGGCGACGTAGTTCGAGGGGATCCATCTTCAGCAGCGCAGCCGCTTCGTTGACCATCATCTCCATGGCCGCCATGGTTTGCAGGGAGCCATAGCCACGCATGGAGCCACAATCCGGGTTTTCGGAGGGCAGGGCGACAGCCGTGATGTCATTCTTGGGCAGGTAGTAAACCCCCTGAATGGCACTGGCGCCCACGCTGGCCACCGAGCCGGTGAAGTTCAGGCGACCGCCACCGTCAACGGTCATGGCGGCGATCAGGGCGCGAAACTTGCCACTCTGTTTATCGACTACCAGCTTGTTTTGCATGCTGAATGGGTGACGCTTGAGCCCCCCTTGGAACTGTTCGAAGCGATCATTGGCCAGGCGTATCGGGCCGTCGGCATAAAGGGTTGCGAGCAGGCCGTAAAAGGGAAATATGGTGTGATCCTTGGCCCCGAAACCTCCCCCTATGAAAGGTGAGTGCACTACCAGCTTGTCGACCTTGCCTGCCAGCGGGCCTTTGGCCAGCATCTCGGCGGCTTCGTAGTAGAAGTCGTGGGGGGACTGGGTGCTCACCACCAGGTGCATGGTGCGCTCCTTGGCGTCGAACCAGCCGTTGGCGTTTTCCGTCTCCATCATCATGGGTTCGATGAACTGGGTCTGATAGGTGCGATCCAGCACCAGGGCATCCTCGCTCTCCAGCTCTTTATGGACGAGTTCGGCCTGATACATGCCCTGCTCGCCCGCATTGCCACTGGCATTTGGGGTTGGCCATACCGGCAGGTGGCTGGCGATAGCCGGAAAGAAGAGCCCGTTCTTCAAGGCACTGTACTGATCACTCATGCCTAGCTTGCCCTCGATCCGCACGATGCGCCAGCAAGCCCAGGGATCGCGGGAGGCGGCAATCAGCGGTGTCACGTCGCCGTAGCGCACCACCTTGCCGTTGAACTGCAGTATTTGCTTGGCTCTGTTGAAGGTGGCGAAATCCGGGAAGAACAGCATGGCAACCGCATGCCCCAGATAGTCCGGGGTACTTCCTTCGCTCACCATCATGTTGATGCCGTAGAAGGATGGGAGTTCGACGCCATCGCGGACCAGGTCGGCAGCGGTAAGCACCCGGCTGGGCTGGGCATTGGCGGGCAACATGGAGAGATCCAGTCCCAGATAGATGCGATCCGCCTTGTCGGCCCGGATCAGCAGTGCATGTTGCTGCTGGGATGGCCAGCCTGCCAGATCCTGCGCGCGATAATCCCGACTGTAGATCTTCTGGCCTGTGACTTTGGCCAGACCGTCGCTGCGAAACTTGATCTTGCCGCCTTGTTTCCACTGGCTGAGCAACTCGGGAGCGAAGACCTCATCTTCCATGCCGGACAAGGAAAGGTTGGCGAGAAGCGGGGCGCTGTAGACGGCAATGCCGGCTATGACGCACTGTTTGATGAATTCACGTCTTGATAAGGGATAGGACATGGTTCAGCTACCTGTATGAGGGTCAGACGAGTGGAACGGGGGAAAGATCGGCCAGTGTTGTCGGCCATCTCTCCTGATGTCACAGAAAAAGTAATGAGATTGTTAATATAATACTGCGGTGACGAACTTTGGAAGATGCTTAATGATTGTTGATTCATTTCACATTACCCACTTTTAATATTGAAATCACGGCCATAAACAGAATCGTGCCTGTGCGCATGCAAATAGTGTGGCCAAGACCAAGTCGTCGGCGTTGCATTTTTGTACCGAATTCATCAGCTCGGTTGATAGCAAGTTGTTGCGGGATGAGTCGCTTCCGACCGGGAAGCGGGGCTCCCTCGGTGCGAAGGGCGGTAACTGTGGTGGAACACGGGTTGTGGCGGTAAATTCCTGTTGAGCCTCATGGATGAATAGTGGATCATTGTTGGTTTCTAAGCGGGGGGCGTGCGGTTGCCCCACGAGCTGAGACATTCGAGGTGAATTCATGACCGAGGCGAGCAGCCCAACCAATTTTATTCGTCAGATCATCGATGAAGATCTGGCCAGTGGTAAGCACAAGAGTGTGCATACCCGTTTCCCTCCCGAGCCGAACGGTTATCTCCATATCGGCCATGCCAAGTCCATCTGTCTGAACTTCGGCATCGCCAAGGACTACCAGGGCCAATGCAACCTGCGCTTCGATGACACCAACCCGGTCAAGGAAGATATAGAGTACGTCGAGTCCATCAAGCAGGACGTACAGTGGCTCGGCTTCGAGTGGAGCGGCGAGATCTGCTACTCCTCCGACTATTTCGACAAGCTGCACGGCTATGCCATCGAGCTGATCGAGAAGGGTCTGGCCTATGTGGACGAGCTCTCTCCCGAGCAGATGCGCGAGTATCGTGGCACCCTGACTGAAGCCGGCAAGAACAGCCCCTTCCGCGAGCGCAGCGTCGAAGAGAACCTGGCGCTGTTTGCCAAGATGAAGAACGGTGAGATGGCCGAAGGCAGCGCCTGCCTGCGCGCCAAGATCGACATGGCATCTCCCTTCATGGTGATGCGCGATCCCGTTATCTATCGCATCAAGTTTGCCCACCACCACCAGACCGGTGACAAGTGGTGCATCTATCCGATGTACGACTTCACCCACTGCATCTCGGACGCCCTGGAGGGGATCACCCACTCCCTCTGTACCCTGGAGTTCCAGGATAACCGCCGTCTATACGACTGGGTGCTGGACAATATCAGCATCGATTGCCACCCCGTCAGTACGAGTTCTCCCGTCTGAACCTCGAATACACCGTCATGTCCAAGCGCAAGCTGAACCTGCTGGTGACCGAGGGGCATGTCAATGGATGGGATGATCCTCGCATGTTGACCGTGTCTGGTCTGCGTCGTCGTGGTTATACCCCGGGAGCCATTCGTGAGTTCTGCAAACGCATCGGCGTGACCAAGCAGGACAACATCGTCGAGATGAGCATGCTGGAAGCCTGCATTCGGGACGATCTCAATGAGAACGCCCCGCGCGCCATGGCGGTGTTGCATCCCCTCAAGGTGGTGATTGAGAACTTGTCGGCTGACGAAATGCTGACTGCCCCGGCACATCCGAACAATGCCGAGATGGGCACCCGTGAGCTGCCTTTTGGCCGCGAGATCTTCATCGATGAAGCGGACTTCAAGGAAGAAGCCAACAAGCAGTTCAAGCGATTGGTGCTGGGCAAGGAAGTGCGCCTGCGCAACGCCTATGTCATCAAGGCCGAACGGGTCGAGAAGGATGCGGATGGCAAGGTGACTTGCATCTACTGCTCCTACGATCCGGACACCCTGGGCAAGGATCCGGCAGACGGTCGCAAGGTGAAGGGGGTGATCCACTGGGTCAGCGCCACTCACTCACTGCCAGCCGAAATCCGTCTCTACGACCGCCTGTTCAAGATGCCAAACCCTGGCGCCGAGCAAGACGTCGAAGCGGCCCTGAACCCGGACTCCCTGATAGTCATTGCAGGGGCTCGTGTCGAGGCCTCCCTCAAAAATGCCAAGCCGGAGTTTGCCTACCAGTTCGAGCGTGAAGGTTATTTCTGCGCCGACAGCAAGCTCTCCAGCCCGGAGCAGCTGGTGTTCAACCGCACCGTTGCACTGCGTGACGTCTGGGGCAAAGCCGAAGGCTGATGTATAGGGAAAGCGGGCAGGGGAGACCCTGCCACTTGCCCGGATTTGAGCCAAAAAGAAAGCCAGCGCGATGCTGGCTTTTTTATTGTCTGCGACGCACAGGCAAGTTTACTCGTCGTGCTTGCAGTCACCGTTGGCGCAGTGACCATACAGATAGAGGCTGTGATTGGTCAGCCGAATATTGTGATGCTTGGCGATGTCACGCTGACGCTGTTCTATCACTTCATCGGAGAACTCGATCACCTTGCCACAGTCGAGGCAAACCAGGTGGTCATGGTGCTCCTGGGTCGACAACTCAAACACGGACTTGCCGCCTTCAAAGTGGTGACGGGTGACGATGCCTGCATCATCAAACTGGTTCAGAACGCGATACACGGTCGCCAGACCAATCTCTTCACCATGATCGATCAGTCGTTTGTAGAGGTCTTCGGCACTGGTGTGCTGGCATTCCGGCTGCTGCAGGATCTCGAGGATCTTGACACGCGGCAGTGTGATCTTGAGCCCGGCCTTTTTTAACGCTTGATTATTGTCTGGCATATTCACTTATTCGCATTCTCGAAGGTGGGGTTATTCTGAGTGACTGGCGCGGGAATGGCAACCTTCAACTCATGTCAGATGTCATTATAGGTCTTGTGGTCACAAAAAATAAACCTAGTAATTCAAGGGCTTTAGCCATGATTAATCAGAAGGGGGCGAGCATTAGATTATTTTCGCCCCCTTGTCAGGTCGTTGATTGTTGTTAAGATGTAACACCTGTTTGTCTGGTCGGATGAGATCCATGGATTGGCTTTTTGACAATGCGGCCTGGGTGCGCCGCGCCCTCAATGCCTGGCCTCCTTTCTGGGGGGCTGGCATCAAGATAGAGCTGCTTAGCGATGACTTTCGTACTTGCCGGGTCAGCCTCAAGTCGCGGTGGTGGAACAAAAATGCCAACCGTACCCAGTTTGGTGGCAGCATGTTTGCCATGACGGACCCCCATCTACCCCTTGATGTTGATGGGGTATTTCAAGAACCACTACTATGTGTGGGACAAGGCGGGCAGCATCAACTACATCAAGCCAGGCAAGGGCAAGCTGGTGGCCGAGTTCAACCTGACCGAGGCCAAGCTGGCTTCGATCCTGGCGGCGACCCGTCAGGGGGACAAACACTTCCCTGAGTTTGATGTACTGGTAAAAGATCACAAGGGTGAGCTGGTCGCCGAGATCAAGCGCACGCTCTATGTCCGCCAGCGCAAGGAGCGCAGGGGGACGCTGTGAGTCGATGACGTGATCTCCAGGGCTAATTACATCCCATAAAAAACGGCTCGTAGGCCGTTTTTTTAGTAGAAGTGACTCACTCAAGTTCGGCGAGGCACATCTCTTCATGGATCTGCTTGCTCCAGCCCTTGACGCGCTCGGCGGTCAGTTCTGGTTGGCGATCCTCATCGATTCCCAAGCCGACGAAGTGCTTGTCATCGACCAGGGCCTTAGAGGCCTCGAAGTCGTAGCCCGCAGTCGGCCAGTGACCAATGATGATGGCGCCCTTGGCCTCGACGATGTCACGCAGGGTGCCCATGGCATCGAGGAAGTACTCGGAATAGTCTTCCTGATCACCGCACCCGAAGATGGCAACCAGTTTGTCGGTGAAGTCGATTTCTTCGAGTTCCGGGAAGAAGTCATCCCAGTCGGCTTGGGCTTCGCCGTAGTACCAAGTCGGGATACCGAACATCAGCAGGCTGAAGCTGTCGATGTCGGCCTTGCTGCTCTTGGCGATGTCACGGACTTCAATCAGTTGTTTGCCCAGTTCTTTCTGGATCATCTTGGCGACAGCTTCGGTATTACCGGTATCGCTGCCGAAAAACAGACCTACACTTGCCATAGTGTTTAGTTACCCGTATTTGGTGTTGATGCTTAACGGTCAGATCAGCTGACCCGCCACGAGAGCAGAGTCGATCTGTTGCTTCAGGATAGATTGGATCAGCTCGGCGCGGCTGACGTTCTGTTGCAGCGCAAGTTGGTTCAGGCGCTCCAGCATTTCGGCTTCCACCTTTAACTCTACCCGCTTCAGTCCATTCTCCCGATCGCGCTTGAGCTGATTGCGCTTGTTGATCTTGAGCTGGGTCTCGCGGGGGAGTGGATTGGTTTTCGGCCTGCCGGGGCGCTTCTCATTTGCGAACAGATCCAATGTTGTTCGATCAGTTTGCTGTTTGGCCATACTTCATCTATGAGCTGTTAGCCGAGACCCGAGCCTTCCCAGCTCAGTTCAATCAGCCCCTTGGCGACAAAACCCGCGCAACCTAAAAACAGTACCAGCCAGACGATGAAGCGACCGAAACGGGGCACGTTGCCGCGTTTGAGTACGTCCTGGATAGCCAGGCCAATCAATAGAAAGACGGCCACGAAGAATAATTTCAGGCCCAGACTCTCGATCAGTTCAATGTGTTGGCTCAGCATGGATTGCGCACACTCCTTATGACGGGCCGCACTATATCACAAAGGATTTGAAACTGTTAACCGCCTATAGACAGGAAATCCACAACCAACTTGTTGAACAAAACCGGCTTCTCGGCGTGTAGCCAGTGGCCGGTTCCGGCGATGACCCGAGCCTTTGCTGCGGGGAATTGCGCCATCACCGTCTCGGTATAGGCGGGCAGCATATAGTCCGACTCACCGCCCTTGATAAATAGGGTCGGCCCGTCGAAACGGCTCTGGCTATCCGGCCAGCCCATGATGTTGGCGTAGCTGTGCTCCAGCGCAGCCACGTTGAAACGCCAGCCCCAATCCACGCCATCCTTGGCGAAGGATTTGAGCAGGAATTGGCGCACGCCCGGGATCTCTATGTGCTCTGCCAGCAGCGTTTCTGCCTCGTTGCGGCTCTTTGGCATCTTGGCCAGGGTGGCGTTGAGACCGGCAAACACATTCTGGTGACGGGCGTGGGGGTAGGCGACCGGCGCCATGTCCGCCACTATCAGGCGTTCGACCCGCGTGGGCGCCTGCTTGGCCACCTGCATGGCGACTTTACCTCCCATGGAGTGGCCAATCAGGTTCGCCTTCTCGATGTGCAAGCTATCGAGCAGCGTCAGCAGATCGGCCGCCATCAGGGGATAGCTCATCTCCATGGAGTGAAAGGAGGCGCCGTGGTTGCGCAAGTCCAGACTGATGACGCGATACTGGTCCGCCAGTGCACGAGCCAGCAGGCCCAGATTGTCCAGGCTGCCAAAGAGGCCATGGATCAAAACGACGGCCGGGCCCTGGCCTTGATCCTTGTGATTAAGCAGCGGCAAGGCTGAAGAGGGGGCTGACAATGGTTGTTCTCCTGTGCTGTCTATCCGGGGATCCTGGCATCTGGTTCAGGTTTTGCGCTCCTGTGGGCCAAAAATGCGCCACGGTGGCCTGGATCACTATCTGATGCGCCATTATGCCGTATTCTCGAGGAGATTCATGCACATCTGACGGGCCGCTTGGGCCGCCGGGTCTGGCTATGTATAATCGCACCATCCCACTTTCTGTGAGTCCAGCGCCAACCCTATGAAAACCATCGAACTTGATGACGATCTCTACTTCTATATTGCCAGTCAGACCCGTCACATTGGCGAGAGTGCCTCTGATATATTGCGTCGCCTGCTGGAGCAGTCCGCCCAAGTCAAGGTGAGCGAGGCGCCCAGCCAGGCCGAGCCACTGACCGTTCAGATTCCGGCACCTGTCACTCAGGAGATGTCTGGGATACAGGCCTTGCTGGCGTCGGGTGCCCTGCAGCAGGAGGATAAATCGATCAACCGTTTCATGCTGTTGTTGGGGGCGCTCTACCGGGATGACCCTGTTCGTTTTACCCAGGCAACCGAGATAAAAGGGCGAAAGCGCGTCTATTTCTCACAGGATCCCGAGGCCCTGCGCGCCAGTGGCAGCACTACCAAACCCAAACCGGTACCGGATACCCCTTTCTGGGTTATCACCAATACCAACACCAGTCGCAAGCAGAATATGGTCGCCCAGCTGATGGCCAGCATGGGTTATGACGAAGCCTTGATTGCCGAGGCGTGCAGCACCGTATGACACTGAGCTCAGGCTAAGACGGTTCTGATTTTTGAATGTGCGGGGCCTTCGCAAGGGCCTGTTTCGTTAAGCAGCAAATGCATATAGCAGCAAGGATAACGCCATGGCACAGCATCCTCATGCCGGTCAACCGGCCCGTTTAAGCGACCTGACCAACATCCCCCGTCTGGTCAGCGCTTACTACCTCAACAAGCCGGACATGAGCCGCCCCGAACAGCGCGTCGCCTTTGGCACCTCTGGTCACCGTGGCAGCGCTCTGCACAATGCCTTCACCGAATCCCATATCCTGGCGGTCACCCAGGCGCTGGTGGAATATCGCCAGCAGGCCGGCATCACAGGGCCCCTGTTTGTCGGCATGGATACCCACGCCCTGTCTGAGTCAGCCTTCGCCAGCGCGGTCGAGGTGTTGGCTGGCAACGGCGTCGAGACCCGCATCGAGGCGGATCTGGGTTTCACGCCGACTCCGGTCATCTCCCATGCCATCTTGCATCACAATGCCAGCAAGCCTGCGGCGCTGGCGGACGGCGTGGTGATCACCCCGTCCCACAATCCGCCGGAAGACGGTGGCTTCAAGTACAACCCTCCCCACGGCGGCCCAGCAGAAGGGGAGATCACCAAGTGGGTGGAAGACAGAGCCAACGCCATTCTGGAAGCCGGTTTGGTCGGGGTGAAACGCATGCCGTTTAGCGATGCCCTCAAGAGCCCGCTCGTGGTGCGTCACGACTATGTCACCCCCTATGTGGATGACCTTGGCAACGTGCTGGATATGGGCGCCATCAAACAGGCCGGTATCAAGATAGGGGTCGATCCCCTTGGCGGCTCCGGTGTGGCTTACTGGGATGTGATCGCCAAGCGCTATGGTCTGAACATCGAAGTGGTCAATTACAAGGTGGATCCCACCTTCTCCTTCATGACCCTGGATAAAGATGGCAAGATCCGCATGGACTGCTCCAGCCCCTTTGCCATGGCGGGCCTGATTGCCCTGAAAGACAAGTTCGACATCGCGCTGGGCAACGACCCTGACTACGACAGGCACGGCATAGTCACCCCCGCCGGGCTGATGAATCCGAACCACTACCTGGCCGTTGCCATCCAATATCTGTTCACCCACAGAACCGGCTGGCCACAAGCGGCTGCGGTCGGCAAGACACTCGTTTCTTCTTCGATGATCGACCGGGTCGCCGGCGAGATTGGCCGCACCCTGAAAGAGGTGCCGGTCGGCTTCAAGTGGTTCGTGGACGGTCTCTACAGCGGCGAGTTCGGTTTCGGTGGCGAAGAGAGTGCCGGCGCCTCCTTCCTGCGCAAGGATGGCAGCGTCTGGACCACCGACAAGGACGGCTTCATCCTGGCCCTGCTGGCCGCCGAAATCCTGGCCGTAACCGGCAAAGATCCCCAGGCCCATTATGATGCCCTGGAAGCGAAATTTGGCCGCTCCAGCTACCGTCGTATCGATGCCCCGGCCAACAGCGCGCAAAAAGCGGTGCTGGCCAAGCTGGACCCAGCCCTGGTGGAGGCCTCCACCCTGGCGGGTGACCCCATCACCGCCAAGTTGACCAGGGCGCCCGGTAATGATGCCGCCATCGGCGGCCTCAAGGTGACCACCGAGCACGGCTGGTTCGCGGCGCGCCCTTCGGGCACCGAGTCCATCTACAAGATCTATATGGAGAGCTTCAAAGGCGAGGCGCACCTGGACCTGATCCAGCAAGAGGCCCAGCAGATTGTCTCTGCGGCCCTGGCCAAGGCAGGCGTCTGATCCTGGTTTCAGGCTGACAAGCGAACCTGCCAATAAAAAGAGGAGCCTTGATGGCTCCTCTTTTTTATTGCGCTTGAGCTGGATGGGTCGTGCTCACGGCCTGCCGCACTGACCGGTGCTCGCCCGGCGGGCCTGCCAGCGCTTGAAGAAGGGGCGAGCAGGCAGCTTCATCAGGAACAGAGATAGCAGGATCACCCCGATGCCGAGCCATTGGCGAGCGTCCAGCGTTTCCCCCACCATCAGCACGCCGCAGGAGACCGCCACCATGGGGTTGGTGAGGGCCAGCATGCCCATCACCTCCGGGCCGTGGCGCTTGAGCCCCCACAGCCAGGCCCAGTAGGCCAGCGCCGTGTTGAGCAGGATCAGCCAGATAAGGCCTGGGGCCGCCTGCACCTGTGGCAAGGGCATAGGGCCCGCCAGGCTCCAGGCGAGCGGGATCAGCATCAGACCGCCCAGCAGCAGTTGCCAGGCGGTCAGCGCCAGCAGATCGCTGACCGGCCAGCGCTGCATCCAGCGGCTGGACTGGCCGATGAGCAGGGTAGCCAGCAGGGCGCAGGTCACGCCGACAGGATCCAGATTGGCGGAAGGGTTGAGCAGCAGCAGCACACCAGCGAGGCCCATCAGACCGAGTAGCAGCCACTTCAGGCTGGGTCGCTTGCCATCCTGCCACCAGGCCAACCCCATCAGCACCAGCGGCAAGGTTGCACCCAGGGTGCCGGCCACCGCACCCGGCAACCGGAAGGCGGCGACGAACAAGAGCGCGAAGAAGGCGGTGATGTTGCAAAACGCCAGCAGGAACTGCTTGCCCCAGGGCAGTGGCGGCCAGCGAGGATGAAGCAGCAACAGCAGTATCCCAGCGGGCAGGGCACGCCACACGGCCACCCAGTAGGGGGAGTAGTCGATCAGGTAGAGACTGACCACGGCATAGGTACTGCCCCACAACAGGGGAGCGAGCAGGGCAATCAGGACAGGCATGACATATCTCAATGTTGAGTATCTTTAAGTGAAGATACATTAGCGGCGATTTGCTTTACTATCAAGTATCTCGATATAAAGATAAGTGGCAGCGTTATGGCAGAGGATCATGTAGACCAGTTGTTGGCTCAATGGGCACGGCAGAGACCCGATCTCGATTGCAGCCCGATGGGGGTGTTGGGCCGTGTGGCGCGCATGGCCGCCATCGCCGGACGGGAGGTGAGTGACGAGCTCAAGGAGTGCGGGTTGCTGGGCTCGGATTTCGATATCTTGGCGACCCTGCGCCGGGCCGGTGGGCCGCTGACCCCGACTGCACTCTATCAGTCTGCCATGTTGAGTTCGGGGGCCATGACGGCCAGACTCGACAAGCTGGAGCTGCGGGGGCTCATCGAGCGCCAGGCGGCGCCGGATGACAGACGCAGCCTGCTGGTCAATCTGACCGAGACAGGTCTGGCCCTGATTGACCAAGCGGTCGAGCGCCATGTGGCCAATGAGCGGCGACTGCTTGCTCCCCTCAATCGGGAGGAGCAGGTCCAGCTCGCGGCCCTGCTCAAACGCTGGTTGCTGGAAAACGAGTGATGCCACAGATAAAAAAGGCCCCGAAAGGGCCTTTTTTATGTTGTTGATCCGGGGTCAGTAACCACGGGCAGCCTTGACCGCCAGACCCAGCTGCCAGACCGCCATGGCGTAGTGGGTGCTGTGGTTGTAGCGGGTGATGGCGTAGAAGTTCGGCAGACCATACCAGTACTGATAGCTGCTGCCGACATCCAGTCGCAACAGGCTGGCCTTGCTGTGGGCGCCGAGTGGCGCTATGGGTGAGAGGCCAGCCCTGCGCAGGGTATCCAGGCTGTAGCTTGTCTGGAAGCCGGTTTCAAAACCGGGTGCCTGGCCCTGGGCTCTGACCGCCACTTGATCGCCCTTGCGCCAGCCGTGGGCCTGGAAGTAGTGGGCTACGCTGCCGATGGCATCCACAGGATCCCAGAGGTTGGTGTGGCCGTTGCCGTCAAAGTCGACCGCATAGCCGTGGAAACTCGACGGCATGAACTGGCCGTAGCCCATGGCGCCAGCGTAGGAGCCGGTCGGCTCGCTCGGATCGATCCCTTCGTTGCGGGCCATGATCAGGAACTGCTCCAGCTCGCCGCGGAAGAAGGTGGCGCGGCGGGGATAGTCAAAGGCCAGGGTGGCCAGGGCATCCAGGATCGGGGTTTTGCCCATCACTCGGCCCCAGCGGGTCTCGACCCCTATGATGCCGACGATGATCTCGGGGGGCACGCCGTACTGGGCAGAGGCACGATTGAGTTCGGTCTCATAGTCGCGCCAGAAGTTGACACCATTTTGCACATTGTCCGGAGTGATGAACTTGGCGCGATAGCGGTTCCAGGCACCATTAGGTCCGCTTGGACCTGTAGCTACCGGTGCCTGACGGTCCATCAGGTTGATGATCCACTGCTCGCGAGAGGCCTGGGAGAGGGTGTTGTGCAGCTCGGCCCGATCGAAGCCGTGCTTGCTGACCATCATGCTGATAAAGCTGTTGACCTCGGGGTTGCTGGCAAAATCCCCCGCCAACACCCCAGATGCCTGTTTGGGTGGTGGGGTGAGCAGGAAGCTGCTCTTTGTCTGAACCTTGGGTACGGGAGCCGGTTCGTGAGCGGCGCTGCTGCAGCCGATGAGCAAGGGAAAGAGTACGGCCAAGGGTATGAAACGATGCATAAGGCTTCCAACAGCATAGAAAACAGGATTTCGCCATGGTAGTGGATCCATGGCGATGCGCAAGGGCCGAACCGAGGGAAAAAGTGGCCACTGTGCTCGAGGATTACAGGTCACCCCGCCGTGGGTCAATGTCAGAGCAGCTCTGCGGATTCAGGACTTGAGGCTGTGGTAACCACTCCAGAGCCGGGTCGCTACCGTGATGAGGCACAAGGCGGCAAAGCCGTAGGCCAGGGGAGCAAACCAGTGGGGGAGCAGGCACATGAGCACGAACAGGGCGATGGTTTCGCTGCCTTCGGTCAGGCCTCCCAGGTAGTAGAGTGACTTGTGATGGTAGACGGGATTCTCGATGCCACGTTTGCCCGCCATGATGGCAAAGGCCAGGAAACTGGACCCCGTGCCCATGAAAGCGAACAGCAGGGTGGCGGCGGGCAGGGCATTGGCGGGACTGGCCAGGGCAAAGCCCCATACCACGGCGGCGTAGAAGATGAAGTCGAGAGTGATGTCGAGGAAGCCACCGCAGTCGGTGATGCCGTGGATCCGGGCGATGGCGCCATCCAGCCCATCCATGATGCGATTGAGCAAGATGCAGATCAAGGCTTCCTCAAACTGGCCGAAGGCGAGCAGGGGCAGGCTCAGCATGCCGATGAAGAAACCGGTGATGCTGATCTGGTTGGCACTGATGCCCCAGCGGGCCAGGGGACGGGCGATCAAGGCCAAGGGACGGCGGATCAACACAATGGCATGGCGGTCAAACAAGGGGATCGTCCTCTGAGATAGGGGGATAGCGGGTAGCAGGCGACGCCATCGCGGCGAGATCCAGGATGGTGGCGGGGGCATCCTCTTCATCATGGCTGACCAGGATGGCCGGGATGGCACGGCCGGCTATCTCTTCGAATACCAAGGTGCGAAACGCGGCGCGCAGTGGCTTGTCGAGGCGCGCGAAAGGCTCATCGAGCAAGATCACATCCGGCTCGGCGAGCAGGGTACGCAGCAGACTGACACGCGCCTTCTGGCCGCCGGAGAGGGCGCCGGTATGACGATTGCCCAGCGCTGCCAGTCCGACTCGGGTCAGGGCCTGCTGGGCTTGCTCGCGCCGCGCCGCGCCCTTGATATGGGCCGGCATGCCAAACATCAGGTTCTCGACCACCGAGAGGTGGGCGAACAGCAAATCTTCTTGAAACAGCATGCCGATGCGGCGCTGATAAGCGGGCAGCGTACTGAGGAGGCGGGTCCCGAGCCGTATCTCACCGACAAGTTGCAGGGGGCCTCCCGGGGGCAACACCCCGGCAAGGCCAGCCAGCAGCGAGCTCTTGCCACAGCCATTTGGCCCCATCAGGGTCAGGATCTCCCCGGGGGCTATGCGGCGCTCGGGCAGTTGCAACAGTGTCTGCTGGCGAAGAACCAGGGTCAGGGGGCCCAAGTGCAGGGGCTGCGTCATGAGGTGGTCTCCATCGGGTTTGGTCTGCGCGGCAGACGCAGAGCCAGGGCGTAGATCGCCAGCGGCAATGCCAATTGCAGTAAGCCATAGAGACTGGCGAGGCGGCGGTTGAGGCCAGAGCCGATGGCCACGGCGTCGGTCGTGATCGTGGTGATGCGCCCGGCGCCAAACAGCAGGGTCGGCAAATATTGGGCCAGGCTGACGGCGGCGCCCACGGCGAAGGCAAAGGCCAAGGGACGCCGCAACAGGGGGCCCTTGACCCGCCACCAGGTTTGCCAGGAATTGGCCCCCAGGGTGGCGGCCGCCTGGACCAGACGATCGTCAAACTGACGATAGGGACCATAGAGGCACAGATAAACATAGGGATAGACGAACAACAGCTGGCTCCAGAATACCAGGGCGCTGCCGACCGGCAGGCCGAGCCAGTCGGCACCAAGACGGGCCCCCAGCAGCAGGCTGGCCTGGGGGAGCAACAGCGGCAGGCAGATCAGCCAGAGCGGCCAGGGCCTGCGTCCACGCTGGGCTTCCAGGGCAAGTACCACCAGAATGAGGGCCGCGATGGCAGTCGACAGGGCAAGCCAGGTGCTGTGGCCGAGGGGCAGAGCGAGCTCGCCGATCGCTTGTTGCCAATGGCGCCCACTCCACTGGCTGGGCCACGGAGCGGGGAAGGACCAGCGGCGGGTGAAGGACCAGAGGATCAGGGCGGCCAGCACCAGCAGATTGACTGACAGCAACAGGCTGGACAGGGTGGCAGCCAGGGCCGGGACCAGCCGGGCAGAGGGGCGTTGGCGTTGGCCATTGAGCATCCAGCCTTTGCCCCAGGTCAGATGAAGCCACTCAAGGGCGCGCAAGCCGACGAGCAGCAACAGATTGAGGCCAAACAGCAGCAGGGCGCCGTTGTTGGCCAGGGCGCGCCAGCTCAGGTCGGCATCCTGATACCAGAGCCAGAGCCGCACGGCCAGCGGTGCCGGTTGGGTGGGGCCGAGCAGCAGCCCCAGATCGACCACCCCTAGGCCATAGGCGGCTACCGCATAGAGCGGCAGGCGCAGACTGGGCCAGAGGCTGGGCAGGATCAGTCGCCACCAGATCTGGGCCGGACGAAAGCCGAGGCTTTGCCCCAGCCACTGTTGGCGGGCGAGCAGGGGAGGCTCCAGGGCACCTAGCGCCATCAGCAGCAGGAAAGGCACCTCTTTGAGGACCAGCATGATGATGAGGCCCAGTCCCCAGGGATCATGCAGTGTCTGCCAGTCCGGTGGCAGGCTCAGTCCGGTGATCCCGGGGGAGACCAGCCGCAGCAACCAGCCGGAAGGGGCGATGAGAAAACCAAACCGATGGCAAAGGCCACATGGGGCATTGCCAGCAGGGGGGCGAGCAGGCGGCGCAGCAGTGCGACGCTGCGACCTTCACTCTGGGCCAGCAAGAGGGCGACCAGCAGCAGGCTGAGCAGGCTGGAGGCAGAGGCTATCCAGAGGCTGAGCCAGATGGACTCCCCCAGACCTGGCTGGGCCCAGAGCCGCAGCCAGGGCGCGGAGCCTCTGGCCTGGCCAAGCAGGATCAGCAGGCCGCCGAGCAGGGCAGCCAGAGCAGGCCCGCGTCAGCGGCAGGATCGAGGCGCCGCATCGTAGTGGCCGTAACGCTCGGCCCAGGCGCTTTCCAGCATCAGCTGCCAACTGGGAT
>NZ_AQGQ01000021.1 GCF_000388115.1 Aeromonas molluscorum 848
GAGCCTCTGTGGCCGCCACTGTGGTTGTCTCTGTCATCATCTATTCCACCAGCCAGATCAGGGACTCATAGGGGCGCAGCAGGCAGGATTGCGGCTGAGTCGGGCTATCGGGGTAGTTGCCAAGCAGCAGGCGACCTTCACCGGCTTGCATTCCAGTGGGCAGAGCAAAGTCGACGGCCTCGCCGTAGAAGTTGCTCACTATCAACAAGGTCTGTCCCTGCCATTGGCGGCGATAGGCCCAGATCCGTTGATGGCCCGGTAACTGCTCCTGATAGTCCCCCTGGGTGAAGATGGGATGTGCCTTGCGAAGTCGTACCAGATCCCGGTAGTGCCAGAAGACGGAGTCAGCATCGGCCAGCGCGGCTTCGGCGTTGATCGCGGTGTAGTTGGCTGCGGGCTTGAGCCAGGGCGTGCCTTTGGTAAAACCGGCGTTGGGGGCGGTACTCCACTGCATGGGGGTACGGGAGTTGTCTCGCGACTTGGCCCCCAGAATGGCGAGGATTTCAGCTTCAGGTACGCCTTCGGCACGTTTGATGGCGAAGATGTTGTTGCTCTCCACATCCTGGTAGTCATGGATGCTGTCATAACCGGGGTTGGTCATGCCGATCTCCTCCCCCTGATAGATGTAGGGGGTACCCTGCAGCCCGTGCAAGGTGCTGGCCAGCATCTTGGCTGCCACCACCCGGTACTCGCCCTCATCCCCGAAGCGGGAGACGATGCGCGGCTGATCGTGGTTGCACCAGAACAGCGCCGACCAGCCCTTGCCGTGCATGCCGCTCTGCCAGTGGTTGAAGATGCGCTTCAGTTCGAGGAAGTCGAACGGCGCTTTCGTCCACTTGTCGCCATTGGGGTAATCCACCTTCAGATGGTGGAAGTTGAATACCATGGAGAGTTCGGAGCCATCCAGCGCGCCGTAGCGCTGGCAGTGCTCCAGGGAGGTCGAAGACATCTCGCCCACCGTCATGGCTCCGACCGGGGCGAATACGTCGCGGCTCACGTCCTGCAGGAATTCGTGGATACGCGGCCCGTCGGTGTAGAAGCGGCGGCCATCCCCCACCTCGTCGTTCGGGAAGCGCTGATCCTTGGAGATGAGGTTGATGACGTCGAGGCGAAAACCATCGACCCCCTTCTGTGCCCAGAAGTGGATGACCTTCTTCACCTCGGCGCGCACGGCCGGGTTCTCCCAATTGAGATCCGCCTGCTCGCGGGCAAACAGGTGCAGATAGTACTGGTTTGTGGCCGCATCCAGCTCCCAGGCGCTGCCGCCAAACTTGGACTGCCAGTTGTTGGGCACGCCGCCATCCACCGGATCCTGCCAGATGTAGTAGTCGCGGTAGGGGCTGTTTTTATCCCCCAGCGCCGATTTGAACCAGACATGTTCGGTGGAGGTGTGGTTCACCACTATGTCCATCACGATGCGAATGTCGCGCGCGTGGGCGGCGGCCAGCAGCGCCTCGAAATCACTCATGGTACCGTAGGCCGGGTCAATATTCAGGTAGTCGGCGATGTCATAGCCGTTGTCCACCTGGGGGGAAACATAGACAGGAGTCAGCCAGAGGGCGTCGACGCCGAGGATTTTGAGATAGTCGAGGCGGGCCATGATCCCCTTGAGATCGCCGGTGCCACGGGCACCCGAGTCCTGAAAGCTTTTGGGGTAGATCTGGTAAATCACGGCACTCTGCCACCAGGGAGTCTGTTTCATGGTCGTATCGCTCATCTTGTTGAAACGGGGTTATGGGTAGAACTGGGCCAATAAAAAGGGCGGAGCCTGGGCTCCGCCGTGGTACTTGTCGGTCAGGCAGCGCTCAGTTCCAGCTTGCCAGCCGCCTGCTGGCGTTTGTAAACCAGCATGGTCAGCGCAAGGGGAACCACGATGGCTACCAGCATGGCGATGGAGTAGATACCCCAGAACTCTGGTTTGATGGTGAGGATACCTGGCAGGCCACCCACCCCGATGCCGTTTGACATGACATGGGCGAAGCCACAGATGAGGGCCGCACAGCTTGAGCCCACCATGGCGCACAGCATGGGGAACTTGTACTTGAGGTTGATACCGTACATGGCCGGCTCGGTCACTCCCAGATAAGCCGAGATGGCGGCGGGCACCGAGATTTCCCGCTCGTTCTCCTTGCGGCTGATCAGGATGATGCCCACCACTGCGGATGCCTGGGCGATATTGGACAGCGCGATCAGCGGCCAGATGGGGGTACCACCAATGTCCTTCATCAACTGCAGGTCCACGGCATTGGTGGTGTGATGGATGCCGGTGATGACCAGAGGCGCGTAGAAGAAACCGAAGATGGCAGAGCCAATGGGGGCGAAATCGCCGGTCATGGCGGCTCTGGCAGCATAACCCACGCCTTCACCTATCCAGCGGCCAAAGGGGCCTATCAGGGTGTGAGCCAGGATGACGGTCACTATGAGAGCAACAAACGGCACTATGACCATGTAGAGATAGGCCGGGATGATGCGTCTGAGATTGGTCTCGAGCCAGGCCAGTACCACACCCGCGAGGATGGAGGGAATAACCTGGGCCTGGTAGCCCACCTTCTGGATGGTAAAGATCCCGAAGTCCCATACATCGGGTATCGCGGCGCCGATGCCATAGGCATTCATCAACTGCGGCGATACCAGGGTGATCCCCAATACTATCCCAAGGATCTCTGAGCCCCCCATCTTTTTCACGGTAGACCAGCAGACGCCGACCGGCAGGAAGTGGAAGATGGCCTCGCCAATTAACCAAAGGAAGGAGTGAACCCCTGCCCAGAATTGGCTGATTTCGACGAGGGTATGGGTACCATCATCGAACATCTTGATGTCGCCGATGACGTTACGGAAACCCAGGATCAGACCGCCGGTGATGATGGCGGGCAGCAGGGGCACGAAGATCTCCGCCATATGGGAGATGGCGCGTTCCAGCGGATTCATGTTGTGGCGGGCGGCCTGCTTGGCGGCATCCTTGCTGCCGCCGCTGACCCCGATCTCCTCGGTGAGCGCCTTGTACCACTGGTCCACCTCGTTGCCGATGACCACCTGGAACTGGCCAGCGTTGGTGAAGCACCCCTTGACGGCGGGGATGGTTTCGATGGCCTTGATATCCGCCTTGGCCGGATCGGCCAGCACGAATCTCAATCGGGTCAGACAATGACTGACAGTGGTGATGTTCTCTTTGCCGCCAATCCGTTCGATCAGCTGCGCCAGATGCTGTGTGTTGACTTTTGACATGAGCCTTCCCTCTGTGACTCGATGAATAATGGTCGTTTTTTTGCTGGCTAGCCAATGACCGCCTGCTTATTGGTATCGTTCCCAACCAGCATGAATCCAGTCGTGCTCTTCGGCAATGGGAACGTTCCCAATTCGTGGCAATGGTCACAAAAAGCGCAAAACGCCGAGGTTCAGGAGGAAAGATAGACTACAGGGGCTGACAGGGGGCTATGGTGGCCTTCGGCGCCTTGGCCTCTTCTATCTGACCGAGCAACTGCCTGGCGGCCAGGATACCGGCATCTTTGTAGCCAAAATCCAGACTGAGGGCGTTGGCAAACAGGAAGGTGAGCATGGGATTGCTGCCCAGGCCACTGACCAGAACATCGGTGCGTCCCTGTTCTTGCAGGTACTTGGCTGCGCCTATGGCCAGGGTGTCACTGGCGCAGACCAGGGCCTGGGTCGCCGGGGTGAGCAAGTTGGCGGCGAGTCGGTAGCCGCTTTGCAAGCTGAGATCGCCAAGGGCGGCATTGGGGCTGCGCCCTTGCTCCTTGCAGTAATCGAGATAAGCCTGATGGCGGCGCAGACCCGTGGTGAGATCCGTGCGTTCGACACCCAGATAGGCCACTTCATCAATGCCGCGCTCCTTGAGGTGCGCCAGCACGGCCCGCACCGCCCCCTCGTCATCGTAACAAACGGAGGAGAACCCGGGGCGTTCCCGCGCCATCAGCACCAGTTTGTCGGTCAGCGGCGCCATGGTGTCATAGTCGAGATCGTTGAAGGCAAACAGGATAATGCCGTCTACCCCGCGCCGGGACAGCACCGCCAGATGTTCGCTCACCTTGGCCGGGGAGAACTTGCTCTCCATCAGCACCGCGTCGTAGCCGCAGGCATAGAAGGTTTCAAGCATGCCGCGCACTGCCTGGTTCTCCGAGCTGGAATCGAGTCGGGATACCACTATGCCTATCACTCGTTGGCTCTGACTGCGCATGGCGCGAGCCGATTTGCTCGGCACGAAGCTGTGCTGGGCTATCACCGCTTCGACCCTGGCCCGGGTCTCGGGGTTGACCTTGGGATCCTGATTGAGCACCCGGGAGACGGTCGATTTACCGACCCCACTGAGGCTGGCTATATCTAGGATGGTCAGTTTCTTTTCCATGTGAGATCCGTGGCAGGGGAGCAGGGCAGACGACAAAGTGCAGACATTGTTGTGATTAAGACCTGTGAATACAAGTCCATGGCGCTAGAATGGCTGCTCCGCCCATGAGGGCGCCCTCTGTTGCGCAGGACGAGCACCATGGATTTGATCACCAGTCTCAACTTCTCACTCTCCATCACTGGCCCCATTTGCGTGGTGCTGATCCTCGGGATAGTGCTCAAGCGCTTCGGCCTCTTGCCGGACAGCTTCGTTGAGTCCGCCTCCCGTCTGGTGTTCCAAGTCACCCTGCCTGCCCTGCTATTCCTCAGTATGGTGCGCACCGACTTTTCAACCATGCCAAGCCCCTGGCTCATCCTCTACGGTTTGCTCGGTACCTTGGCCGGTTTCCTGGTGCTGGAAGTATTGGCCTCCCGCTTCATTCCCGAGCAACGTCAGCGCGGCATCTTCGTACAGGGCAGCTTTCGCGGCAACATGGGTATCATGGGGCTGGCCTATGTGCAGAACGCCTACGGCCCACAGGGGATAGGCGCCGCTGCCCTGCTGGTGGGCTCGGTCACAGTGCTCTACAACATCCTGGCGGTGATCACCCTCACCCGCAGTCTGGGGGGAGGGAAAGGGATCAAGCCCATCTTGAGGGGGATAGTCAGAAACCCTCTCATCATCGCCATACTGGCTGCCTTGCCGTTCGGCCTGCTTGGCATAGAGCTCCCGCAGCTGGTGATCACCACGGGCAGCTATTTTGCCAACATGACACTGCCGCTGGCCCTGCTTTGTACCGGCGCCAGCCTCAACCTCAATGCCCTGCGCGGCGGCGCCATGCTGACCGGCTGGGCCACCGTCAACCGTCTGTTCTGCATTCCCGTGCTGCTGGTGCTGGGGGCCTGGGCGCTCGGCTTCAGCACCCAGGCCCTCGGCATCCTCTTCCTGATCAGCTCCACCCCCACAGCGGCCGCCAGCTACGTGATGACCCGCGCCATGGGGGGCGGACAGCGCCTTGGCGGCCAACATCATCGCGACCACCACCCTGGGTTCGCTGGTCACCACCAGCCTGGGGGCGGCCCTGATGAACTATCTGGGGTTGATGGGATAGCCAAACACTCGGCGTACTGTTGTCAGCATCGCCACCCCCCGGCTCGTTGGTGAGCACTAGCCTGAGTGTCGATGACCGGCGCCGGGTCTGTGGGTAAGCCGGGCAATGGAGGCTAACGCAGTGCTTGACCTTGCCCTGGCTGACAACGTTAGGCTGAAGAAACACCCACAAGAGGAGGCTCAACATGACTATCGAACTGACCCTATCCGGCATGTCCTGCGGTGGCTGCGCCGCCAGCTTGCAAAAAGCCCTGCTGGCCCAGCCGGCGGTGACCTCAGCGAAGGTAGATTTCGCCAGCAATCAAGCCGTCATCGAGAGCGAACTGAGCAAAGCGGAGCTGATCGCCCTGATTGAGGCACAAGGATTTGGTGCGAGTTAAATTATCTAAATAGAGGTATAAAACAGGTTAAAATTCTGTATCCAGCTGTTTTTTGGTGAGAGACATCACAAACGACGGCAACAGAAAGCGCAAACTTGCTGCACTTTTTTCATCCAGAAGGATTTGCAGCATGACTCACCCTCTTCGCAAGACCCTGCTCGCCGCCGTCGTTGGCCTGACGCTATCCCCCCTGGCCATGGCCTTGCCCCATATAGAAATCCTGGCGACCGGTGGCACCATAGCCGGTGCCGGGCAGTCCGCCACCCAATCCAACTATGAAGCGGGCAAGGTGGCCATCGAGACCCTGATCGCCGCCGTGCCCGAGATGAAGAACGTGGCCGAGGTGCAGGGGGAGCAGGTGGTCAAGATCGGCTCCCAGGACATGAACGACGAGGTGTGGCTCACGCTCGCCAAGCGGGTCAACGAGCTGCTGGCCAAGGATGAGGTGGACGGCATCGTCATCACCCACGGCACCGACACCATGGAAGAGACCGCCTACTTCCTCAACCTCACCGTCAAGAGCGACAAGCCAGTAGTGCTGGTGGGTGCCATGCGCCCCTCCACCGCCATGAGTGCCGATGGCCCGCTGAATCTGTATAACGCCGTGGTCACCGCCTCCGATCCCAGCTCCAAGGGGCGTGGTGTCATGGTCGCCATGAACGATACCGTGCTGGACGCCCGGGACGTCATCAAGACCAACACCACAGGGGTGCAGACCTTCGCCGCCCCCAACTTCGGCCCGCTGGGTTACATCCACAACGGCAAGATCGACTACCAGCGCAGCCCGGCCCGCCTGCACACCAGCAAGACCCCGTTCGATGTGAGCAAGCTCGACAAGCTGCCGCAGGTGGGCATCGTCTACAGCTATGTCAACGCCACCGATCTGCCGGCCAAGGCCATGGTGGATGCCAAGTTTGACGGCATCGTCAGCGCCGGGGTGGGCAACGGCAACCTCTATCACAGCCTGTTCGACACCCTGGCCAAGGCGAGCAAGGACGGCATCCGTGTGGTGCGCTCCGCCCGCGTGCCGACCGGCGCCACCACCCTGGATGCCGAGATCGATGACGCCAAGTACGGCTTCGTGGCCGCCGGCACCCTGAACCCGCAGAAGGCGCGCATCCTCTTGATGCTCTCCCTGACCCAGAGCAAGGATCCGGCCCAGATCCAGCGCTGGTTCCAGCAGTTCTGACCTCCTTGCCGGCATCGGCCGGTATGGGGTGATGACAACAAAAAGGGCGGGACAAGATCCCGCCCTTTTGCATGTGGTGTGGCTGGTGCCTCAGTTCGCCATCAGCCAGCCGCAGAAACCCAGGTACACCAGTCCTACGCAGGCCAGCCTGCCCGCCGTCATCCGCTCCCGGCTGAAGCCCCACCACAGCAGTACCACCGCCAGCAGGGTCACCAGGGAGGAGACCATCATGGTGCTGTCGAGCAACCAGGGGGTGAACAGCAGGCAGAACGCCTTGGGAATGGTGCCCTGGATCATCATGGCACCGGAGATGTTGGCCAGCGCCAGCCGATGCTTGCCCTGACGCCCCCAGATCAGCACGTTCATCAGCTCCGGCATCTCGGTCGCCACCGGGCTCAGCAGCAGGGCCGCCAGCACGGGGGAGAGGCCGAACAGCTCGCCCATGCTCTCCAGCTGATGAACGAACAGCTGGGCCGCCAGCGCCACCACCACCAGGGCTCCTAGGGTCTGCAGCAGCACCTTGCCAAGCGCTGGGATCCCGGCGCCCGGATCCAGCTTGAGGGGCTCGGGCAAGTCGGCTGCCTGGCTGTCGGTCTGTCTCAGTTCGCGCCGCACATAGAGCAGATACATCAGCACGAACAGAGGGGCCAGCCAGGTTTTGCCAGTGAAGGCCACCATGCCGAGGGCCACCGCCACCAGGAAGATAGCGACAAACCAGGCCTGATCCCGGCCAGTCTCGCGCTGCACCTCGCCAGCGATGGCCCTGTGCTCACGGCTCATGCACAGCAGCAGGGTCACGCCGACGGTGGCATAGCCTATGGTGGAAAGC
The DNA here is from genome assembly GCF_000388115.1 of Aeromonas molluscorum 848. Taxonomy (GTDB): domain Bacteria; phylum Pseudomonadota; class Gammaproteobacteria; order Enterobacterales; family Aeromonadaceae; genus Aeromonas; species Aeromonas molluscorum. Next base: position 7,848 of record NZ_AQGQ01000021.1, read on the forward strand.
ACCAGGGGGCCACCGAGGGCGGCCCCTATCCCTATCTGCTGCTGGGCGGGAGCATCCCCCATCAGCAGGGCCGTCAGGGTGACTATGCATTCGGGCAGGGCAGTGCCGAGGGCCGCAAGCAGGGAGCCGGTGGCACTCTGGGAGAACTTGAAGTGATGGCCGGTCCATTCGATGCCGTTGACGAAATATTCGCAGGCCAGGTAGATGGTGACGGCAGAGAGCAGAAATAACAGCAGGGTGATCAACATAATAGGCAACCGCCAGGCGAGCAGAACAACCGATGGACCCGATACGGCTCGCCCGGCTGGCTTGCGTATCGAGGCCAAAGGTCTTGCAGGGCGATAGATGCTATCGCCGCCCATGCCATGGATCTGATGATCCAAGAATGTTGACATGAGCCCTGCCCGGATCGACGGGCGGTTGCTACTCCCCAATGACAGTGCGGTCTTTTTACCAAGTTGGCCGCCGCCTCACAAGGCAACGTGATGATCATCCGCTGGATCAGTTGTAAGGGAATGTGACGCCACTTCGGCCAGCCATCCATGGTTTTCCGTCCGGATCCTTGATCTTTCCCCGTCATCTGCGCCTTGGCACAGCCCTTGCTATGACCTGACTACTGTCCACAACGATTTGGCAAGGGTGAACGATGAAACGGTGGATCCAACATTTTTACCAACTGAACCGCCTCAACTGGCTCATGGTCTGGTTGCTACTCTGCTGCAGCATTATCTTGCTGTTTCCGACTTGGCTGATGAAAGGGGCCGTGAGTACCTGGGCCGAGCTGCACGCCGCCTGGCTCGGGGTCGGTATGCTGATCGCCATCTCCTACTTTTGCAGCCAGGGCATGCTGATCCTGTGGGAGTGGGCCTGCGGTGAATGGTTGTCCCGCAAGCAGAAAGATCAGCTTTCCCAGATGATCGCCTTCCTCGACTTCAACGAGAAGGCGGTACTGCGCGAGTTCGTGCTGCAGCGTAAAAGCGTCATAAACCTGCCGATCACCGAGCCCGCCGTCAAAAATCTGATAGACGCAGGCGTGCTCACCTACGCCTACGGCAAGCCGGTGCGGGAGAAGGATGACGAGAACCAGATCCGGGCGCTGATGATAGCCCTGCCTGCCCGCCCCCTGCTCACCTACAAGGTGCTGGGTCTCTCCCGTGGCAAGATGAGCGACGAACAGGTGGAGCAGATCATGAACGCCAGACCCAAGTTCGCCCAAAAAAGCCTGCAGCGCTGAGTCCTGCATGTTCACCCACAAAAAAGGCGCCATATCGGCGCCTTTTGCTATTTCCCCAGCGACGGCTGTCTATTGGGTTCGTGCCTTGAGGTAGCCTGCATAGTCCGGGATCTGCACACTGAACGCCTGGTGCATGTGGGGGCTGTCCATGATGAAGTCGGCGGTTGCCTCATTGGTCGCCATCGGAATGTTCCAGACGGCGGCCAGACGCAGCAGCGCCTTGACGTCCGGATCATGGGGCACGGCGTTGAGAGGATCCCAGAAGAAGATGAGCACATCTATCTTGCCTTCGGCAATCAGGGCGCCGAGTTGCTGATCGCCGCCCATGGGGCCGGAAAAGAGGCAGGTAATAGGCAACTGGGCCGACTTGCTGAGCAGGCTGCCCGTGGTGCCAGTTGCATAGAGGTGATGCAGCTTGAGCTCTTCCTTGCGACGGCCAACCCAGTTGAGCAGTGCCGTCTTCATATTGTCATGTGCCACCAGGGCGACTCGTTTATGGGGGGCCATTTCCCGTGCAATCTGTTCCATCTTGGTATCCGAGGGTGAAAAGTTGAGACGCTTATCCTAATCGAAAGCGTCGCCCCCTGCCTATCGGGGCGCCATAACTGTGATCCGGGTGAAGCATGGCCGGTGCGGACCATGAAAAACCCGCCTAAGCGGGTCTGGATATCGTCGATTGGCATGAAGCGCTCGGCTAGTCAGGATCCTTGATGAAGCTGAGATTGTTGGTAATTTTCGAGACCAATGCGGCCGATGAGGTCTATTTGAGTTTCCAGCCAGTCCACATGCTCCTCTTCATCTTCGAGGATATCCTGGAACAGATCCCGACTGACATAGTCGTGCGTGGATTCGGCATAGCCGATAGCAGCCTTCAAGTCCGGGATGGCATCCATCTCCAGAGAGAGATCGCAGCGCAGCATCTCTTCGACTGTCTCGCCGATACGCAGCTTGCCCAGCTCCTGCAAGTTGGGCAGGCCCTCCAGAAACAAGACGCGCTTGATCAGTTCGTCCGCATGCTTCATCTCGTCGATGGATTCGTGATACTCCTTGTGCCCCAAGGCCTTGAGGCCCCAGTCATCATAGATACGGGCATGCAGGAAATATTGGTTGATGGCAACCAGCTCGTTGGCTAGCACCTTGTTCAAATGCGCGATAATTTTGGCATCACCTTTCATCGTCAATTCTCCTTGCTGGATCCATCAAGCTTAGACTAGGAAGATGACAACAACAGGACAAGCGGGCAGATACCCGCTGAGGAAGGGGGCGGCGAGGCCAGGGAAACTCAGGCTACCTGGTAGTAGCTGGGGACCTTGTCGAGTTCGGCCTTGATGATCGCTTTCGCCATGGGCAAGCACTTGCCGCACTGGCTGGCCAGACCCAGCTCTTTCCTGAGTTGACGAAGATCTTTACCTGCCTGTACCGCCTGACGTATCTGGGTATCGGTAATGCCACGGCACAAACAAACGTACATATTTACACCTCACCTTGGAATAAACTGAAATCTAAATGAGAGTGGTTTGCAGTGCAAATAACAATTGGGAATAAGCCGGGCCACTTGCCACTCCTCAGCCCCTTGAGGACAATGTCCCATCACTTTGGAGGTTCCATGTTCAAGACCCTGTTCAAGTCACTGTTTGGTGGCGCAGCGCCCGCCGCACCTGAGGTTACCCCGACTGAATATGCCGGCTATCTCATCTATCCAGAACCCATGGCCGAAGGGGGGCAATATCGACTGGCGGGGCGTATTACCAAGGAAGTGGCTGGCGAGCTTTGCACTCACCGATTTATTCGCTCCGATCTGTTCGCCAGCCCGGCCGATGCCGAACGCTTCATGGTGCAAAAGGCCCAGACCTTCATCAATCAGACCGGGGAGCAGATGTTCGGCCCCAGACCGGGTCAGGACGCATGATCGCATTGCGCCAGGCCCTGCGCAGGGCTGGGGAGCGGCGTCTGGTCTGGTTGGAGGGCGCTGAAACCGAGACGCTGGCTGCCGCCCAGACATGGTTGTCCGGCGATATCTTCTGGCTCGGCGAGGGGCCGCCGCAATATGCCCCCCTGCCTGCGGCCAAGGCGCTGCAACGGCTCGGTCAGGAGTGCGATACCCTGGTGTTCAATAGTTTCAGCGGCTTTCACCCCGATGCGTTCGGCGCCCTGGCAGGTACCCTTCGCGCAGGGGGCTTGCTGATCCTGCTCACCCCGCCACGGGCTGAGTGGCCCGGTTTCGCGGATCCAGACAGGCTACGCCTGGTCGCCACACCGGACGACCTGCCACGTGCGGGTCAGGGCTTTATTGCCCGGCTGGCGCGCCTGCTGCATCAAGATCCCGCCCTGGATCTCGCGCTGCCGACACTCTCTTCCCCTTGGCATCCCATCCAGACTGATCGCCCCATGACGGCGGGTCAGACTCACGCCATCACGGCCATTCGTCAGGTGCTGCATGGCCACCGGCGACGGCCGTTGGTGATCAGTGCCGATCGTGGGCGAGGCAAGAGTTCGGCTTTAGGATTGGCTGCTGCGGTCTTGTTACGCGAGCAGCCAGGACTGTGCATTGCCGTTACGGCGCCTGCCAAGGCGACTGTCTCCAGCCTGTTCGAACATGGGAGGCTCGCCCTGGGCGAGGCGTCAGACAGGATAGCGTTCTATTCCCCCCAGCAGCTGGTGCAAGAAGAGATAGCCTGCGATCTGCTGTTGGTCGACGAGGCCGCCGCCATTCCAACGCCGCTGCTCGAGATCATGCTGGCGCGCCACAGTCGCATTGCTTTTGCCACCACAGAGCATGGCTATGAGGGGACGGGGCGTGGTTTTCACCTGCGCTTCAAGGCCCATCTTGACCAGCGGGCGCCCGGCTGGCAGGAGCTGCATCTGGACGAACCTGTGCGCTGGCGCGCCGGTTGCCCGCTGGAGGCCCTGGTGTTTCGCCTGCTGGGGCTGGATGCCGAGGTCAGGACGCCACCCCCTGTGCTTGCCCCGGTGCGGCGCCAGATAACCCAGCAGGCATTGGCCAGCGACGAGGCTCTGCTCAATCAGGTATTCGGGCTGCTGGTGCTGGCTCACTACCAGACGACGCCCAGCGATCTGCGCATCTTGCTGGAGAGCCCGGACCTCGACATTCATCTGTTGGAGCAAGATAGCAGTCTGCTCGCAGTGGCACTGGTGGCGCGGGAGGGCCATATCCCGGCCGAGCTTGCCGAGGATATCTGGGCAGGGCGGCGGCGGCCCCGCGGCCATCTGTTGCCGCAGTCCCTGCTGGCCCATGGCGGCTTGCGGGAGGCAGGGGAGCGCAGCTATGGCCGGGTACTGCGCATCGCCGTGCATCCCGAGCTGCACAGACGCGGGCTCGGCAGTTTGCTGCTTGACCAGTTAGTGACCCATTACCGGGACTCCGGGGTCGATTACCTCGGCGCCGCCTTCTCTGCCACGGCCGATCTGCTGCCTTTTTGGCGCCGGGCGGGCCTGCAGGCATTGCGCATCGGCCTGCAGAGAGATGCGGCCAGTGGCAGCCATGCCGCCCTGTTGCTGCGTGCCCTGCGCCCCGAGCGGGAGGCCGAACTTGCCCGTTGGCACGAGCGCTTTTGCCGCCAACTGCCGACGCTGCTGGCCGGTGAGCTGCGGGAGCTGGATCCCGAGCTGGTTTGGCAGTGCGTGGCCCCCGTTGAGGGGAAGGAGGGTGAGAAAGAGGAACCGACGGACAGATGGTCAGGGTGGGAGGCGTTTGATGAGGATGAGCTGACTTGTTTTGCCCATCACCACAAACCGTTCGAGCTGTGCCAACCCAGCCTGCAGCGCTGGCTGGCGGTCAACATGAACCGCCTGGATGGATTGAAACCTGCGGAGCGAGCCTTGCTTATCGCCAGCATTTGGCAATACGCACCCTGGGAGTTGCTGGCTCGTCGCCAGAGCCTCAGTGGCAAGCCTGAACTCATCAAAGCACTGCGTGGCTTGCTGGCGCGGCTGTTGTAGTACCCAGCCCGCCGGGATACAAATCCTGCCTCCAGATACAAACAAGGCGCCCTGAGGCGCCTTGTTTGTATCAACGGTGACTCAGCGCGAGCTGGCCGCCGGGATGACCGGAACCCGACTGACAAACTTGCCCATGTAGGCGAAGGAGATGGTCACAAGGATGCATATGAAGCTCAACCACATGTATGGCAGGTAATCCAGCGTCGCTACCCCGAGCACCCCGGCCATGAAGATGCCGTTGTCACTCCAGGGCACCATGCCGCAGGTAAGGGTACCGCCGAACTCTGCATTGCGGGAGAGGTTCTTGCGCGCCAGTCCCAGCCGGTCATAGTTCTTGGCCATGATCTTGGGAGTCAGGATCAGTGATACATACATGGCAGAGCCAAAGACGTTGGCCAGAAAGGCGGTACCCAGGGTGTGAGTCGTCAGGCTGCCGACACTGTTGATGCGCTTCTCGAAGGCTCCTGCGATCACCTCGAGCAGACCGACCTTCTCCAACAGACCGCCAAACCCTAAGCCGAAGATGATGACGGCCACCGAGCCGAGCATGGATTCCATACCGCCGCGGCCCAGGATGTTGTCGATGAAACCGACCCCCGAGGTGATGGCGAACGGGCTGTAGGCCGAGTGCATCGCCTTGACCGGATCCATATCCTGAAAGACGATGGCCCAGATAAGACCTAGCAGGGCGCCAAAGCTGATCACCGGGAAGGCGGGCTTGCGGTTCGCCAGCAGGCCCAGCACCAGGATCACCGGCACCACGGCCAGGGGCGTGATATTGAACTGCTTGTCGAGGGCTTCCATCACCAGGTTGACCTGCTCCAGGCTGACATTGCCCGAGTACTGCATGCCGACCACAGTAAACAAGGCCGCCGTGATGACATAGGAGAGCAGGCTGATGGGCAACATGCCCTTGATGTGTTCTACCACGTCGACGTTGGACATGGTCGAGGCCAGTACCACAGAGTCGGAGAGGGGAGAGAGCTTGTCGCCGAAATAGACGCCGGAGAGTACGGCACCGGCCACCAGTGGGGCAGGCACCCCCAGACTGTGGCCAATGCCCATCATTGCAATACCGGCGGTGGCGGCCGATCCCCAGGAGGTACCGGTTGCCAGCGAGGTGAGTGAACAAATTATCAGGGTCGCCAGCAGGAAGATGGAGGGGTGTATTACCTTGAGGCCGAAGTAGATGATGCTGGGCACTATACCTCCCGCGATCCAGGTTCCGACCAGGGCGCCGACGGAAACCAGTATCAAGATGGCCCCCATCCCCTTGGCTACGCCATCGACGGCGGCCTGTTCCAGGGATTTGTAGTCATGGCCGAGCTTGATGCCGAGCCCCATGATGACGAACCAGGCGATAAACAGGGCCAGCTGGATCGGCAGATCGAGCAGGCTGGTAAACGAGAAGGCCAATGCCAGAAAGATGGCCAGGCAGGCCAGCACCTGAAACATGCTTGGCAGACGGGGATGTTGTTGGTTTTGCATAGATACTTCCTAAACTCTTGCTCGCCAAGGTGGGTGCCTCTCATCCTGTGAACTTGTCATGTCCCGAGGCGCCCACCCAAAATGAGGCGGCAATCTACCACAGAGTCCCCTCTTAAAATTCAAACTTACCGGGCATTTTTGAACTTTTGGTTGATGAATTTACACAAAATTTGATTTTGTACCGGTTTTTGTAGGTTGGTAAGCCCAGTGGACTGCTGCGATCCGAGGGAAGGAAAAGATAGTCATTGCACTGGGGTTCATGCCAAATGATAATTATTACTATTCATTGTGCATGGAGATGGCGATGAGCTGGATATACAGGGGCGCCCTTTTTATGGCACTGGTATTAGTGGGGATATGGGGTCATGACAAGCAATACGGGCTCTGGAGCCTGGGGTTTGTACTGGCCGCCGGGATCTTGCTTGAGCCCAGACTCAGGCCTGTGCTCATTCTGCTGCCAGTGGCGGGTATGACGGGAGTGGCTGCCTTGTTGTGGCAGCACCCCTGGTACTAGCTGCAGGTCAGTCGCGGCTGGTTGAGCTCTGCACTCGTACCAGAGCGTGGGCCAAGGAGAGTCGGACCTCCTGTTCCATGGCGTCACGTTTCTCCTGGCTGAGAAAATAGATCATATCCACGTCATGGCGTATGTAGTGGGCGGGGAGTTGATTGAGGGCGAGGCAGCACAGGTCGGCAAGCTCGTCTTCACTCAGGCGCCTGGCCAGATCTTGCTGGACGATGGCCTTGTTGACCAACTGCTCGTAGAAATTGTGGATCTCGGTGCTGAGTTTCATGGGCCCGTCTCCTTGGTGGTGTCAGGGCAAGGATAGCTAGTCGAAACCAAATACAAAAGGCCCGTGATTTTCATCACGGGCCTTTTGTCGAATAGATGGTGCGAAGAGAGGGACTCGAACCCTCACATCCGTGGGACACTAACACCTGAAGCTAGCGCGTCTACCAATTCCGCCACCTTCGCACACTGTTTTCCCAACCTGTTTTACATGGAGTTGGCCATGCACTGTCTGTTTTTACATGTCAGAATCATGGTGCGAAGAGAGGGACTCGAACCCTCACATCCGTGGGACACTAACACCTGAAGCTAGCGCGTCTACCAATTCCGCCACCTTCGCACATTGGGTCATCAATCTTGTTTTACATGCCATTGATGAAGCATGCTGCAGTATGGTGCGAAGAGAGGGACTCGAACCCTCACATCCGTGGGACACTAACACCTGAAGCTAGCGCGTCTACCAATTCCGCCACCTTCGCATCACTGCGGACGGGGATTCTATAGAGTTTTGGGGGAGCGTCAACAGCCGCAATGGACTTTTTTCGCCCTTGGCAGAGAAAACCCAGCCAAGGGGACAAAACTTCAGCAATTGTCGGATGACACCGGCTTAGCGAGCGAGGGCATCCCGATACATTTGCACATACTGCTCAACCGAATCTGGCCAGTCGAAGCGGGTCTGCATGGCACGGCGCTGTATCAGCGCGAAACGGTCGGTATCTTGCAGAAAATAGAGCAGGCTGCGACGCATGGCATCGAGCAGACCATGGGCGGTGGGATCCATAAAGCAGAAACCGGTAGCCTCATCATCGCCCTGGTCCCAGTCCACAACTGTGTCCTTGAGGCCGCCGACTGCCCGCACCAGAGGCAGTGTGCCATAGGCCAGGCTGTACATCTGGTTAAGGCCGCAGGGTTCAAACAGGGACGGCATCAGGAAGATATCGGCGCCCGCCTCTACCAGGTGGGCCAGCCTGTCGTCGTAGGTATTGATAAAGGCAAATCTGTCTGGATGTCGCTGGGCGATGGCCTGAAGCTGCGCAGCCAGGGAGGGATCTCCTGAACCGACGATCACGACTTGCACCCGGTGGCGCAGGAAGTCCTCAAGGGCGGGGATAAGCAGGTGAACGCCTTTTTGCTCCGTCAGTCGGCATACCATGCCGTAGATGGGGTCGCTCACCACCGGCAGACCGGCATCTTGTTGCAACTGGGCACGACAGCGAGCCTTGCCGCTCAGATCCTGAGCATCATAGTTGGCCGGCAGGTGGGGGTCTGTGGCCGGATCCCAATCCTGATAATCGCAGCCGTTGAGGATGCCGCATAGATCCGCTGCACGCTGCTGGAAGGCCGATGCCATGCCATGAGCGCCCAGATGGGTCAGCAATTCGTTGGCATAGTTGGGACTCACCGCATTGATCTTGTCGGCGTAGAGCACACCACACTTGAGCAGGTTGATGTGGCCATAGTCATAGGCCACTCGCTGTTCGTAATGACTTATCTCGGGCACGGTTGCAAATTGCACCCGATCGAATACCCCCTGGAAGGCGGCGTTGTGGATGCTGATGACGCTGCGGGTCTGGGCGAAGAAGGGGTTGCTGGCGTGTCGGGTCTTTAGCAACAGCGGCAGCAGGCCTGTGTGCCAGTCGTTGCAGTGGACTATGTCCGGGGCGAAGCCGAGCTGCTCTGTGGCATGGAGGGCGGCGGCGGCCAGAAAGGCGAACCGCTCACCATTGTCACCATAGGCCTGGTTATGTTCGGCGTAGAGTTCAGCCCGCTCGAAGTAGCGGGGACAATCGATGAGATAGACGGGGAAGCCGTCCAGCTCGAGTTGATGCAGACGATAACCAATGTCTTCCTGTCCGGCCGGGGTAGGCAGCCAGCGCGAGGCCAGCAACCTGGCTTCGTCACGGCGCTTGAGCCCCTTGTAGAAGGGCAATATGATGCGCACATCATGGCCCTGCTGGGCCAGATAGCGCGGTAGCGCACGTGCCACATCGGCCAGGCCGCCGGTCTTGACCAGCCCCTCGACCTCTGAGGCCACGAACAGAATTTTTAATGGGTTAATAGCCAACTCTCGCTCCCCTGGGTATCACGACAATACCCCCTTCAGATACGGTGAACCTTTCCCTGTCATGGGTCAGATTCTCACCGATCACGGTGCCGGGCGCAATTTCAACATTCTTGTCTATGATGGCTCGTCGAATTGAGCAGCCCTCGCCTATCTTCACATCCCCAAGTAGCACGGACTCGCTGATGTGGCTGCAGGGGCCAATGTTGCAGCGAAAACCCAGGATGGAGCGCTGGATCTGGCTGCCCTGAATGAAGCACCCCCCGGAAATCAAGGAGTTGGCAATCTTGACCTTGCACTGCTCGGTATCGACGAAGGTGGCGGGCGGCAACGGTGGATAGTGGGTATGCAATGGCCACTTGCGATTGTAGAGGGAGAAGGGGGGATTGTCGGCAACCAGATCCATGTGGGTTTGCCAGTAGCCATCCAGAGTCCCGACATCGCGCCAATAGACATTCGGGCCCTCCCCCGGGATCACGTTGGTGCTGTAGTCATAGACATAGACGGGAGCACGGGGAAAAAGGTGAGGGATGATGTCTTTGCCAAAATCATGGCTGGAGTGTTCATCGTCCCCATCCCGCTTGAGCTCACGATAGAGCGCTTCGGTCTCGAAGATGTAGTTACCCATGGAGACCAGAGCCTGGCTGGGATCTCCTGGTATGTGCTTGGGATGCTTGGGCTTTTCCTCAAAGCCTATCATGCGCCCCTCGTCGTCCACCTCGATCACCCCGAAGGCACTAGCTTCTTCAATCGGCATGCGCAGCGCAGCCACCGTCAGGGCCGCCGCTTTCTGCTTGTGGAAACTGACCATCTGGCTTACGTCCATCTTGTAGATATGATCCGAGCCAAAGATGCAGACATGTTCAGGGTCGGAGATCTCGATGAAGCGCAGGTTCTGGTAGATGGCATCGGCGGTACCGTCATACCAGCGCTTGCCCATCCGCATCTGGGCCGGGATGGGATCGATGAAGCGATCCGTGATGCCGACAATGTTCCAGCCCTTCTTCATGTGCAGATAGAGGGACTGGGACTTGAACTGGGTCAACACATAGATCCGCAGGAAGTCGGCGTTGACGAAGTTGTTGAGCACAAAGTCGATGAGCCGATAGCTGCCACCAAAGGGGACTGATGGTTTGCTGCGAGTGGTGGTCAGCGGTTGCAGACGGGTGCCTTCACCGCCCGCCAGTATCATAGTGAGTATGCCTGCCATGGTCTTTTTCTCTCCAGTGCTGCTGTGAAAAGGCTTTCAGAGTATCGCAAAAAAATACCCCCAAAGGGGGTTGTTAAACGTTTGCGGATACCATAACAGATTCCAAGCGAGACTCTAAACAAGATTTATGACAGTCGTTACAGGCTGCTGCGATAGACCCTGAACTTGGTATCGGCTGCGCGGATCTCGGTCCGCGTGAAGCTGGCTTCCAGTATAGGTTGATAACGGAGGAAGAGATTGGCCACTATGGTCAGAGTGCCATGATGGGCCAGATGGCGAGGCGCCTCTGCCAGGAAGGTCTCGGTGGCGGCGTAATGAGTCTTGAGTCCGGCGTGAAACGGCGGATTGGACACTATCCGATCGAAGCGGCCGGGCAGCGCCGAGTAGACGTCCGAGGCCAATACCTGTGCCGTGAGGCCGTTGGCAGCCAACGTGCGGCGGCTCGATTCCAGAGCCAGGGCATTGATATCGACCATGGTGATGTCGAGATTGGGATTACGTTTGGCCAGTACTGAGCCGATGACGCCTGCGCCACAGCCAAAGTCGAGCAGGCTGCCGCTCATGGCTGGCAGGTTGGCGAGCAGCATCTTGCTGCCGAGATCCAGCTCGCTGGCGCTGAACACCCCGGGCAGTGCCTGTATCGTCAACTGGGTGTCGCCTATCTGGCACTGATACTGGCTGAACCACTCTTCGAGGGAGAAGGGGGCAACCGGTTCGCAGAGTTCGCCATGATAGAGGGAGCAGCGCCGTGCAGAGTCACGTTTGACCGGCTTGCCTGCATAGGGGGCGATCAGCTTGTCGGCACCATTGATGCCGCCATTGTTGTCACCGGCGAGGAAGATATCCGCCCCGGCGTGCAACAGAGGAGTCACCATGGCGAGCAGGAAACGAGCCTCGGCCTTGGCCTTGGGCAGCAGCAGCAGCAGGGCATCGAAGCGGGTCTCGCCCCCCAGCTCATGACCGAAATGGATACGCTCGCCGAGCGCCTCCTGCTGAGTCAGGAAATAGCTGTAATCCGTGGTAAAGACCATCAGTTCACGGGCGATCCCGGCCAGCTCACGGGGATAATCATCTTCCAGTGCACCGCACACCAGCAGGCTCTTGCCCTCGAACAGGGCTTGATTACGTTCCAGCATCTGGCTGACGGCACTCAGGGGATGACTCATGACACTCTCCGGGGGTTTTTGGCCCGCTAGTATACATGGCTGCTTTCGCCTTGACATTTATGCCGTGTTCCAGAAAGATGCCCGAACACTAATTTTTCCTCGGGGATGGCGTGATGCGGTTCAACGCGTTGAAACGAAAGCATAAAAAGAACCCAAAACCTGGGTTTGCTGGCGTGCGCGCGTAACCCTCTCACCGCCCTGAGATGTTTCAAACCCCGCTGCGCACTCCGTAGCGGGGTTTTTTGTTGATGTCGAGAGTCGACGGAGAAGGAGATTCCATGTTTCAAGGTTCGATCGTTGCGCTGATCACCCCCTTTCGTGATGGCCAACTGGATGAGGCGGCACTGCTGCGCCTGGTAGACTGGCACCTGGAGCAGGGTACTCACGGCATAGTGCCGGTGGGCACCACGGGGGAGAGTCCGACCCTGAGCCACGATGAGCACTGCCGGGTGGTCGAGCTGGTGGTCAAGCAGGTCGCTGGCCGGGTGCCGGTGATCGCCGGTGCCGGTTCCAACAACCCGGTGGAGGCCATCGAGTACACCCGTTTCGCCGAGCAGGCGGGAGCGGATGGCACCTTGCATGTGGCCGGTTACTACAACCGTCCGAATCAGGAAGGACTCTACCATCACTTCAAGGCCGTCCACGATGCGACGACCAAGCCCATCATCGTCTATAACATTCCGCCCCGTGCCATCGTCGATGTGCAGCCAGCCACCCTGGCCCGGCTTGCCGAGTTGCCACGTATCGTCGGGGTCAAGGATGCCACTGGCGATCTGTCCCGCCCCCTGACTGAACGTCAGCTCATCAAGAAGCCGTTCGCCTGGCTCTCGGGTGAAGACGCTACCGCCGTGGCCTACAACATAGGCGGTGGTCAGGGTTGTATCTCGGTGACTGCCAATGTGGCCCCCAAGCTCTTGGCACAGGTGCAGAACCTGACCTTGGCAGGTGACTGGCAGGCAGCTCGCGCGCTGCAGGACAGGTTGATCCCGCTGCACCAGGCCATGTTTGCCGAGCCTAGCCCGGCGGGGGCCAAGTATGCGGCCTCCCTGCTCGGCCTGTGCACCGAAGAGTGTCGCTTGCCCGTGATGCCGCTCGCCGAGGCAACCAAGCAGCGGATCCGCGATGCCATGCTGGCACTGGACCTGCTCTAACGGCGAAAAAATGGGCTCTGGATCGACCTTTTAATCGTTAATCGAGTCACTATGAATCCCGCTCTATATACTGCACGGGTTCAGTTGAGGATGATTGACATGCTGGAATGGGATCCGGAGCACTTCACCAGTTTTGAGCACCTTTGTGAGGTGACGCTGGCGACTATCAGGGAGAAGACGGAAGCCGATCAGATCTATCTGTGGTTGAATCGACCGCAACCGGAGCTGTTTGCCTTCTACCCCGAACGGGGACTGGTGAGCCTGGATCCCCATCAGGCCAGCATGCTGGGGCTACCCCTGCCTTTCATCGAGCAGGCCCTTGCCAAGGGCCAACTGCTCATCGAACTCAAGAGTGATCCCACTGGCTGGTGCGAGGCGGTAGAAGCTCCGCCTGCCCAGCTCAGAGCCTGTTTTCCACTCAAGCGCCAACAGGGGCTTGAGGGCTGCGTCTATCTCGAAACCCACCGTCGCCTGGACAGGCTCACCCCCCGCCAGAAGCAGAGCATACAGCTGCTGATGCACTATTTAGCCGCCGAGCTGGAGAGCCGCATGCTGAGCAATCTGGTCAGCCGGGAGCGGGATGAGCGGCTGACGACTGAGGCATCCCTGGTTCAGAGCGAGGCACTCCAGCAATCTTTCCTGGACCTGTTGCAATCCCTGCATCAGGTCGGGGTGCAACTTTCAAGTTGTCGCACTGAATCGAATCTGCTGCACGATGCCGTGCTGCTGGCCCGCAGCCTGCTGCAATTCGACAGGGTTGCCGTCTTCCTGATCGATCCGGACTTCACCATCATGCAGGGCAGTTGGGGCACCAACGAAGCGGGAGAGATCACCGACGAGCGCCATTTCGTCAGCCCGATCCCGGAACACCCTGTGGTGCAGGAGGCGTTGCGCCGCAAGGATTATGTGCTGGTGCTGGAAGATGCGCCCCTCTATTACGAGCAGCAGGAGGTGGGGCGCGGCTGGAACGCCATGGTCTCCTTGTGGGATGGGGATACCCCCATCGGCTGGATTGCCGCCGACAACCTGCTGCAACGCAAGCCCATCAAGACCTACCATGGGGAAATCTTCAAGCAGTTCGCCGCCATGCTCTCCCAGATGCTGATCCGCCAGCGCAATCATGCCGCCCTCGAGCAATTCAACCGGGATCTGGAGGTGCGGGTCGCGGCACGGACTCGCCAGCTGGCCGAGACCAATGAAGCGCTGGAGTCGGTGAACCGGGCGCTGGCGCAGGCCAACGAGCAGTTGGCGCTGCTCTCCATGGAAGACCCGCTCACCGGCATCGCCAACCGCCGGCAATGGGATCTGACTCTGGCCCGGGAGTGGGAGATGGCGCGTCGCCAACATCGGCGGCTGGCCGTGCTCATGATAGATGTCGACGAGTTCAAGGCGTATAACGACCACTTTGGCCACGGCAAGGGGGATCTCTGCCTGCGCCAGGTGGCCCAGTTGCTGCAAGAGTGTGAGCGGCGCCGCACCAACCTGGTGGCGCGCTATGGGGGGGAGGAGTTCGTGATCCTGCTCTGTAATCCCCAGCCCGGGGAGGCGGAGTTCCTCTGTCAGCGCATTCATCAGCAGCTGGCCAAACTCGCCATTCACCATCCCGCGTCTAGGGTGAAATCACAGCTTACGGTGAGCATCGGATTTAGCTACTGGGCCCCGGATCAGGGCGTGCAGTGGGAGCAGCTTATCGAGAGAGCGGATCAGGCGCTCTATCGTGCCAAGTCAGCTGGCCGTGCCTGCAGTCGGATCTTTGAACCGCAGTCGTTGCCCACGGAGCAAATTTCAACCGTCTAGGCCATGGCCTCCCGTCCGCGTGCTGTTAGAATGGCTCTCTTTTTCCGATGCAGAGCTGCCCATGATCCTCTCCCGTTTTCAAGGCCTGGTCTTCGACCTGGACGGTACCCTGGTTGACTCCATGCCGCTGCACCTTGCGGCCTGGGAGCATGCTTCCCGCGAGTTTGGTTTCAAGTTCGATGGAGACTGGTTTTATGAACTGGGCGGCATGCCGAGTCGCAAAATCGCCCTGCTGGTGGCCGAGCAGCAACAGATAGTCCTGGATCCTCTGGAAGTGACTCGCTGCAAGACGGCCCACTATGTGGCCAATCTGCACAAGGCGACCGTCTTCCCCGCCATGCTCGAGCTGGTGCAGGCCCATTATGGTCATCTGCCCATGGGGGTGGGGACGGGCTCGCCCCGCATCAATGCCGACGCCGTGTTGCGCAATACCGGCCTGGAGCGCTACTTTCCCGTGGTCGTGACCGCAGACGACGTCACCCAGCACAAGCCGCACCCTGATACTTTTCTGCTGGTTGCCGAGCGACTGGGCGTCGAACCTCGTGGCTGCCTGGTGTTCGAGGATACCGGTATCGGCCTGGCTGCCGGGCAGGCTGCCGGCATGCGGACGTGTCTGGTCAAGGGCGGTGTGCCGACTTTGCTGGCGGACTGATCCTCATCCGGCAGTTGATGGATTGTTCGCGACCATGAAGCTGCATGGGCGCTGAAGATCGCCACCCAGGGCATCAGGCGGGCAATCAATAGTGTGGTCTCTGGCGGCATTCCGGCCAGCGGCTCAGGTAATTTGGTGCCCAAAGATAACGAATCGACTCCGCCTCGTTGATGGCGATGGGGGGAGCTTTGAAGGGGGGAATTAGTTGTCCACTCCCCGGCGGGACAGGTAAAGAGGGGAGTGGACATCTGTCACGGGTTGACGCAAGTCGCGGTGTGACCGCCGCGTGGGCCCCGGTGACAGGGAAAGCCTGGCTTACTGTTCGCTGCTGCCACCCTGGTCGTTATTGTCATAACGGCCCGGGGCGCCATGGGGGCGCGGTGCCATGGATACACGGGGTTTACGGGCACGCTGAATGTTGACCTGGGGGCGACCCGAGTGCATGGCGATGGTGGAGATCTTGGCCTTGTAAACCAGCTGCTGGTTGCCATGAGCGTCGGTCAACAGCACGCTGTACTGGTCAAAGCCACTGATGGTGCCTTCCAGCTTGATGCCGCTCACCAGGAAGATGGCAACCTGACTGCGGTTTTTACGAAGCCAGTTAAGAGCTGAATCCTGCCCATTCCCGAGGGAGAAGGCTTGCTCAATGGTGGCGTAGCTGGGGGATTCGGTTGTCATAAATTATTGTCCCGCGGAAAAAAAGTGGCGTTTGATTGTGCTAAATGGCCACTGGCTTGTCAAAGTCATTCTGTTGCCGCCCCAACTATGGGGTGAGATAGGGGCTGGTAGCCCGGACGCCCTACTGCGATAATCGCGCTTTCATGGTCCGTGATGGACCCAGACAGAGATATTCATTTGCCATCAAGTTCCAAACTGAGCCCATATCGCACCGATCCAACGGCATGCGAAGAGTGCGATCTGCTCGCCCCCGCCACCGAGCTGGCGCTCGGCGAGGCTCAGCATTGTGTGCGATGCGGCCATATCTTGACCAGCCACCTGCCGGATCAGGGTCGGCGACCGCTCGCCTACGGTCTGGCTGCCATCATCATGTTCGTGCTCGCCAACAGCTTCACCTTCATGTCGTTCTCCGCCAAGGGGCTGGGCCAGGAGATGACCTTCCTGCAGTGCATCACTACCTTGGTCAATGAGGGGTATCTGTTCCTCGCCGCCGTGCTAAGCCTGACCCTGATAGGGTTGCCCCTCGTCTACATGGGCTCCATCATGCTGGTGCTGTGGCGCCTCGACAAACCGATGCACAGCAAGGCTCTCCGTTCGCTCGGCCGCTTGCTGTGCCGGATCAAGCCCTGGTTGATGGTGGATGTGTTCCTCATCGGCGTCCTCATCTCCCTGGTCAAGCTGATGGGCATGGCCGACATCAAGATGGGCCTCTCCTTCTGGGCCTTCGTGGGCTATACCCTGCTGCTGATCAAGACGATCTCCTCCCTGGATCGCATGTGGTTCTGGCAGCGGCTGTTTGGCCAGACAGAGGGGCGGGAGCTGGATCTGACCGCAGGAGCACGGGAGGCTGGTCTGGTCGTTTGCCATATTTGCGGCGCACTCGGCGAGCTGGGGCAGCATAGCTGTCGGCGCTGTGGCGCACATCTGCACAGCCGTAAACCCGGTGGACTGGGGCGCACCTGGGCCCTGCTGATCACCTCGGCCATCCTCTATGTCCCGGCCAACCTCTATCCCATCATGGATACCGTCTTTCTCGGCGATACCAGCCCCTCGACCATACTCGGCGGCGTCGTACTGCTGTGGGCGCTGGGCTCCTATCCCATCGCCGCCATCATCTTCATCGCCAGCGTGGTGATCCCCCTGGCCAAGATACTGGCCCTGTTCTGGCTCTGCTACCGGGTGCAGACCGGGGATGGCGCTTCGCCCCTTGGCAAGCTCAAGCTCTATCGCATGACGGAGTTTGTTGGTCGCTGGTCCATGATTGACGTCTTCGTGGTGGCCATACTGGCTGGGCTCATCCGACTCGACAATCTGATGACCATCTACCCCGGCCCTGCTGCCGTTGCCTTTGCCGGCGTGGTGCTGATCACCATGGTGGCCGCCATGAGTTTCGATTCCCGTCTGATTTGGGATTTACAACAAGGAGAACGCGAACGTGAGTGAGCGTAAGACAGTGAAGAAAGCCAGCGCCGAGTTTTTCGGATCGGCGGCGGCGATCTGGATGGTGCCGCTGGTGGCCCTGTTGATCGGCGCCTGGATGCTGTTCCAGCACTGGTACTCCCAGGGCCCCAGCATAGAGCTGACCGTGCCCACGGCCGAAGGCATAGTGGCGGGCAAAACGGTGATCCGCTCGCGAGAGGTGGATGTTGGCCGGATAGAGGCGGTGGAGCTGAGTGAAGATTATAGCCACGCCGTGATCACGGCGCGTCTCTCCAACAATGCAGCCAACATGCTCAAGGGAGACACCCAGTTCTGGGTGGTCAAGCCGAGGATCGGTCGTGAAGGGGTCTCCGGCCTCGGCACTCTGCTCTCCGGAGCTTACATAGAACTTTCCCCGGGCAAGAAGGGCAAGGCGAAGGCGCGCTACGAGATCCTCGACATACCGCCGCTTGCCTCCCTCGATGCCAAAGGGCTCAGACTGACGCTCAACAGCGCTGAAACCCGCTCTCTCAGTGTGGGATCCCCCATTCAATACAAGGGCTACACCATAGGCCAGGTGGAGGAGGTGAAGTTCTTGCCCGAGAAGAGCGAGCTGGAATATCAGATTTTCATCAACGCCCCCTATGACGTGCTGATCACCAACAACTCTCGCTTCTGGATGACGCCAGGGTTCGAGGCGTCCCTGACCAGCGAAGGCATGAAGGTGAAGATGGACTCGCTCGAAGGTCTGATCGACGGCGGCATCACAGTCGGCCTGCCGGCGGGCTGGATGCCGGGTGACCAGGTCAAGAACAAGGATGCCTTCACCCTGTTCAAGGATCAGAACAGCGTGCTGGCCGGTAGTCTGGATCAGTTCATCGACTACGTCTTCCTGTTCGAAGACAGCCTGGCCGGGTTGCACCCGGGGGCGGCCGTGGAGTATCGCGGCGTACGAGTGGGGACTGTTGTGTCGTCGCCCTATCTCATCGATGACAAGGCGAGCCAGCTGTTCAAGAGCAAGGTGATCCCGGTGCTGGCGCGGATCGAGGTGCAGCGGATCTCCCATCGCTATGCCAGTGCCGAGCGTGAGCAATGGCGTAAGCTGTTCAGCAAGCAGTTCCAGGAAGGGCTCAGGGCCACGCTCAAGACTGCCAGCCTGCTTACGGGGGGCAAGGTGATCGATCTCAACTTCTATCCGGAGGCGCCTGCCTTCATGGCGCGCAAGATGTCCGGCTTCGAAGTGTTCCCGACCACCCAGGGCGGCCTGGATCAGATAGAGCGCAAGGTGAACCTCATCCTCGACAAGTTTGTCGACATGGACATAGCCACCACACTGGCGCAGGTCAACAGCAGTCTGGCCAACCTGGACAAGACGATGAAGAACGTCAGCTCCCTCAGCGCCAACCTCGACAAGCTGACCAGCCAGCGGGCGACCCAGCAGTTGCCGGCTTCTCTCAACGAGAGCCTGGTGCAGCTCAAGGAGACCCTGAGCAGCTATGATGGCGCCTCCCAGACCAACCAGGATCTGCGTCAATCGGTGCAGTCCCTCAATCAGTTGATGCGTGAGTTGCAGCCCCTGGTGCACTCTCTCAATGAGCAACCGAGCTCGCTGATCTTCGATCGCTCCAGACCCCAGGACCCTGAACCCAAGCGAGGTACCGAATGAAACGACTCAGCATGGCACTGGCCCTGACAGCGCTGCTGGCCGGGTGCAGCAGCGCCCCCAGCCTGCATTACTACTCCCTGGACGCCGATGGCACGCCTCAGGCGGCGCCTGTCACTCACCCGCAGCATCAGCTGGTGCTGCGTCCGGTCCAGATCTCGGATCAGCTCGACAATGTGAGCCTGGTCTATCAGCTGGAGGGCAAGGAGCTGCTCTTCACCGAGTACCAGCGCTGGGCCGGTTCCCTGGATGGCCAGCTCAACCAGCTGACCCTCAATGGCCTCTCGGCCCGTCTGCCGGGCTGGGTGGTACGTCAGGATGGTGCCCGTCAGGGCCCCGTGCTCACTATCAGCGTGCAGCGCTTCCAGGGCCGCTTCGATGGCCGGGCCGTACTGAGCGGGCGCTGGCGCCTGCTGGCCGAAGATGGTCGCGTCTTGCAAGACAACCCCTTCCACATGGAACGGGTTCTGCCTGCCGATGGCTATGGCGCCTTGGTCGGGGAGCTGAGCATCGGGTGGCAACTGCTGCTTGATCAGATTGCGATCGAGCTGCGCAAGGGGTGAGCCGGATTGCAGAAATAAAAAACGGGAGGCAGTTGCCTCCCGTTTTTTATGCGGTGCCTGATGGTTATTGTGCGACCTCCGAGACTCCCTCTACCTTGACCTCTACCCGGCGATCCGGTGCCAGGCAGACGATCAGCTCACGTTTGGTGCCGCTGGCGCAGCTGCTGCCGGTGACTGGATTGCTCTCGCCCATGCCCTGCACTTGTACCTTGCTGGCGGGCAGGCCTTTGCCAATCAGGTAGTCGGCGACGGTGCGCGCCCTGTGCTCGGACAACTTCTGGTTGTAGCCATCGGCCCCGAGGCGGTCTGTGTAACCCATGACGGTAGCGGTGCCATCCTTGGGTCTGGCCGCTTCAATCTGGCTATAGAGCGTATCCAGCGCCTGGCTGGCCTGCGGCTTGAGGGTGGCCTTGTTGAAGTCAAACAGCACGTCCGAACTCAGGCTGAAGGATTGATCCACCATGGTGGGTTCCGGCATTGGCGGCGGTACCACGACGGGCTCGGGGGCCTCCTGCCCAAAGCGATAGAGCATACCGATTGAGAGCAGGCCGTTGTCGAGCTCGACCCCGGTGTGATCCAGGTCCATGTCGCCGAGGGGGGTGGTGTACTGGTATTCGAGGCGGGTTGCCCAGTTGCGATCGATGGCGTACTCGGCGCCCAGTGCGCCAACAAAGGCGGCGCCATCATCGTTGTCCAGCTCCCGGCTATCTGCCCAGGCGTAGGCGCCGCCGAGACGGCCATACAGGTCCAGGCTGTCGGCGACCGGGAAGCCAATTTTCATGGTCAACTGCACCATCTGGGCCGTCACCTTGTCATCGCCCTTCATGGTGGGATCAAGCTTGTCGGTGACATCGTATTTGTACTCGCCGAGCCAGTCGTAACCCAGCTCTACGCCGACATTCTGGTTGATCTGATAACCGGCGAAGGCGCCAGCTCCCAGGGCATCATTGCTCTCGTCGGTAATGTCGGCCGCATCCTTGATGGCGTCATTGTGATCGACTCCGTAGAAATTGGACCAACCCAGCTTGGCACCGGCATACCAGGTGTTGTCTTGTCCTGCAGCCTGGGCGTTAGCCACCAGCAATCCAGAAACAATCAATGTAATCAATGATTTATTCATATCGTGCCTCTGCAATTTCATATGAAGGAAGTTTGCCTCAGTGGCCTTCCCTTATGGGTCCGGCGGTCAGGGCCGTAGGACAGATTAAAGTTAGTCGCTTTTGAAAATGTCGCAACTGACTGAATTGACAATATTTGTTGAGGCACTGGTCTGGATGGCAAGGGTGCCATATGGCCAAAAAAACGGGGGCTTATTGACCCCCGTTTTGTACCAACAGTGATGGGCCAATGGCTTATCTTGGCAAGTACTCGTACTGGCTCTCGATGAAAGCGGCGGCCCGTTCACCCAGGGCGGCATGAACGACTCGGGTGGGATGGACCTGATCCCAGTACATCTTGCCCTCGCAGTCAGGGGCGGCCACCTTGCGGGCCATCGGGCTGGTGACCGCCTGCGCCAGCAGGGGGTTGCCCGCGATGGCGAGCCGCTCCTGCGGGCTGAATGCATTGAGGCGGGCATCCTCATTGGCGCTGCTGGCGGCAAAGGGCTTCCACACATAACCACCGCCATAGCAGGCGTGCTCGGTGTCGCTCAGCCCGAAGTTTTGCGGCTCACTGAGCATCTCGTCGAACTGTTTGTCGATCTCGAACAGGCGTACCAGACCGGTCGGGGCGAGCTGGCGAGCCAGATTCAACAGCAGGGCGTTGTGATACTGAGAGACATGGCTGGCGGCCTGGGTGACCTTTTGACTGCGGGCCGAGGGATTCTGGCCCAGATCCGGCAGGTTGAACAACAGCACCTGCTTGGCACCGTTGAGCACGATGCGGCTGGCGGCGTCACTGATGGCATCGCGAACCCGTTTGGCATCGGTCTCACTATTCCAGCCGTAGGCCAGGTAGTCGTTGGCGCCGACCCAGAGGATCACCAGATCGTCGGGCTGGAAGCTCTCCTTTTGCAGGAACTGGGTTATCTCGTAGTCCAGGTTGTTGATCACCTGATACTTGGGGTGCCAGGAGATCTTGTTATAGGCCACTGCGGTGGCGCCCCCTTCCGCTTCATTAGCGATTTTCAGGCCGGGAAATTGTGCGTTGAGGTGCTCCAGCCAAACCGGACCGTTGGAAAAGCGCCCCTCATAGTAGGGCGGGCTGGAGGGAAGATAACCACGCATCTTGCTATACATCTTGCCGGTGTCGGACAGGCTGTCACCAAAGACGACGATGCGGGAGAAGGCGGGACGTGGTTCGGCCGCCTGGGCTGTCCAGGCCAGCAGGCCCAGCAGGCAGATAAAACAGGTTCTCATCATGGGGTATCTCATCTCTTGGGAGCAGGTGTCCTGCGATAGCTGTAGGTGCTCGCCAATCCGCGAGTCATTTGAGAATGATAACCCTGCCGAATTTAATTCAACAATCATGGATTGGTCCGCAAGCGATTGCGCTCACACCCCGTTCCCCCAAATGGGGTGGCTTCACATCTGTTTCACGCCACTTTTGACATCATCTCCCCATCGCCGATATGGCAGCCTGTGAAAACTGAGGAAAGTGACATGAAAACATTGAACGCTCTTACCCTGTTGGCCCTGATCTCCGTCTCCACCGCCACCCTGGCCGCTTACACCGGGCCGGCAGAGCAGAATGCGGTCACTGTCATCCAGCTCAAGGATGTTGCCGATGACAGCTGGGCCACGGTCGAAGGCAAATTGATCAAGCACCTTGGCGGCGAGAACTACCTGTTCCGCGATGCCAGCGGCGAGGTGGAGGTCGAGATCGATGCGGACGTATGGCGTGGCCAGGAAGTCGGCCCGGATGATTTGGTGCGTCTGCGTGGCGAAGTGGATCACAGCTGGAACAAGACCGAGCTGGAAGTGGAGCAGTTGGAGAAAGTCGGTGCCACACCCCAGAGCAAGGGCGGCTTCATCGCCAAATAGCGCACGACGTTGGCGATAAGCTTGAGTCTGATATGAGAAGGGCGCTCCTGGAGCGCCCTCTTTTATGTCGTCATTCCGACGGGAGGTTGAAGATGTGAACGCCTTCAACCCGCCCGCTTGGGCACCGTTCGTTTGAACCCTTTCTCGGCCTGATCGACCTTGTAGAGGTAACGGCGCGCTTCCGCTTTGGGATGCTGCTCGGTCAGGACCTGATAGACAGCCTCGGGGGAGAGGCGGTTGATCATGCCGGGTGCGGCCTTGCGGTCGCGGGAGAAGGTATTGAGTACGCCGCCCGCCCCCCCGTTATAGGCGGAGATCACGGCGTAGCGCCGCGAGCGGGGATCGGCGATGTCGACCAGATAGACGGTCTGCAGCAGGTGCAGGTAGGCGGTGCCCACATCTATGTTGTAGGCCGGATTAAACAAGTCATCCCGGGTCGGTTGACCGTTCTTGCCCTTGACCCTGACATAGACATCGCGCCCCGCTGTGGCCGGTATCACCTGCATCAGGCCATAGGCATTGGCATGGCTGACCGCATAGGGGTTGAAGCTGCTCTCCGTCTTGATCACCGCATAGATGAGGCTCTCGGCGACCCCGTATTTACGGGATGCATCGCGGATGATGCTGGCGTATTTGTAGCCGCGCTTGTCTTCGTGGTTCGCCACCATGGGGATGTCGACGTAGAAGATGTTGCGAATGCCGAGGGTGCGCTTCTTCATGGCGGTGCTGAGCAGGTAATCGGCATAGCGCTCTGCTCGCCAGTCGAAGCGGATCGGCTGTCCCTGGTTATCCAGCACCTGGCCATAGAGGAAGGGCTCGCCACCGGGCAATATTTCCCTATCCGAATAGAGATCCACCTCGGCCGGATCGTCCGGGGTCAGCAGTGTCTCTATGATGGCGCGGCGCAGATGAGACTTGGGATCCAGCCCCGACACCGTCTCGATCATGATGTGGCCACTGGAGAAGTCGATGTGGGCACGGCTCTTGTATTCATCCGTGTATTTGACGTAGTCAAACTTGCCCGCAAACAGCGCCTCTCGCCCCCATATCTCGTTCACGTTATGGGAGAGGGCGCTGATCATGTGCTCGAAGCCGCGCACATCCTTGCCGTTGACCAGGTTGTCATCCTGATCATCACTGGATTTAGGGGTAGAAGAGCAGGCACCGAGCAGCAGGATGGCGCACAACAACCAAAAAATTCGGCCCATAGGATCCTCGAAAAGGGCGGCCAGGCCGCCCGTCACTCACTGGCTGCGGGCTAGGAGAGGTGCCACCGTCGATGGGCACAGGGCCTGGCTCGCAGGTACATCTTACTGGCTGGGGGGCGTGTAACCTTCAATGTCGACTTCACCTGCTTCAAACAGGTAACTCACCATCTCTTTCTCCAGCAACTGGCGATGCTCGACGTTCATCATGTTGAGCTTCTTCTCGTTGATCAACATGATCTGTTTGCGTTGCCATTCGGTCCAGGCTTCCTGGCTGATGTTGTCGAAAATGCGTTTGCCAAGTTCACCAGGGTAGAGTTGGAAAGCCAGGCCGGGGGCCTCTTTCTTCAGGCGTTGGCAAAATACGGTACGGCTCATATTGACCTCTGTGGTTGCAAGTCGGGATAGCCCAGCAGGCGCGCGGTGGCGGCGGCCAGACCGACCTCATCTGGATGGCACAAGTTATACCAGAGTCGGGTATCGGCTTCCATGAGCGAGGCGGGTGGCGCTTGCTCAAGTTCGATGAGCAGGGGCCGGATATCGAGATGAAAATGGCTGAAAGTATGGCGAAATCCGGCCAGCTCCCGATAGGGTTGCTCGGCCAATCCCAGGCGACTCAGGCAAGGGGCAACCGCCTCCAGGCTGTCGACTTGAGGGAAGCAGTAGAGACCACCCCATATGCCTTGGGGGGGGCGCTGCTCGAGCAACAGTCGATTGCCCTGACGGATCATCAGCAGGATACCGTTGCGAGCCGGGATGCTTTTCTTCGGCTTGCTGTTGGGGTACGCGGTGGGGTTGCCTTGCGACAGCCCCTGGCAGTCGGCTTGCACCGGGCAGCGTTCACAGGCCGGTTTGCTGCGGGTGCAAATGGTGGCGCCCATGTCCATCATGGCCTGGTTGTAATGGGCGACCCCCAGTTTGGGGGTGAGTCGGGTCGCGAGCTCCCACAGATCATTCTCCACCGGTTTCAGGCCGGGCCAGCCGGGCAGGGCGAGCCAGCGGGTGAGCACCCGCTTGACGTTGCCATCCAGGATGGCGTGAGGCTGACCGAGGGAGAGGGAGAGCACGGCGCCTGCGGTGGAGCGACCAATACCAGGCAGGGCCACCACCTCGTCGAAGTGCTCGGGGAACAACCCCTGGTGCAGATCACGGATCTGCTGGGCCGCCTTGTGCAGGTTGCGTGCCCGGGCGTAGTAACCCAGCCCTGTCCAGTGATGCAGCACCTCGTCGATGGGGGCATCGGCCAGGGCTATCACGTCCGGGAAACGCGCCATAAAGCGCTCATAGTAAGGGATTACAGTGGCGACCTGGGTCTGCTGCAGCATGATCTCCGAGACCCAGACCCGATAGGGGGTCTTGTCCTGCTGCCAGGGCAGGGTCTTGCGTCCATGGATCTGGTACCAGTCCAGGATACGGCTGGCGAAGCTTGATTGACTCACATTGCTCTCATCTTGTTGATTAAAAAGGGGAGCTCTCGGGCTCCCTCTCTTGTTATTGCCGTGTTTATCTAACGTAACCGTGCAGGTTTTGTACCGGCTGACGGGATTAGCCCGGCCAATCCTGCAATGCTTTCAGGCTGACGGATTGACCAGCTACGCCGAGCACTATGTAGTTCTGAGCGATGGCTTGCAGCATGACGCCAGGTGCCACCTCGTTGCCTTCCCGTATTTCGCGGCCATTGATCACCACACTACGCTTGGCCGGATTGGAAGAGTAGAGGTGAGCGCCATAAGCGAGACGGGGGATCTGCTGACGCAGCGCCGGGGTGAGGGCCGCGATGGGAACGACCTGGGATGCCGCAGGCTGGGTCTGCATCGGGGCTGGCTCAGGCTCCAGGGGCACATTGTTGAGGGCGCTTTGCAGCAGGGCGGCGAGATCCTGGTTGCCGCGTTCCTGGCGCCCCGGATCCTGGGCCGGTTTGGGCAGGATCACGGGTTCGGGCAGCGGCGGCGGCAGCGGGCGGGTAATCATCGCCTCGGGTTCGACTCGCATGAAGGGCGCAGTGACTATCTCCTTGACCTCGACCTGCTCCTCGATGGGGCGGTTATGGAGCAGATGCCAGCCGTAATTGGCCGCAGCCCCCATGGCGATGGCCAGCGGGGCCAGCAACCACCAGATCCAGGCTCGGTTTGGTTCTTCTTCCCGGCTGACCGGCAATCCCATGGCGGGAATATAGGGGGCATGCTGAGGGGCATCGGCCCGTCGCAGGGCCTTGAGCAGGGTCGACATCAGGCGATCACTCCAGGGAGGGGGCGGAGGGGGATATGGCTGGCCGCCAGGGTAGCGGTTGAACCAGGGGGCGCGACTCGCATCAGGAGGCATCCTCCAGCTTGGGCATGGGTTCACCGGCCATCACGTTCAGGTGCAACAAGGTGTTGCTGCCGGCAATACCATCGGGATTGAGCCCCTGCTCACGCTGGAACTGCTGCAGCTTGGCTTTGAGCGCGCCATCAAAGCGCTTCACCTTACGCTCGGGCTGCTGCAGGGCCCGGCTCAGGGCATTGTCGAGCCACTGCACCTGTTCGGCGCCAGCATTGTTGCCAATCAGGGTCACACCGCCCTTGGGCAGGCGCCACAGCAGGGTGTAGCTGCCGCCCCAGTTGTCCTCAAGCCATTGACGCTCTACCTGCCAACGCTGCTTGCCAATCAGCAAGGATGCCTTATCGGGCCCGAGTTGGGTGAGGGTCGCATAATAGAGACCGCCGTTCTCATCATTGAGGCTGATGAGCGCCGGGTATTGCAGGGCTTGCAGCTCGGCGAGGGAGGCCTCTCCATCCTGGCAGCGCAGCCCGGCCCGGGGAGCATTGTCACAGACTGCCTCCTCCAGACTGGTCTGATAGCCCCACACCTTGAACAGATTCTGCATGGCGACATCGGGCTCAATGGCCTGATTGATGGCGCGGGTCAGCTGTTCCTGCTGCTCGGCGCTATTGTCGACCTTGACCGGCACTTCCACCTTGATCACTGGCCGCTCGGGGAAGATGCCGACAAACTGCCAGCCCCACCAACCGAGTGTGACCAGCAGGGCTCCGGTCAGGGCCACGGTCAGCCCGGATTGCCAGCTACCCTCGTCGCGAATGCCGCTCACCTCATAGGCTGCCACACTGATGTCCTTGTGGCTCACCTTGTGGCTGGCCCGGGCAAAGGCGCCGATCAGGGCGCGGTCGCAGATAAGGTTGATAAGGCGGGGAATGCCGCCGGAGAGCCGGTGCAGGGTAGCGAGTGCCTTGGGGGTGAAGATGGGTTGCACGCAGCCCGCGACCTGGAGACGAAAGCGCACATAGGCATCGACGTCCGTGGCCGAGAGCGGCAGCAGGTGATAGCGGGCCGTGATGCGCTGGGCCAGCTGACGAAGCAGAGGCTGGCGCAGCATCTGCTGCAGCTCGGGTTGACCTATCAACACGACCTGCAGCAGTTTTTTCTCGTCGGTTTCCAGGTTGGTCAGCAGGCGCAGCTGCTCCAGCACCCCGGGCAGCAAATGCTGGGCCTCATCGACCAGCACCACGCTGCGCTTGCCCGCCGCCAGATTGACGAGCAGATGATCGCGGATCAGATCAAACAGCGTCTTGAGACCGGCATCGGCCCCATAGGGCAACTGATACTCGTCGCAGATGGCGGCCAGCAGATCCCGCTCGGTGAGTGAAGGATTGAGTATGTAGGCGATCTCGGTGTCGGCGGGCAATTGTTGCAGCAGGCAGCGGGACACAGTGGTCTTGCCGGTGCCCACTTCTCCGGTGAGCAACACAAAGCCCCCCCCATCTTGCAGGCCGTAGTTGAGATGGGCGAGCGCCTCCCCATGCCGTTCACTCATATAGAGATATTTGGGATTGGGCGAGATGGAGAAGGGCGCTTCCGACAGACCGAAAAACTGTGTGTACATAAGGATCCATTCCATTGTTATGGCGGCAGGTTAAAGCCTCACCGGGGTTATGTCAAAGGCCCGAAAACCCCAGGAGCAGGGGTCATCGTACCCGAGCCGCAAAGCCGATATAATCGGGACAGCATCCATGAGGGAGAGAGTCGATTTGCAGATCTATCTGGTAGGGGGGGCGATCCGGGATCGTCTATTGGGATTGCCGCAAGGGGACAGGGACCATCTGGTGGTCGGGGCCACGGTCGACCAGATGCTGGCGCAAGGTTACAGCCAGGTCGGTCGTGACTTTCCTGTGTTCCTTCATCCCAAGACTCATGAGGAGTACGCCCTGGCGCGTACCGAGCGCAAGCAGGGCCAGGGTTACACCGGTTTCGTCTGCCATGCGGCGCCCGATGTTACCCTGGAGCAGGATCTGCTGCGCCGGGACCTCACCGTCAATGCCATCGCCGAAGATGAGTCTGGCCAGCTCCATGACCCTTATGGTGGCGTGCAAGATCTCGAGCAGCGGCTGTTGCGCCATGTCTCTCCTGCCTTTAGCGAAGATCCCCTGCGCATCTTGCGGGTGGCCCGCTTTGCGGCCCGTTTCCATGCCCAGGGTTTCGTGGTGGCGCCAGAGACGCTGGGGCTGATGCGGGAGATGACCGATGCCGGCGAGCTGGCCCACTTGACCCCGGAGCGGGTCTGGAAGGAGTTGGAGCGGGTGCTGATGGGGCCGACCCCGGCGGTCTTCTTCGAAGTATTGCGTGCATGTGGCGCTCTCAAAGCGCTCTTCCCCGAACTCGATGCCCTGTTTGGTGTGCCCGCGCCTGCCAAGTGGCACCCGGAGATTGATACCGGCATCCACACCCTCATGGTGCTGGAGCAGGCCTGCCAACGCTCTCCCGCTCTGGCGGTACGCTTTGCGGCCTTGTGTCATGACTTTGGCAAGGGGTT
>NZ_AQGQ01000022.1 GCF_000388115.1 Aeromonas molluscorum 848
TAGTGCTCGCTTATGCCAAAAATGAGAAAGATAGCCTGACATCGGCAGAGAAAGCCGATTTGAAGCGCTTGACCACGTTACTGAAAGGCGAGGTTTAACATGAACATGTTTGACGAATTGAAGGCTTCCCTTGAGGAGGCTGTTGAGATTAAGCAGGGCCGTCTTGAGCCTGCCGTGAGAACTCGCTACGAGGTTGCTGACGTCAAGGCTATTCGCCTCGCGCTTAATGTCTCTCAGCAAGAGTTTGCTCAGGCTCTTGGGACGAGTGTTGATACTGTTAAAAGTTGGGAGACCCGACGTCGGAACCCGACTGGACTGGCCGCGAAGGTATTGACGCTTATGCAAGAAAAGCCGGATCTCTATCGAGAATTAGCCACGCACTGATGTGGTATTGAGCGAGGTAGAGTGAAGAGGCCCCAGGCAGTGGGGCCTCTAATGACTTGCAAGATTTCAGTTATCCGTTCAACCCTAATGACATCTAACTAGCTGAAACAAAAAGCTTTCCAGTTAATCCAAAGCAATCGCGCAGATCCTGTTCGATCGTCAAAACTCCCACGAAAAGTACGTTTCACCCTATATATTCAATGAGTTACGTTTTCGCCTCTGCTCTCCAGAGCCCTTCTAAACTGTAAAAACCCTTCAAAAAAGATCCTTCTGTGCAGATCATCAACGCCCTGCGGATCCTTGGTGTGGCGCGGTCTGGGCCTATGGTTTTGCGATAATCCACTTTTGCAAAAAGTTTTAGCGAGGCACCGCGCAGGCGGGAGCGGATGAGCGCGGACTCCGTGGCGCAGGCGCGCCCGTGGGCTTTCCGTCGGGCGAAGTGGCGCCTGTGGGACTGTATTGGATATGATGCAGCACTACCTGATGCAATCCTTCCATGCGGCATTTCCTGGCCATGGGCAGGTGATGTCAGGCAGCCAAAAGAAGGCCCCATATTGTGGGGCCTTCTTGCGTTGATGGGTTACTCGATGATGGAGGATAGCTGACTGGTCAGTTGTCCGCTCGCTGTCTCTGGCTGTTGCGGGCGTTGCCCAGCCCCATCCAGGTGTGCGGCACGTCCAGGTGCTGCAGCTCTCCGGCAATGGGTCTAGGCCCACAGTGTTCCAACACTAAATTCACAACTAGGCCCCCTATTACCCATATCAGCAGTAATTCAGAACTCAGTATTTGTACTTGATTATCAAATAGACAGCGATGCAAGCGACCATAGGCACAAGCCAGTCTAGCAAGCTCGCCATATCCCAAACCCGCAGGTCAAAACCTCCCCACCATGGCATATTGGCGCGCTTGCCATGACCTAACATGGTGATCCAGCGATACTCGGCTTGCGTATGCTCACGAGCGATGAACCAGAGGCAGCCCAGGGCTCCTCCCACCCCCCACAGGCTATAGCGGGTGCCGATAATGGTCTGTCCTGCAACAGCCATCAGTGCGTGGTAAACCGGTGAGATATCGGGCATATACACCTTACTTAAAGTATGTGGTTCGCTTGTCGAAGAGACATTGTCAAAGCGTCCAGTTTGCTGGAAGGGTTGGGCCTGCTCCCCCGTAATGAAAACACAGTCGCTTGTTGCTACGATGGCGGACAGGTCAACGGTGGCGGGCCAGAGAGTACAACCAATCAGTTTCGTATGTTTGTCTAGTCTGTGGTTGGCGGGGGGCACCGACCCTGACACGGCTACCTGCAGGTTAGAATCTGTCAGTGATGCCTGTGGAGCATCCCCTTCGTGGCAATTGCAACTGCGGTCACGCCTGAGTTGCTGAGATCAATTTTGGAGACGACTCCGCTGCCGGCGAATCGAACAGAATGATATCGCAAGCGGATACGTCGGTAAAAACGGTGCTGGGTTGCCTAGGGGGTGAACAGTATGCCTGCCCTTCGCGTGGCTGGTAGCGGCTGAGATCACATCATGGATCACCCGGCCATGGTGGAATCTATTGCCGGTTTTCAAAGGAGGCGTAATCCAGAGTTATGGCGAGCCTGTTGGACAGGTCAGAGCTGAAACCCTCGGCTATTACATTATGTGGCCCAATGACGAGACCAGTAAACTCGGGGGCTCGCGGCACACTGATGAGAAAATAGGTATTTGAACCATTCTCAATGCCAATCTGCCTGATATTGGAGATGCGGATAGTTTCTGGCCGCGGAGGCCGGGGCTAGGCTCCCGCACGGATGTGGGCCACCACATACCCTAGGTGTTCTCAGGTTCAGGTTGATAGCATCAACCTGATGCCACCAAAATAAGGCGCCGCCGTAGTCTGGGCGAGTATCGATGGGACGCAGTTTATCGCTGAACAGTGAGCTACTCATATTTCAAGCCATAGGTAACACCACGCCCTGTGAGCAAGATAGGCATCCATTTCGATAGATGTTTGTTGCCATTAAGATCAAAGACTGACGAAGAAGGCTGGCGATAGCGGCCTTTTTGTTTTTTCCTCAGTGTTCACTTCTTATCCACACAGATTGATTCTGGCAGTTCGTCCAGCTCCACTTGGCGTTACTGGCGGTGACCCTGGTCGCTGAGGTCGTGGACTGCCTAGGGCACAGAGCCGACATTTATCTTGGTAGTTTCACATTCGCCGTTGAAAGGTATGCTTTTCCAAGTCCAAGTCCAAGTCCAAGTCCAAGTCCAAGTTGGGGCGCCATCAACGAATGCAATGAACTAAGGCCATTCAAGGAGGGCCTCAGGTTTTTCTGCTTAGGGGGATGGACATCGGTCCATATTGTGTTGGCCACTGCCGAGCCGAGCCGAGCCGAGCCGAGCCGAGCCGAGCCGAGCCGAGTAGGGGGATCAGACAAGTGAACGCCTCCTTGTGGCGTCAGGTCGAGAAGAGAGGATGGCGAAGTGGTTGAACACCCAGGCGGGGACGTTGCCCGCCTGGGGTTGGGATCAGCCTTGGATGTTGACCACTATCCGGCCGCGTACCTGACCCGCCAGGAAGGCGTCACCTTGCGCGACGGCCTGGGAGAGGGGGATTTCCTGGGTGAGGAGGTTGAGGCGCTCGATGTCGAGATCCTCGGCCAATCTGTCCCATGCTTGATGGCGCAGGGAGAGAGGGGCCATGACGCTGTCTATGCCACAAAGCGTCACGCCACGCAGAATGAAAGGCATCACGGTAGAGGGGAAGTCCATGCCGCCAGCCAGTCCGCATGCCGTCACGACGCCGCCGTAGCGGGTCGTCGCGCAGGCATTGGCCAGGGTGTGGCTGCCCACGGTGTCCACGACGCCAGCCCAGCGCTCCTTGCCAAGGGGGCGACCCGGTTCGGACAGCTCGCTGCGGTCGATCACTTCTGCCGCGCCCAGTGACTTGAGGTAATCCGCTTCGGCGAGACGCCCGGTGGAGGCGACGACTCGGTAGCCCAGCTTGGCCAGCAGGGCAATGGCCACACTGCCAACGCCGCCATTGGCGCCAGTGACCAGAATGCTGCCATCTCCCGGAGTCACGCCGTGCTTTTCCAGCGCCAGTACGCAGAGCATGGCGGTATAACCGGCCGTGCCAATGGCCATGGCCTCCCGGGCACTGAAGCGAGGGGGCAGGGCAACCAGCCACTCTCCCTTGACCCTGGCTTGTTCGGCCAGCCCACCGCAATGGGTTTCACCGACTCCCCAGCCATTGAGTACCACCTTGTCGCCAGCCTGCCAATCGGGGTGGCTGCTCTCCAGTACTGTGCCCGCGAAGTCGATCCCCGGGATCATGGGGAACTTGCGTACCACCGGGGATGCCCCCGTCAGTGCCAGGCAGTCTTTGTAATTGAGCGATGACCACTCAACGGCCACAGTGACATCCCCCTCGGGCAACGTCTCCTGGGCGATGGCCTGGTAGGTGGCGCGATAGCCCGCCTCATCTTTCTCAATCAGGATACCCTTGAACATCTGTGTACTCCCTTAATTGGACTCGTTGGTTATTAATAAACGGTAAAAATCAGGTCGCTATCTTCATGAAAAATTGCAGGAAAGAGATCATGGGCTCGGTGCTCCTCACCAATCTTGCCCGCAGCACAGCCCCCTCCCAACCGATCCAGAACACATGAGCAAGGGCCGCGCAGTCGGTCTCTGCGGCCAGATCTCCCGTGGTCATGGCGTCCTTGAGCGATTGCGCGAGCAGCGCCTCCCAGGCGCAGAGGATCTGCTCGAGGCGCAGACGCAGTGCAGGTTCGAGCTGGACGACCTCTTGACCCAGGTTGCCGATGAGACAACCGCGTTTGAAATCAAACCTCTCCATACCCCGGCAGGCGCTATCGACGAAGGTTGCGAGCCTGGTCAGGGGGGGTTGGCTGCCATCCCCCAGATAGCGGGTCAGCTTGGCGCAGAAGTAGCGGTGATAAGCATCCATCACCGCCAGGGTGAACTCACTCTTGTTGGCAAAGTAGTGATAGAAGGAGCCTTTGGGGATCTGGGTGGATCTGAGCACCTCATCTATGGAGGTGGCACTGATGCCCCGCTCGGTCAGCAACTCCATGCCACGGCGGATCAGCAGGTCACGGGTGTCTGCATAGGATTGCCCGTGGAGGGCAGGGCGGCCACGGGGGCGGCGCGGAAGTGAGTCATTTGTTTGCATAGGGAGTTATTAGACGCCTCAACTAGAAATAGATCAAGCCGTAATAAACGTGTGGATATAGCCAGTGGAAGCGACAGCCTCGGGTTGTATGACAGGGGTCAGCTCTGGCTGGGCTGGGCATTAACGTGATGATCAGATGCCAGGCTCACCACGGCGGTCAGATCCCTTGCCGACTATCTGGTTTTGCACCATTCATTTAGCAAGCATTTGATTTTAAATGTTTTGATTTTTAATCGGCAACGTAGCCGGACGATGTTCATCCCCTCATCGGCTCAATAGGGATGGAACATACCCGGCAGGAGGCGACCTATGGCCAACTGACATGCTGGACAGGCAGTGGGATGGCTGAGGCCTGAATGTATTTATTTGGGTCTTAAGCCTCCCTTAAGAATGCTTGAGCATAGTGAGCAGCATCAACAAGAAACACGGGCTGCCGACGATGACGCCAGATTTTCATCATACCGCTTGTGATAGCCCTCTTGCCGCAGGCTGCCGGGCTGATCAGATCCAGACAGCTGTTTCTGTTCGGATGCTGCCTGTCTCCTGGATCAAGGCTGCCTCAGGAGCACGGCCTGGTTGTCGATGGACGCCTTTGAACGCGATCGCCAGCCACTCTCATGGCGCCTCCGATATCCGCAAGATGCCGCCCATCCCCCAAGGACCTCCACTCCTCATCCCTTGATCAGGTGCGAGCCTGGCCTGAAAGCCTCTCAATAACGACCAGACGAGTCTCTACCCGGCTGCAGCCCGCTATTGGCCAGCGATATCGATCCCATCCGCAGGGCATGGCGACCAAGAACACAACATAGATGAAAATGGCCGGTTCAATGACGGAACCGCCAAGCCAACAAGGAATATCAAGGATGAAAAGAACAGTGATGATGCTGTGCCTTGGCGCAGCCCTGTGCCAAGGCGCCTGGGCCAGCAGTGCATTTGAAACCTATGGCGACATAGCCCAGTTTGCCATTCCCCTGGCCGCGCTCGGCATCTCCTGGTCCAAGGATGACTATGAAGGGATGCGTCAGCTCGGTTACTCGGCGGCCGCGACCGAAGGGACAGTGCTGATCCTGAAAAATACCGTTGATGCCACGCGCCCCAATGGCGGCGCCAAGAGCTTTCCTTCGGGCCATACGGCGCTGGCGTTCAGCGGCGCCAGCTATTTGCAACTTCGTTACGGTTGGCAGTACGGCGTACCGGCCATCATTGCCGCCAGTGCCGTGGGCTGGTCACGGGTCGATGCCAAGCAGCACTACTGGCGTGACGTGATAGCCGGGGCGGCCATCGCCTCGGGGTTAAGCTATCTGATCACCACGCCCCAGCAGACCGAGCTTGCCGTGTTTCCGACCATGTTGCCCGATGGGGCGACCGGCATAGGTCTGAGTTATCGCTACTGATCTCAGGGAGGGCAGCCCTTGATTGGCGAGGGTGACGAAGATGCGAGCGGGCCTTAAGTTTTCCTTAAGTCTCATCCGGCATCATGGTTGCCGAGTCATCAGGACGCCAAGCCACCCTCAACGAGGTGCTATCTCCCATATTGTAAAAATATAATTATTAATTAGCTGGCTTCAAATGTACCCTCTTCCCGTTGGTGGAGGGATCCGCTGACAAGGTATGGATGCTGTGATGAAACCTAATCAACTTGTGTTTGTGTGGGACGGGGTCGTGCGGCTCTTCCATTGGGCCACGGTACTGCTCTGCATGCTCAACTTCTTTGTGGTCAAGGAGGGCGGTCGCTATCACAGATACATTGGCTACACCCTGGCGGGTCTGCTGCTGATCAGGATCATCTGGGGATTTGTCGGGGGGCACTATGCCAGATTTGGGCAGTGGTGGCCGACCCCAACGCGGGTAAAGAGTTATCTGGCCGCCTTGAAGCGAGGGGAGCATCCATATTATCTGGGTCATAACCCAGGGGGCTCCTTGATGATCCTCATCATGCTGGTCGGGCTGATAGGGACAGTGGTGACCGGGCTCATGACCCGCTACGAGTCTATCTTTGGCGATGATCTGCTGGAGGAGATCCATGGTCTGTTCGCCAACGGTTTGCAGTTTGCCATTCTGATCCATGTGCTGGCCGTGGTCTTCACCGATCTATTGACCAAGGGGGATCTTATCCGTGCCATGGTGACGGGGTGCAAGCGGGTGCCGGAAGAGACCTTGTGTCAGGATGTCAAACCGGATGCGCCTAGCAAGGCCAATATAGATAATTCCAATAAATAACAATAACTAACTTGTTTTTTCAGGCAATCGGGACAATAAATGCAATTGAAATTTGGTGTTGTTAAGCTGGTATTGATATTGGCTTTCGCGTTCGCCTTTATCTTGAATTGGTCGATTTTGATCCACTTCTATACCATTTTATCCACTCTGGAGCACTTCAAGCTGGGCTTTGCCATCTCCATTCCGCTGGTATTGGTGGCAGCCCTGAATGTCGTGTTCATGCCCTTCTCGTTCAAGTATCTGCTCAAGCCCTTCTTTGTGTTGATGTTTCTGCTCGGTTCCCTCGCCAGTTATGCGATGATCCGGTACCGGGTGCTGTTTGACTACGGAATGATCCAGAACATTTTCGAAACCAACCCCGGGGAGGCGAGCGCCTACCTCAACCCGACGCTGCTGTTCTGGTTGCTGCTGACCGGTGTGGTGCCTTCACTGCTGCTACTGCGCACTGAGATCATCTATCCGGCCAGCGGGTGGCGTGGTCTGGGGCAGCGACTGTTGTCGATGACCATCTCCCTGGTGCTGGTCGCCGGGGTGGCGGCACTTTACTACCAGGATTACGCCTCTGTGGGACGCAACAACCCCACCTTGAATCGCGAGATAGTGCCGGCCAACTTCGTCTATGGCACCTTCAAATATGTGAAAAATACCTATCTCACCAAGCGAGTACCCTTTGCCACCCTAGGTGAGGATGCCCGCCAGGTCGCCCGGGGTGACAAGCCGACCCTCCTGTTTCTGGTAATCGGGGAGACGGCGCGCAGCAGCAATTTTGCGCTCAATGGCTACGACAGGCCGACCAACCCCTTCACCGAGCAAGAACCCGGGCTGGTCTCTTTTCGCCATGTGAGTTCTTGCGGCACGGCAACCGCCGTGTCAGTGCCCTGCATGTTCTCGAACATGACCCGCAAGACCTTTGACGGCAGCAAGGCGAGCAATAGCGAAGGGCTGCTTGATGTGGTTCAGCACGCCGGGGTCTCCGTGTTTTGGAAGGAGAATGACGGCGGCTGCAAAGGGGTTTGCGATCGGGTGCCGAACATGGTGGCAGATCCCAAGCTAAATCCGGACTTCTGCCGTGGTGAGACCTGTTTCGACGAAGTGCTGCTCAAAAATCTCGATCAGGAGATAGCACAGATGAAGGAGGACAAACTGATAGGATTTCATCTCATCGGCAGCCATGGCCCCACCTATTATCTGCGTTATCCCGACGCACAGCGTTTCTTTACCCCAGATTGCCCCCGTAGCGACATAGAGAACTGCAGCAATGAAGAGCTGCTCAACACCTATGACAATACCATTCGCTATACCGACTATGTGGTTGCCAAGTTGATTGCCAAGCTCAAGCACTATGAGCAGGATTACAACGTGGGCCTGATCTATCTGTCCGATCATGGCGAGTCGCTCGGCGCCATGGGCCTCTATCTGCACGGTACCCCCTACAAGTTCGCACCGGACGATCAGACCAAGGTACCGATGTTGAGCTGGCTCTCGCCGGGATTCCTGGCTCACAAGGGGATCGACATGGGGTGCCTCAAGCAAGCCGCGGCCAGCAAACGCTACTCCCAGGACAACCTGTTCCACTCGGTGCTGGGGCTGCTCGGCATCAGCACCAGAGTCTACGATCCCGTGCTGGACATCTTCGCCACCTGCCGCCGTTGAGCACAGTGACCTGCCAATAAAAAGGGCGCCCCGGGGCGCCCTTTTTACCTGCCATAGCCTGTCGGCTCAGTTGGCCATCTTCTTGTAGACAAAGAGCACCAGCAGCGCGCCGACCACGGCGATGACCAGGCTGGGGAGGTTGAAGCCAGTCACAGTGCCCATGCCGAGCAGGGTGCTGACGTAGCCCCCGACCATGGCACCGACCACCCCCAGTACCACCGTCATGATAAAACCGCCGCCATCTTTGCCCGGCATGATCCACTTGGCCAGTATGCCCACGATCAGACCCAGCACAATCCAGGAGAAGAATCCCATGACAAAATCCTCATCAATGTTTGGAAGTGAGACTATAGGCCCAAATGTCACCTGATCACAGCTCCCCAGCGGGGCATGAGCCAGCAATCGTCGGACTCATGGGCCGTTAACAGCTTAGATCATGGGGTTTGATGTGGCAGGGAGCGCTGTTCGAGATGCTGGCCACTGGGCTTGCACACCAGGATAGATCCCTGCTCGAACCAGTCTCCCAGCACGATGCGGCGGGCGCTGCGTTTGCCGAGGCGAAAATCGTGAATGGCGGGCCTGTGGGTGTGACCGTGGATCAGCAACTGGCAGTCGTGGGCCTTCATCATGTCCGCGACGGCTTGCTCGGTGACATCCATGATGGTCTGGGGCTTATGGCTGTTTTGCTGCTGGCTCTGGCCCCGCAGCTTGCCCGCTATCTTGCGTCTGCGCGCCAGGGGCAGGCGCAGAAAGAGCCAACGTAGCCACGATAGCTGGGTGATGCGGCGAAACTTCTGATAATCGAGGTCCTCGGTGCAGAGCAGATCGCCGTGGCTGAGCAGGGTACGGGTGCCGTAGAGATCGATGATGCAGGGATCGGGCAGCAGCATCATGCCAGCCCGTTTGGCAAAGCCCTTGCCGAGCAAGAAATCGCGATTGCCGTGGATGAAATAGAGCGGCACACCGCGTTTGCTCAGGGCCAGGAAGGCATCGGCCACCTGGTTGTGGAGCGGGCAGGGATCGTCGTCGCCAATCCAGAACTCGAACAGATCGCCGAGTACATAGAGGGCATCGGCCCCCGGTGCCTCCTGTTGCAGAAACTGGATCAGGGCCGCCGTCATGTCGGGGCGGGCGCTGCAAAGATGAAGATCGCTGATAAAGAGGGTGCTCATGGGGCCCTATTGGTGAAGGTCATGGCGAAACGCCGGGTAAAGGATTGAAAAAGGAGTGTCAGCTCCCGGGTATCAAGGCGAGGGCCAGTGTAACAAGCCAAGGTCACTCCCTTCCAGCGCCAGCAACCCTTGATAGGGATCGCCCGGCAGCGCCAGCAGCTGACAGATGGCCGCTTCCCCCTTGAGCCCCTGCGCCAATCGCAGCGCCAGCACGGCGCGGTAGAAGTCGATGCCCAAGTGCTCAAGCAGCGCCGCCATCAGGCTGAGATGACGCCAACCGTGCAAAGATTCAATGGGCCGGGGCGTGACATAGAGCTCGATGGGCCAGGATTGGCCGTCTGGGCCGATGAGGTGCTGCTCCAGCAGCCAGATGTCGCGGCCATGCCAACCCTGTGCGGCGAGGCGGGTGGCAAGGCTGGCCGGATCCGGATGCTGGCAAATCACATCGAGGTCGCTGCCGGGCCTGTCCAGACCGATGGTCAGGGTGCTGACCAGGGCCACGTCTTGGCAGATGGTCTGCAAGGCTGGCCAGAGGCCACGTTCGGCCAGCAGGGCATGGGCCGATCGCTGGCGGTCATTGCCGAGCGCCAGATAATCGATGCGGCGCCAGTCAGCGCCAGATTGGCCGCGCGCAGATGGAAAAACTGCGGCCAAAGCCGCAGTGATGTCATCGCGCAAAAGGCAGCAATCAGTCAGCAAGGGTGACCTTGGTGATGACCACATCTTCTACCGGCACGTCTTGATGCATACGGCCGGAGTTGCCGGTCTTGACGCCCTTGATCTTGTTGACCACGTCCATGCCGGCGGTCACTTCACCAAATACGCAGTAGCCAAAGCCCTGGGTGGTGGCGGATTTGAAATCGAGGAAGTCGTTGTTGCTGACGTTGATGAAGAACTGGGCGCTGGCGGAGTGCGGCTCGGAGGTGCGGGCCATGGCGATGGTGCCGACCTTGTTGGACAGACCGTTGGCCGCTTCGTTCTTGATGGGGGCGCGAGTCTCTTTCTCGTCAAAACCGGCGGCGTAGCCACCGCCCTGGATCATGAAGCCGTCGATGACGCGATGGAAGATGGTGTTGTCGTAGTGACCATCACGGCAGTATTGCAGGAAGTTGGCCACGGTTTGGGGGGCTTTTTCGGCGTTCAGGGTGAGGGTGATGTCGCCGTGGTTGGTGTGCAGAGTAACCATGATATGTCCTTTATTCTGTCGGGTGAAACATTGGGCATGTGACCGGGCCCGGAGGCAGTCACAGGCAAGCTTTCATCTAGGGGCAAAAATAGTGGCCGCAATTCTAGCCTATCGCAGCCCCCGGGCAAAGCCGCAAGGGCGCTCTCATTGCACAAGCCTGCGTCAATCTTGGGGGCGCGCCCAGGCCATATGCTCCTTTTGGCCGGTTCTTCGCCGACATGGCCGTCAATTGGCGAAAAAGCAGGCTGAACGGGGCAAAAAGGCCAGGCGCGCGCCGGGCCTCGGCTCGTTTTCTGACGGGGATGCGGTTAGAATGGCAGACCATTTCACTCACAGGCAGTGGTTCATCGATGCTGAAGATATACAACACACTCACTCGTCAAAAAGAAGAATTCAAACCCATCCACACCGGCAAGGTGGGCATGTATGTGTGTGGTGTCACTATCTATGATCACTGTCACATCGGCCATGGTCGCACCTTCGTCGCCTTCGACGTGGTGGCCCGTTACCTGCGCTACAGCGGCTACCAGCTCAACTATGTGCGCAACGTCACCGACGTGGATGACAAGATCATCAAGCGCGCCGCCGAGACCCAGGTGACTTGTGACGACCTGACCGATCGCCTGATCGGTGACATGCACCAGGATTTTGATGCCCTCGGCATGGTGCGCCCGGACGTAGAGCCCCGCGCCACCCAGCACATCCCCGAAATCATCGACATGGTCGAAGCATTGATCGCCCGGGATCACGCCTACGTGGCCGACAACGGCGACGTCATGTTCATCGTCAACTCCTACGCCGACTACGGTCGTCTCTCGGGTCAGGATCTCGATCAGCTGCAAGCCGGTGCCCGGGTCGACGTGGTCGATGCCAAACGCAACCCCCTGGACTTCGTG
The DNA here is from genome assembly GCF_000388115.1 of Aeromonas molluscorum 848. GTDB lineage: Bacteria > Pseudomonadota > Gammaproteobacteria > Enterobacterales > Aeromonadaceae > Aeromonas > Aeromonas molluscorum. Next base: position 11,691 of record NZ_AQGQ01000022.1, read on the forward strand.
CTGTGGAAGATGTCCAAGCCCGGCGAGCCGACCTGGGAGAGCCCCTGGGGCCCGGGTCGTCCCGGCTGGCACATCGAGTGCTCCGCCATGAACTCCAAGCACCTTGGCAACCACTTCGACATCCACGGCGGCGGCTCTGACTTGCAGTTCCCCCACCACGAGAACGAGATCGCCCAGTCCTGCTGCGCCCACGAGGGCGAGTACGTCAACACCTGGATGCACAGCGGCATGGTGATGGTGGACAAAGAGAAGATGTCCAAATCCCTCGGCAACTTCTTCACCATCCGCGATGTGCTGGCCCACTATGACGCCGAGAGCGTGCGTTACTTCCTGATGTCCGGCCACTACCGCAGCCAGCTCAACTACTCGGAAGATAACCTCAAACAGGCCCGCGCCGCCCTGGAGCGCATGTACACCGCCCTGCGCGACCTGCCGGTCGCCGCCGCCGCCGGTGGCGACGAGCAGGTGGCCCGCTTTGTTGATGCCATGGACGACGACTTCAACACCCCGGAAGCCTACTCTGCCCTGTTCGATCTGGTGCGCGAGATCAACCGCCAGAAGGCCGAAGACATGAGCGTGGCCGCAGGCCTGGGTGCCCGTCTGCGCGAACTGGGCGCCGTGCTCGGCATTTTGCAACAAGACCCGGATGCCTTCTTGAAGGGTGGTGAAGCGGACGAAGAGGTTGCCGAGATTGAGCAACTGATCGCCCAGCGTAACCAGGCCCGCGCCGACAAGAACTGGGCTGCCGCAGATGCCGCGCGAAATCGTCTCACCGAGATGGGAATCGTGCTGGAAGACAGCGCCGGCAAGACCAGCTGGCGCCGCGCCTGAGGCTCGCCGGTTGATGACCTGACGCAGAGCGCAGCCCTTGGGCTGCGCGTTTTTTTTTTCAGGGCGCTCCGTCCATGCAATCGAACATAAGGAAGATGGCACCATGAAGATACCTGGCTGGCCCTTGCTGGCGTTTGCCTTGTCTGTTCCGGCCCATGCCGGCACCGCCACCAGCGGAGTGCTGGAACCGACGGCCAGTGCCCGCGCCAAGGTGGCCGAGTTTCTGGTCTGGGAGCGCAGCGTCAAACCGAGCGGCCTCTATCAGGCAGACCTGGGCGGTGCGTTGCCCAACATCGTCTCCCCCGAGCTGCTCTGCCTGCTCAATGCCGCCTCCAAAGCGCGGGAGATAGCCACTCGCGAAACCCCGGACGAGAAGCCCCCCTTTGTTGAGGGCAACCCCTTCCTGCCCAACGCCTGGGATCATCTGCTGGGCTCGCAGATCCTCTCGTCCAGCCCGATCCCGGGCCATCAGGGGGAGAGCAAGGTCAAGGTGCGCTTCACCTTTGGCGAGCCGGGCACCCCGCTCGACGCCACCAGCGGCACCTACCGTTTTGTCAGCACCTATCAGGTGAAGGAGGGGCCCCAAGGCGCCCGCATCACCGACATCGATGCTGGCGGCAGCTGCGATTTCTGCCAATCCGGCAGCCTGCGCGCCGCCCTCGTTGATACGCTCGCCGCCTATCCCGCCGCAGGGGCAGCTCAGTGCAAGGGGTTGGCGAAATAGGGCTTTGGCTTGGGTCAAAGCGTGTTTGGGGAATAGAAATAAAAACCGCAGCTCAAGGCTGCGGTTTTTGATTGTGCCCTGCCGTGAAGCCACGGCATCCTTCGGTCAGATCCCCTCGCCCCTTGGGGGAGAGGGCCAGGGTGAGGGGAGCTAACGTCATTCCCCGTCTCGTCCAATGGAGCGGACGGAGCGCCGCAGACGGCACTTTGGTCTACGCCATCCCTGGCTTCGGTCAAAGCCCGCTTCGAACTTCCCTGTTCTCGCGCCAAATCGGGGTCGAGCAGTGCTCGCCCTGATCCGATTTGGCCCCTATGCCGACTGCGGCTGCGCCATCATCCCTGATGGCGCTCCTGACCCGTTGAACTCGACTCGGCGGTTTGCAGGGGGAACCAATACCGTTCCCGCCCGTGGCTTTAGCTTGCATGTTGACTGCCTTTTTCGCTGAAAGGGGAAGGTAGAGCAAGGGGGTGGGGAAATAGGGTTTTGGCTTGAGTTAAAATGTGTCAGGGAAATAGAAATAAAAACCGCAGATCAGGGCTGCAGTTTTTATTTGTGGTTCGTGATGGATTTTATAAAAAACTTTACATGTCATGATTGAGTTCATTCAAAATAGTTACGTAGCTGAAGATAAAAGTTAAATCGCTTTGCTCCAATTTCTAATGCAGCAGCTTCATCTTCGGGAGAGCTGTTTTCGGATACATAATAATATGTATCTAGTGATGACCAAGTAATTTTTCTCTTATGCTTTTGTAACCAATTAATCTTACTGGAGAAAAATATAATTTTATTAGAAATATGCATTCTCGCAAAAACAGAAGGCAGGAATTCCTTTTTATCAAAACCTACTACAGGATTGCCAATTGAAAGCAAGTTTGGTTTTTTCTGTTGCTTTACTGACGATATTTTTTTTACAGATTCATAGAATCCAGATGGCAGGAAACATCCACAGACTAAGCCTTTAGCAGAAAATTCAAAAGCTAATTTTTTCTCAAAAGCAGTTCCACCTAACAAAACACTGTGTTTTTCCTGAACACAAAATTCAATGAAGTTACGTACAGTGTTAATTTCACTTTCCTTTGGCTTAGTACTACAGATAATGGAAAAGTCGTACGTAAATTTTCTTTTATTTTTGGGATAGTAATATAAATCTTTTTTTGTATAGTGTTGCAAGTTTTTCGGATATTCATCGGTCGAATTTTTTATAACGCCGGCTTCCACTGGATTAAGAAGTCTCTCGTAATCAGATAATGTTGTTTCGACAAGACCAGCCTTAATTGAATCATAAGGCTCAAATACGTATATGTGTGCAGGTGAATTTTCCAACCTGTCACTAATCATGTCTCGTACTCTATTCCAATCTAATCCTCCATGACCACAGCCTAATGCTGGGAGTGTAACCACTTTTCCACTTTTATTTTCTAGGTAAGTGGAAAGCCATTTCAACCCATCATCAATGTAATGATATTCAGATGGTTTCTTCCAGTGATCCTTTGTAGGGAAGTTTATTATCTCTATTTCCTTCGAGATCATGTCTTTTTGAATCCAGACTGAAGGCGAACCTGGTCGAATAATTCCTGAGCTGCATTGTACTACGTAGTCATTGAACATTTCGGGGAATCGCTTCTTAAATGCAAGCGCGACCCCCGCGCCCATTACGCCTACACAGTTAACGGTGTTGACCATAATGTCGGCATCAAATTCGAAAAAATCTCCTGATACAAATTCAATCATGAACCGTTACCTTGCAAATTTTGGAGCGCTTCATTCCTCAGGTTATCAATTTCACCAGAGACTTGCATCAACCAAATATTATTAAAAGAACCAATGTCAGCCTTGCTCAGAGCCACCAACATATGGATGTCTTCTGGAGAGGTTACTATATCGAATAATTGGCTTTTGTTCCTCCCTTTAGCCACGATTTCACCCAATAAGTCATCATAGGTAACCAGCATCACAATCTTCCGAACTAGATCGGTAGGCAAGACGGGTAAATCCTCCGTCAAAATTCGTTTCAACATGGGCAGGGACTTTCTAGGATGTTCCTCATCAGCTTTATTCATAATGTTATTGGGCCAGCGAGTTTTTGGCCCTTTGCCTATATCATGTAGGTAGGCGGCCAGCTCCAAGATCTCACGATGAGTAGCATCTAACTGGTGGTACTCATGAGAGTTCTTAATAAGATCGGCAACACGCCTACTATGAGCGCCAACATCTCCACGATGAGGACCGTAGTTTGCAATCAAACCATTAATATCCTCTAGTTCCTTTATTGCTCCGAAGTTGGTTCGAACAGCATGCAAGGCATGCCCTAAACTCTGGAATTTAGGTATCCCTTGTCTTGGATGAGAATCTACATCAGTAACGACCTGTTCGAATAAACTCTTGAGGACAATAGGACCTGTCACCAAAGAGCAACTCCAGTTTCCTGGCTGACAATAATAATGTTCTCCACCACCCTCTACAACATTTGGTGCGGCAACGCCTTTATTTCTAAAAATCAGTCTTACCTGTTCTGATATATATTTGTTCCATGTTATAATCTGATTGACTTCATTCAGATGCACATGGTCTGGTAGCAAAAGTTCTGCCATCTTTCGATGTTTCTGATTCTCGTCAATATAACTCCATCCATTGCAGTCGATAGTTTGCCAATCCAATGTATCAAGCTGCTCTGCATTATTATTTCCAGAATGAAAGGTCGGCGGAATCACTGTGTTCGCTGATGCGTTGGTAAAATATGCGCCTAGTCTTGCTTCAAGCAGAAATATAGGAACTGAAAAGTAGATAATGAACTGCTGATCCACATTTTTTTTATGAAAAACAGCCAACTGCATTGGTGTTTTCTTAGCAAAATAAAATGGCACATAATCATGTACGACACGACCCCCCGCACCGGGCACTTGCATCTGTGCCCGACGCCTCTGTATACCTTCCTCTGCAACGTTTACATGGTTTATGTTCCGAGCATTCTTCTGATTTGTTGAATAAAGTCCGTTATCAATAATGGATTCAAGATTCTCTATCGATGTAAAGTGATATGCATTACGATGTCTGTATTTATCTGGAACTGCCATTTATTCGTTATCCTTTTCAGTTTTTCAATAAACGGGCTATAGATTAGATTAGTGAAGCGTAATCAGACGTTCGAGAAATAAGGTGGCTATCACTACAAAGCATTCACTATCGGTCCTTCATTATAAAACCGCTCCCCGATAGGGATATGTACCGCTTGCCGTTGTACTCATAATGATTTTTTCTATGAAACCATGTCGATGGCGCTTGTTGCATAGGGGTGACAATTTGGTCTCGCCATAGGGCTGGCAAGGGCCGGTTCAGAGATAACAACTCTCCAGATCGTTGCCCCGAATAGCACAGGGTACTTTTAACTTGCCTCGGGGCTGAAGGTACGGGGTTGCCCCCTGTTGTTCGCCGAGGTGAGCCCGTTTGTCCAGGCCGCGAGGCAGGACGCCGAGCGAGCGCCGCTGGGCCAGGGGCCAAACCGGAATTGGCCGAGCAACGCTCGGCCCGGTTTGGCGCAAGGACAAGGATGTCCGCAGCGGACTTTGACCGACGCCAGGGATGGTGGAGGTCAAAGCCCATCGGCGCGTGCCGTAGGACAAACAGGTGAACCGAGGGAACCCGACGTAGGAGGGCGAACAAGTGGGGGATAAGACCTTTGGTGTTATTTGCCAAAGAGAGCGGGTCTTTCCAAAGTCACTCGCCAAGCCGCGCAGCGGCGGCGAAACCCCGTCGAGGGCAGGGCCCTCGTGTCCTGCATGGCGAAGCCATGCCAATAAGTTGCCGGTGCAATGCGCTGCGCTGCGCTTATTGGCACCCTACCTTGCTCCCGCAAGGGGAGAGGGAATTGTTACCGTGGTGCAATGCGCTCCGCTTATTGGCACCCTACGTGCGTATTTCCCCCAACGCCGAAGGGGAGGGGGAACTCTCCCGTTGCTTGGAGCCTTATCCCCCGGATGCTAGGATGCTCAACTCCATCCAGAGCGAGCCCAATCAACCATGGCAAACCAGTCAGTAAGCAGTAACAACAAAATTATGCAGGCAGGGCGCTGGCTCGCGGCCAGGGTGGCCGAGCTCTGTGAGTTCCAGCAGCGCATCTGGGTGGTGAGCATCATCAAGGATGCCTACACAGACACCTTCATCGTCAATGAAGACAGCTTCGAGGAGCCGATGCAGTGGATGCACCGCAAGGGCTACAGCGCCGAGCTGCTGCAACGGGTCAATGAGATGCAGCGCTCCCAGGTGATCCAGCTTGAGCTCGGGGATGTCAGCCATCGCCTGATGCGGGTCAAATAACCCCGCTGGGAGGCTCGGAGGCTCGTTTCGCCAACCCGGCAGCGGATGCCTTGGGCGGACAAGTACGCCCTTTCCCCACTGGTCCCGCGATGAGGGCCCGCGACACAGCTTATTTCAGCTTTGTTCTCTCCCCCTTCAAGGCCCCGGCATAGATGCAGAATGCCGAGTTGTAGTCGTTATAGGCAATGGCGTAATTGAAATCGCAAAAGTAGGCCGGGTGCTTGGTCGCAATGGCATCCCCAGCCTTGCACTGCGCCTGCATGTTCTCCACCAGTGAATCACTGTTCTCCCCCAGACACGCCTTACCCGTGGGCTTGTCGTCGCCGCAGGCCGTCAGCAGGGTACAGAGGGCGATGCCCATCAAGGGTTTGATTAGGTAATGCATGTTGATCCTGATCTGGTGAGATGAATGCATTGGCGCAATGGAGGTGCCATGCGCTTCGCTGATTGGCCCCCTGGTTTGCCGCCGACTTGGCACTCTATGCGATACAAGGGCGCTGGGTATTGCGCGGGGCGCTTGGTGCCATGCGTTTGGCTGATCGGCGCCCTGCGGCGTGGGGGCCGCATCCGCCAAACACGCTACCGCCCCTGGCTTGTCGCTGCCACAGTGCGCTGACCCTGGATAAAAAGAGGGCCAACAGGCACCCATGGCCATTTTATGGATCCCGCGAGGCAGGAGTCACGGCATTGCGGCGATCCCGGCCGGAAATAACTGGTTTTCTTGCGCTGCTTCAAACTTCGGGCCATCCAGGTCCCTTTCTATCTCGCAAGCCGGGGTGGCCTGAGGGGGAAATCGTTGGCTGAACGGCCCAGTGACGGGTGCCAATGCGACCATGGATGAGGGGGCGGGCAGGGGCTGGTTGAAGGCGAAAGATGACGACATGTCTTGCGGTGCAAGGCGAGGGGGCTCGGGGGGCACGTCAGGGGCAATCCTGGTCGGCGACATGGGAGGCTGTGAGCCGCGACCTCTGGCGAGGCCGTGCTGAAGAAGGGATCAGGGGGTGGGGAAGTACTTGCGCTGGATCTGCTGAAATTCGCTGCTGGCCAACACTTGGGTCAGGCCATTTTGGAAGGTCTTGACCACCGCATCATCGACCCCCTGGCTAAAGGCGTAGCAGAACTGCTCCGAGCTCAGCACCCAGCGCACCTGATAGCGGGCTGGATCCGCGTCCGGGCTGCTCAGCAGACTCATGACGGTGGTCTTGTTGGTCGACACCAGATCGACCCGGCCCGAGTCGAGCATTTTGATGGCCTGACCCAGGCGGTTGGCACTCATCACCTTCTGTTCGTCAAAGCCGTTGTTGAGCAGCAGCTGCTCCCCCACATCGGCCCGCACCGCCCCTATGTTGTACTGCTGGGCATCTTCGAGCTTGTTGATGGTGATCGCGCGCCGGGTCAGACCCAGCAAGACGATCTCGGCGTAGCCGATGGGGCAGGCCCATTTGAACAGCGGATCCCGCGCCTCGGTACGGGCGGTGGAGAAGAGCACCACATTGGGTTTCTGGGTCAGCAGGTAGTAACCCCGGGCCCAGGGCATGATGGCGATAGGCTGGGGCGGCGTTGCGGTCTGTTGCCAGACCCGTTGCAGCAGTTCGACCGCGAGGCCCGCAGGCTGGCCCGTCTCATCTAGGTAGTTGTAGGGGCGGTACTCTTCGCTCAAGTAATGCAGGCCCGCCAGCGGCGTGGCGGCCCAGGCCGGTACGGCGAGCATGGCAACGATCAACGGCAGACTGAATGTGGGGGTCCATGCTCTCATGCGGCCTTCTCCTGTACGCCCGGGTCAACCTTGAGTGTCGCCAACTAGCAGGATTTCGCCAGCCATGGCCCCTCGCCATGGGGCTCACCAGCGGCCGCGGGTCGCTCCCAGCGGGCGTAACTGCGCATCGCGCAAACCTAGCAACAGGCTGCTGCCATCGGGCTGCAGGCGAAACTCGCCATAGGCCGCCCCGGTCAGCGCCTCCCCTTGTCCCTCCTCGAAGAAGTAGGCGTTTGGCCCGACTTTGACGCTGCCCTCCCGATGAACGAGGTTGAGCAGCCGTTCGTCCGGCGCCAGTTTCCCAACCTCCCCGTGCGGCTGCCAGTGGGCCACGCCTTGGTTGTCTAGCCGGATCACCAGCTGGCTGCTGCCCGCCGGTTGCAGTGGGTGAGCCTGGGCCCATTGGCGGGCTATCTCGTAGTTGAGCCGCATATAGTCGCCCTGCATCAGGGAGCGGGGATCCACAGGGGCCAGACGCAGCAACACGGGTTCGCCGCTGTCGATGGCATGCTCGAAACGCCAGACCTGGGCGTTGACGCCCAGCAAGATGGCGAGGCCACAGAGCAAGATGGCGAGGGTTCTCATGAGTGTCTCCCAAGACGCAGCAACAGGGTGCGCACCAGCAAGAGGGCGGTGCCAGAGCCGAGCAGCAGCCAGGATTTGGTCATCAGCGGCAGCGCCAGATCGTAGTAATAGAGAGAGCCGAAACCGAGCAGCAGCAGGGCGGCCAGGGTCATCATGCCCAGACTCCCGGCATAGAAGCCGAGCAGGAGTACCAGGGCGCCCGCCCCCATGCCGGGGATCAGGGCCGCCAGCAGCACCAGGGGCAGGGCAAAGAGGCCCTGGCGGCGAGGCAGCTTCAGGTGGTGGAGCAGGGCGAGCAGCAGGGCCGCGCACAGCAGCGGGTTGAGCCAATGGGGCAGGCGCGACTGCCCCAGCTCCTCGAGCACGTTGGTCTCGTCAAACAGCGGCTGATGCAAGCGCCCAAGCAGGATCAAGGAGAGGGCCAGGCCAAAGGCCATGGCCTCGAACCGTTCATGCTGATGAGGGCGGCGCTGTGCCCAGAGCCAGCAGGCGCAGAGCAGCCCCATCACCAGCGGCAAGGCCAGGATCTGCAAACCGAGGCAGGCGAGCGCCAGGGTCAGCAGCAGGGCGGCGACCAAGGTGTGAAACAGCCGGATCAGCCAATGTTCAAAGCAGAAGGCGATGGCGAATGCCAACCCCGAGAGCCCGGCCCAGGCGCCAACAGCGTGCACGTCCATCCGATCGATCAGGCCATAGAGCAGCCAGGCATCCGCCGCCAGGGTCAGGGCCAGCACAAACTGATCCCAGAGATCGCCGCTGCGGGCACTGCGGTTGAGCAACAGGGCCATGGCAAGCAGAGTCGCGCCAAGGGCCAGGGCATGATCCGGGCTGTCTATCACATCGCCAACGCTCAAAAAGAGGAAAAACAGCAAGAAGAGGGCGGCGAGCCAGCCAACCACCCCCAGCATGAAGCGATTGGCCCAGTGGGGCTCGTTATCCCGGGGTTCATCCCCCTCGACCAGCTTGGCCGAGCGCAGGATCTGCCAGAGTTCAGGCTGTGAGGGCATGGTGGCTCCGGCAAGCTAGGAAAACGGCACGGGCCGAGGCCCCCTGGTTACTGATTGGCAGCATGGTGACCTCTTTGTTGTTGCAGCCAGCGGCTCGCGGCCACCGACAGGCCAATGGCGATGAGGCTAAGCAGCAAGAAGCCATTCACATCCGGCTCCATCCATTTGCCGAGTGCCGCCAGCAAGACGACGATGACGCTGAGGCATCCCATGGCGAGCCCGGTGATGAAGCTGTGGTGCCAGCAGCCATAGGCGGCGCCGAGCCAGAGTAGCCAGACCGGCCAAATCCAGGCAGAGGCGGCGTCGAACAGGGCGAGCAGGGCGAGCAGGGTGACCCCAAGCCCGGCCATCAGCGCGGGCAGATAAGCGGGCATCACCTTGTAGCGGGCAGGCAAGCCCCAGAGCAGCCCCCAGAGCAGAGCGTTGAGCAGGGTGAGGCACCAGGCCAGCCCCTCCTCATCGAAGGAGAAGAACAAGGCGAACAGACCGAGTCGCCAGTAGAGCACCAGGGCGAGCTGGGCCAGCAGCCAGCTGAAGGCCCAGAGCAGAGGACTCTTGCCGAGCAGGGCCCAGGGCAGCAGCAGCATGGCCCAGAGCGCAAACAGCTGCCAGGGATCGGCCCCGGTCTGATAGGTTTGGCCAACCAGGGCGAGCAGGGCGCCGAGATTGAGGGCGCACAAGCAGAGCAGCCCCTGACGGGCACCGTCACTGAGCCGGACGCGCCACAGCACCAGCATCATGGCGAGCAGGGGCAGCTCGACCAGGCCCAGGCGCGGCAGTCGCCCCAATGCCTGCCAGTTGAAGGCGACAAAGAAGATGAGACCGGCGCCAAGGCAGAGGCAACCGAGCAGCAGCAAGAGGCGGTCGAACAATCCCTGCCAGCGTGGGGGGCGGGGGGCAAGTCGGCCAGACGGAGGGCCTCGGGCAGCTGTGCTGGTGCGAGGTGGCCTCGCTTGACCCAGTCGAGCAGGGGACGGCGGGAGTGGCGGTGCATGGCATGGCTCCGAATAAAGTGCCCCATTATGGCATAGGGCAGGGGCGCCAACACAATGCCGGGTTGCGGGGCCGGGGAGAGCGATTTCTGAACCCGGCGAGGGGCGCCAGCACCCGTCAGGGAGGGGCAAGCAGGGATAGGGGTGGAGCGAGGTTGGAGTGCTGGCTCTGCCTGTATGGCAAGGGCAGGCTGGCCCCGTGAAAAACGCAGGCCCCATCACAAGTGACGGGGCCTGACTCCATTCATGCAAGGGCGACTCGGGGTGGCCTTCGGCTATCAGGCGGTGACAATGAGAGTGCTGATCCCCAGAATGATAAACAGGATGGCGCAGCCAATCCGGATGCTTTTGAGTGGCAGCTTGTCGGCGCCGAGCTTGCCGAGCAACACCACGGGCACGTTGGCCAGCATCATGCCGAGGGTGGTGCCGGTGATGACTTGCACGAGCGAGTCATATTTGGCCGCCAGCAACACTGTGGCTATCTGGGTCTTGTCGCCAATCTCGGCGATAAAGAAGAGCACAAAGGTGGCGAGGAAGGGGCCGTATTTGTCGAGCTTGCTATCTTCATCATCCATCTTGTCCGGTACCAGGATCCAGACCGCCATGGCGATAAAGGCTCCCGCAACCAGATAGGTCATCAGTTTGGGGTCGAGCCAGCGACTGATCATCTCACCAATCCAGGCGGCACCCGCATGGTTGAGCAGGGTCGCGGCAAACATGCCGGCAATGATGGGCCAGGGCTTGCGAAAGCGACAGATCAGCAGGAGTGCGAGCAGTTGGGTCTTATCGCCTATTTCGGCGACGGCCACGCTCAGGGTGGAGGTTAACAGGGCTTCCATAAAGATACCGGGGGACGGAATTGTTATAAACCAAAGACAAGCCTGCGCCATCCGTCCCCGGTATTGGCACTGGCCCGTCAAAGGTCTTGTCAAATCCGGCATTGCTCGTTGCGGATCACGCTGACCATGGTGAGTTTGCACCAAGTATGTTGATCAGAGTCTGCGGGCTTTTTAGCCCGTCAGCGACTACTCCCCCTCGATGGGAGCGGGCATTCTAGGAAAGATGCCCGCTAATTACAAGAGGTTGGCCAAGGTGGGTGCCTGAGGAGGGCGACTGGCTGGCAAAGCGCACATCCGGCGCTCTGCTATCGGGAAACCTGTGAGTCTCGGCCTTAGCCGCCGACCTGCTTGACGGTGAAGCCCGCCTTTTCCAGCTCGCTGCGGATGAGATCGCGCTTGTCGCCCTGGATCTCGATGATCCCCTCCTTCAAGCCGCCGCCGGTACCGCACTTTTTCTTGAGCAAAGTGGCAATGGTTTTTTGCTGTCCCTCCGGGACCCCATGAATGGTGATGACGCCGGCGCCCTTGCGCCCCTTGGTCTCGCGGCGAATACGCACCACGCCATCGGCGGGGAAGGGGGAGGCCGGGCTGGCCTGGGTGCTGGGGGCGATGACGCCGCCGTCCGTGCTGAAAACCAGACGGCTGTTGTTGTCCTGATGCATGGTGAACTCTGCAACTAGCTAAGCGAAGTTTGATTTTACGCAAATTATTGCGCAGGTCACAGCTTATAATGGCCACAGAAAAGAGAATTGTTCTTGTTTAGACTCATCACAGTTTCTACCTAGGGGTTGGCCATGGTTCTCACGCAGTTATCACCGGGGCAGAGCGCTCGCATCAAAGATTTGAATGCACTCGATCGCAGCCTGCGCCGCAAGCTGATGGTGATGGGGCTCCTGCCTCAATCGGAGGTGACCCTGCTGCGTTTTGCTCCCCTGGGAGATCCGCTTCAGGTTCAGTGCCAGGGCATCTGCCTCTCGGTGCAAAAGAGTCTGGCCAATCAGATTGAGGTGGAGTCCCTATGAGCGTCAACCTAGTCACAGTGGGCAATCCCAACAGCGGCAAGACCTCGCTGTTCAATGCCCTCACCGGCGCCCGTCAGCAGGTGGGCAACTGGAGCGGGGTCACGGTCGACAAGAAGATGGGTAGCTTTAGCGCAGGGGAGCAGGATTATCGGCTGACCGACTTGCCCGGCATCTATAGCCTGGCGGCGCAAGATGCCAGCCTGGATGAGCAGATTGCCAGTCGTTTCGTGCAGGGCCAGCGCCCGGACTTGCTGCTCAACGTCATCGATGCCGCCAGCCTGGAGCGCTCCCTCTATCTGACCTTGCAACTGCGTGAGCTGGGCCTGCCCATGCTGGTGGTGCTCAACAAGATGGATCTGCTGGAAAAACGGCGTATCACTGTTGACGAGACGCTGCTCAGTGCCCGGCTCGGCTGCCCCGTGGTGTCGCTTTCGGCCCACAACCCGGGTCAGGTGCGGGCCCTCAAGGCCCGCCTCGATGATTTCATCGGCGTGCCCCAGACGGCGCTGCATCTCGATTACGGCCAGGGCCTGGAGGCGGACATCGCCGAACTGGAGAGCCTGCTTGCCCCCCATCCTCTGGCGAGCCGTGGCCGGGCCCTGCGCCTGCTCGAAGAAGATCCCGTGATGGCAGAGACCCTGCTGCCCGGTCAGCAAACGGCGGCTGCCAACCTGGTGAGCCGTGCCCAGCGCCAGCAGGATATCGACTTGCAGCTGGCGGACGTGCGTTACGGCCACATCCACCTATGGTGTCAGCAGGCCTGCCAGCAGCGGGGCAAGCTCAACGCCGCCCAGAGCGAATGGCTGGATCGGGTGCTGCTCAATCGCTGGATAGGCATCCCTTTCTTCCTGCTGGTGATGTATCTGATGTTCATGTTCGCCATCAAGGTGGGCAGCGCCTTCATCGACTTCTTCGACATCCTGGGCGGCGCCCTGTTCGTCGATGGGGTTCATCATCTGCTGGGGCTACTCGATGCCCCCGAGTGGCTAGGTGCCATAGTGGCGGACGGCTTTGGCGCCGGTCTGCAGACGGTGGCGACCTTCATCCCCGTCATCGGCTGTCTCTATCTGTTTCTCGCCGTGCTGGAGAGTTCGGGCTATCTGGCCCGGGCCGCCTTCGTGGTCGATGCCCTGATGCGCCGTCTCGGCCTGCCCGGCAAGGCGTTCGTCCCCATGCTGATGGGCTTTGGTTGTACCGTGCCTGCGGTGATGGCGACCCGCACCCTCAACTCCGAGCGCGAACGGCTGATGACGTCGGCCATGGCCCCCTTCATGTCGTGCGGGGCCCGCTTGCCGGTCTATGCCTTGTTCGCGGTGGCCTTCTTCCCAGAATCTGGCCAGAACCTGGTGTTCGGTCTCTATCTTGTCGGCATTCTGGTTGCCGTGCTCACCGGCCTCTTGCTGCGCAGCACCCTCTTGCCCGGCAAGAGTGACTCCATGTTGATGGAGATGCCTGATTACGAGCTGCCCCGCCCCATCAACGTGGGGATCAAAACCTGGCAGAAGCTTAAATCCTTCGTGCTGGGCGCCGGTAAAACCATAGTGCTGGTGGTGGCGGTGCTGAGCGTTCTCAATTCGCTGGGCACGGATGGCAGCTTCGGCCATCAGGATCAGGAGAGCTCGGTGCTGAGCAAGGTGAGCCAAGGCGTGACGCCGCTGCTGCACCCCATCGGGATCCGCGAGGATAACTGGCAGGCCACGGTCGGCATCGTCACCGGTATCTTCGCCAAAGAGGCCGTGGTCGGCACCCTCAACAGCCTCTATGGGGGAGGCGAACAGGCCGCCGGTGCCGAGTACGATCTGTGGCAGAGTGTGCAAGATGCGCTGGCCAGCATCCCCGCCAATCTGGCGGCCATCAACCCGGCCGATCCCCTCGGCATAGACATCGGCGATGTCGGGGATGCCAGCGTCGCGGCGGCGGAGCAAGAGGTGAGCCTCTCCACCTACGGCAACATGCAGGCCCACTTCGACGGGGCGGCGGGTGCCTTTGCCTACCTGCTGTTCATCCTGCTCTACATGCCATGCGCCGCTGCCATGGGCGCGCTGGTGCGCGAAACCGGTCGCCCCTGGGCTATCTACACCGCCCTCTGGTGCAACTACATGGCCTTCATGGGCGCCACGCTCTTCTATCAGGGGGCCAACTTCGCCCGTCATCCCCAGCAGAGCCTGGCCTGGATTGGCTTTTATCTCGGCTCCCTGGCGCTGCTCTGGTGGCTGGGGCGCAGGCGCGGTGACATAGTGAGTCGCCGGGTGGTGGCACTGTGATACTGCATGAATTGGGAGATTATCTGGCCCGGGAGCACAGGGCCAGCCGTCAGGATCTGGCCCGTCACTTCCACACCTCGGAAGATGCCATCGAGGCCATGCTCGGGGTCTGGATGCGCAAGGGACGCATCATCAAGCAGGAGAGCCAGCTGTGTGGTGGCAGTTGCTGCGGCAAACAGCAGCTGGTGATGTTCGAATGGTGCGAGCCGGGTCGCATTGGTCTGGTACAACGCGGCTAGCCGCGACAATTCCCCTGTTATGCAAGAACCCGCCAGCGGCGGGTTCTTTTTGATGGGATGGCGTCTGTGTCAGGTCCAGTCCAGCTCGTCCTTGTCATCTTTGCCGGGCTCCAGGCTCCAACCGCTGGCGTCGCTGCTGTTGGCAATCTGGCCCTTGTCACGCCACAACTTTATCTTGAGGCGCAGGTTCGTTTGCGAATCCGCATTCTTGACCGCCTCCTCTTCGCCTATTACCCCTTCCACCACCAGATCGAACAGCGCCTCGTCGAAGGTGACCATGCCAAGGGTCCGGGATTTCTCCATTACCTCCTTGAGGCCGCCAAACTCGCCGCGCTTGATCATGTCGCGAATGGTGTGGGTACCGAGCATGATCTCCACCGCCGCCCGGCGTCCGCCATCAGTGGTTTTCACCAGGCGCTGGGAGACGAAGGCCTTGAGGTTGTTGCCCAAGTCGTTGAGCAGTTGCGGGCGGCGCTCCTCGGGGAAGAAGTTGATGATGCGATCCAGCGCCTGGTTGGCGTTGTTGGCGTGCAGGGTGGAGATGGCCAGGTGGCCGGTCTCCGAGAAGGCCAGGGCATGCTCCATGGTCTCACGGTCACGGATCTCGCCAATGAGGATCACGTCCGGAGCCTGACGCAGGGTATTTTTCAGGGCCGCATGGAAGCTGCGGGTATCCACACCCACTTCGCGCTGGTTGATGATGCTTTTGCGGTGGCGGTGCACATATTCCACCGGATCCTCGATGGTGATGATGTGGCCGCCGCTGTTGCGATTGCGATGGTCGATCAGCGCCGCCAGCGAGGTGGATTTGCCCGAGCCGGTGCCGCCGACGAAGAGCACCAGACCCCGTTTTTCCATGATGGTCTCGAGCAGCACAGGGGGCAGCTTGAGGTCCTCGAAGCGGGGGATCTCGGTTTTGATGTTGCGCGCGACCAGCGAGACCTCGTTGCGCTGCTTGAAGATGTTGACGCGAAAGCGGCCAATCTGGGGCAGGGAGATGGCAAGGTTCATCTCCAGCTCCTTGTCGAACTGCTGCTTCTGCTCAAGATCCATGATGTCGGCGGCGATGGCGGCCACCTCGCCCGGGGCGAGAGGGGCCTCGCTGAGGGTGCGCAACACCCCCTGAAACTTGGCGCTGGGGGGCGCGCCGGTGGAGAGGTAGAGGTCGGAGCCATCCTGGCTCGCCAATAGCTTCAGCATCTCGTGCAGATCCATGACTCGTCTCGCTTAGCCGTCAATGATGTGTGTAATCAAACAGATTGTATCCGGTTATCAACTCATGAGTTTCTCGCGAAACACAAAAAAGACCGCCCCCATGATGCAGAGCCCGGCCCAGAGGTAGTCCCACTTGAGATCCTCCTTGAGATAGAAGACCGAGAAAGGCACGAAGATGGTGAGGGTGATCACCTCCTGCAAGATCTTGAGTTGGCCCACATTGAGTACCGTGTGGCCGATGCGGTTGGCGGGTACCTGAAACAGGTATTCAAGCAGGGCGATGCCCCAGCTCACCAGGGCGGCGATGATCCAGGGCTTGTGGTTCATCTCCTTGAGGTGGGCATACCAGGCGAAGGTCATGAAGACATTGCTGCAGATTAACAGTCCGATGCTGGCCAGAATAGGGTTCATGAATGGCTCCTTGGCATAAGGGGTTGGTTGCATACTGGCGTTTTTGCGCTGACGAATATGCCATGCCTGAGTGGCTCCATCGCGCAATGGCGCCTGTTATATCTCAGCCGAGTCATATCCATAAAGCCCTCTTCTAAGGTATTTTTAGCGAACCATCTCAACGAGGAAAGCAGGGAATGTTCAAGTGGAGCTGGCTATCTGTTGTCCTGATATGGGCCAGCCTGGCGCAGGAGGCGCAAGGGTTACCGGACGGTCAGGGGGCACCCGCCATGTTGACGGTCGCGACTGACGTCTGGCCCCCGTTTCGAATACTCAAGAGCGATGGCAGTTTCGAGGGACTGGATGTGGATATTCTGGCGGCCTTGGCGCGCCACATCGATGTGCCCATCAAGGTCGAGCGGTTCCCCTGGGGACGCGCCTTGCACCGGATGCAGACTGGCCAGGTCGATCTCATGATAGGGCTGGCCAAGACCCCGGAGCGCACCGTCTTTATCGATTATCTGCAACCGGCTTATTATCAGTGTCGGCCCGCGTTCTATGCCGAGCCGCTGCTCGCCGCCCAGATCCGCCGCTACGGGGACTTGGCCCACCACGAGGTGGGCTATGTGCTCAAGTCGGTCTACTTCAGCCCTTTCGATGGCGACAGAGCCCTGGAAAAGCACGGGGTGGCCACCGAAGAGCAGCTGCTTGGCATGGTCTCGCGGGGACACCTGCCGCTGATGATTGGCACGGATTGCCAGGTTGATTACGCCCTGAGCCGCGCCAACCCGGCGGGCCTCATCAAGACGCGCTATCGCCCGGATAAACCGGTCACCCTTTATCTGGGCATGAGCAAGCACTCAAGGGCCCAGCCGCTCAAGGGCAAGCTGGAGGCGGCCTTGAGCGAGATGGTGGCAAGCGGCGAGATTGGCCGGTTGGCCGAAAGGTACAAGCCCCGCTGAGCTGGCCCAACTGGTGCAACGCTACTCTCCCGAGCCTGGCGCGGATGCCAAGACCCCTTAGCGGGTTCTTGACCACATGGCCCTCTGCCTTGCTATCATGGCGGCCATGATGAGGGGCCTTATCGATCCCCTCGGTTTTGGTCCACAGACTTCTGCCCGGGATACGCCTTGTTTACCACCTTGATCGCCCGCCAGCGCCGCTGGCAGCGGGGCCTGCTGCTTGGCCTGCTCTGCCTGACCCTGTTGCTGTTTCTACTGTCGCTCTGCGTCGGTGCCTTCATGGTGTTGCCTTGGCAGCCGCTGGGGGCGCTGGAACAGCAAATTTTGCTGGAACTGCGGTTGCCCCGCGCCCTGCTTGCCCTGCTGGCAGGAGCCTCCCTGGCCTGTGGCGGCGCCGTGTTGCAGGTCATGCTGCACAATCCGGTGGCCGAGCCCGGTCTGCTTGGGGTATCAAGCGGGGCTGGACTTGCCGCCATGGTCGCCATGGCGCTGGCCAAGGGCGCCGACATGGCGCTGCCGGGCTGGGCCCTCTCCCTGGCAGCCTTCGGCGGCGCCCTGCTGGTGACTATCCTGCTGCTGCTGGCTGCCCGGCGAGCCCACCTGGGGCACGCTCGCCTGCTCCTGCTTGGGGTGGCGATCGGCATACTCACCAACGCCGTGATGACCTGGCTGATGTATTTCGCCGACGATGGTTCAGTGCGCGAGTTCATGTTCTGGATGATGGGCAGCCTGGCCTATGGCAGTCAGCAGCTCGGTTGGTGGTGGCTATTGATGCCATTGACCCTGCTCTGGCTGATTGGTCAGGGCCGGGCGCTGCAGCAGCTGTTGCTGGGGGAGACCCAGGCCCGCCTGATGGGGCTGGATGTGCATCGGCTGCGCGTACGCCTGGTGTTGGCAGTCTGCCTGCTGACCGGACTCGCCGTGGCATTGTGCGGCGTCATCGGCTTTGTCGGTCTGGTGGTGCCCCATCTGCTGCGTCTGTGCGGGGTGAGCGATCAGCGTTTCTTGCTGCCAGCCTCTGCCCTGGGGGGCGGCGCCTTGCTGCTGGGGGCGGATCTCAGTGCCCGGACTCTGCTGGCGGCTGGGGAGCTGCCCATCGGAGTGGTGACCGCCTCGGTCGGCGCCCCCCTCTTCATCTACCTTCTGCTCAGGCAATCCCATGACCAACCCCGTTGATGACAAGGCGCTGCTCTGCGCCCGGCAACTGAGCCTGACGGGCCGATTGGCACCGCTCTGCCTCGATTGGCAGGGCGGCCAGCTGGTGGCCCTGCTCGGCCCCAATGGCAGCGGGAAATCGACGCTGCTCGGCGCTCTGGCCGGTCTGCTCCCCGCTGCAGGCAGCATCACCCTGGCAGGGGAGGATCTGGCTTCATTGAACCTGCATGATCTGGCAAGACGCCGGGCCATGCTGCCCCAACGCCAGCCCCATCTGTTTCACACCCCGGTGTTCTCGGTGTTGGCACTGGGTCTGGGGGCGTCTGGCGCCGTCAGTCGGGCTGCCCGGGAGGCTATGACAGCTCTCTGCCTGGCCCTGGAGCTCGATAGCCTGCTGGCACGGGATTTTAGCCAGCTTTCGGGGGGAGAGCAGCAGCGGGTATTGATTGCCCGTACCCTGTTGCAGGTCTGGCCAGGACTCAATCCCGAGGGGCGGCTGCTGTTGCTCGATGAACCCTTGGCTGGGCTGGACTTGCACCATCAGCTGGCGCTGCTGCGCCTGCTCAAGTCGGTCAGTCGACAGGGATTGCTGGTGGTGATGGCCATTCATGACATCAATCTGGCCATCGACTGGGCCGATCGCCTGCTCTGCCTGCAAGGGGGGGCCATGGTGTGTGAAGGGGGCGTCGAACTCATCGATGAGGCGCTGCTGGAGCAAGTGTTCCAGATCAAGACCGATCGCATCGAGGCGGCCGGCCGAGTCTGGTTTATGCCGAGTATGTAGCGGGCCGCCGGTCGCGCAAGAGAAAGGGGCAGGTGTCCGTGACACCTGCCCCTTTGCGTGACAACCCATCGCGCCTGGCGCGGCCGTTAGCGCAGGTTTGCCTTGCTGATCCGCACCTGGGCCGCCTCGGCCAGCATGGCCAGCAGGGTTTCGGTGTCATCCCAGGAGAGGCAGGCATCGGTGATGCTCTGGCCGAAGGTGGCCGCGCAACCGTTCTCTACGTCCTGACGTCCTTCCACCAGGAAACTTTCGGCCATGATGCCGGCGATGCCAGTGCGGCCACGGCGCAGCTGATCGCAGATATCCTGCGCCACCAGCAGCTGGCGACGATGATCCTTCATGCTGTTGCCATGGCTGAAATCCACGACCAGCCGCTCGGGCAGATTGACCTTGGCCAGGGCCTCGCAGGCTTCATCCACGCTGGCGGTGTCGTAGTTGGGCCTGTGGCCGCCACGTAGGATCACATGACCATAGGGGTTGCCCGCGGTGCGATAGATGGTCATCTTGCCGTCTTTATCCGGCGAGTAGAAGATGTGGCTGTGGCGGGCTGCGCGCACCGCATCGATGGCGATGCGCGTGTTGCCGTCGGTGCCGTTCTTGAAGCCAACCGGGCAGGAGAGGGCGGAGGCCATCTCGCGGTGTACCTGGGATTCGGTGGTGCGCGCGCCAATGGCGCCCCAGGTGATCAGGTCGGCGATATACTGACCGGTCACCATATCGAGGAACTCGGTGGCGGTGGGCAGGCCCAGGGCGTTGATGTCTGCCAGCAGCTTGCGCGCCAGCTTGAGTCCTTCATTGACGTCGAAGCTGCCGTCCAGGCGCGGATCGTTGATGAGCCCCTTCCAGCCGACAATGGTGCGCGGCTTTTCGAAGTAGGTGCGCATCACTATGCACAGTGTTTCTTGGTATTGGTCGCGCAGGGCATTGAGCCGGGTGGCATATTCCAAGGCGGCGATGGGATCGTGGATGGAGCAGGGACCCACCACCACTAGCAGGCGCTGGTCGTTCCCGGCCAGTATGGCCTCGACGTCGCGGCGGGCATTGAGCAGGTTCTGGGCGATCGCATCAGTAATGGGGAAGGCGCTGGCGAGTTCGCTCGGGGTGATGAGGGACTCCAGGCGTCGGGTGCGCAATTCATCGGTGTGAATGGACATACAAACTCAAGTCTCGAGTGGGTGGCATAGCCACAGGCGGCGAAAAAAGCAAAGAGATAAAATAAAGCAAAACCCTGTCGATTGAAACCTTGAGCGGCTCTGATAGGATGTGAGGCCATTTCATCCCTACCCGAGGTAGTTTTTGTGGCAAAACCTGGCGCGACCGGTCTGACCCGTATCATCAATGCAACCGGCTATAGCATGAAGGGGCTGAAATCGGCCTGGCTCAACGAGGCCGCCTTCCGCCAGGAGCTGGTATTGATCCTGCTGTTGATGCCGCTTGCCTTCTGGGTCGGGGGTGATCTCAACCAGATACTGTTGCTGATCGCGGTGAGCTGGCTGGTGGTGATTGTTGAGGTGCTCAACTCGGCAGTAGAGGCGGTGGTGGACCGGATAGGCTCTGAGCATCATGAGCTCTCTGGGCGAGCCAAGGACTTGGGCTCAGCTGCCGTTTTCCTCGCGCTGGCGTTGAATGTCGTGGTGTGGGGCGCGCTGGCGGGGCGTAATCTGCTCGGCTGGTGGTAAGCCTGCGAACACGGCTAGCAAAGAATAAAGGCGCCTGATGGCGCCTTTATTCTTGGTCCGGTTTGGCTGACTCACTCTGCGATGAGCAGGGTGTAGGAGCGGTTGCGGCGCCAGATCTTGCGTTTGGTGTCATTGAGCTTGAGTTTGCGTCTGGGGCTCCAGCCGCTCTTTGTCGCTTTGACCAGACGGATCTTTCTACGTTTTTGCATCTTGGTCTCCTCCTTAATGGCATGACAGGCCGGTGGCCGTCAGGTGACATCATTGGAACTTAAGGGTGGAGCCCATCTGAAAGTGCTGTCTGCTATCTCGACCTGGGGGGTGTGAGGGACAAAAACAATTTCGGATAGGCTCCGATGTGACAGGATGATAGCAGGCTTGCACGGGCTTAGACAGACGCTTGATTCAGCCTTGTTCGGCACCCGTGATCCGGCTCACTACCTCGGCGATGGGGCTGGGGTGGGATGCCTCGTCGCTGGCGGGTTCACTGTCATCCTCATCCAGCTCCTCACGTCGTTGGGCCTTCTGCTGTTCGTTGTCGAGCCAAAGCAGGCTCTGGTAGTACTGGCGCACGTTGTTGACGTAGTTGCGCGCCTCGCCGCCGCGGGCATAGCCGTAACGTACCTTGCTGTGCCAGCGGGCCTGTTGCAGCAGCGGCAGCACTTCCTTGACGTCTCCCCAGCTGTCGGGATCCTTGCCCAACTGCTTGGTGAGCCGCCTGGCATCCATCATATGGCCATAGCCGATGTTGTAGGCGGTGAGGGCAAACCACACCTTCTCGTCGTCGGGTACCGAGTCCGGTACCTTGTCGATCATCAGCTTGAGGTAGCGGGCGCCCCCCTCGATGCTCTCCTCGGGATGGGTTCTGTCCTTGACTCCCATGGCCTTGGCGGTGTTTTCGGTCAGCATCATCATACCGCGCACCCCGGTATAGGAGCGGGCATCAGGATCCCAGTGGGACTCCTGATAACTGATGGCGGCCAGCAGGCGCCAGTCAATCTCCAGGGCATGTTGCTTGAACAGCTCCTGATACTTGGGCAGCAGCTCCTTGGCCCGGCGCAGGAAGGTGCGGGTATCGACAAAATCGAAGTTCTGCACATGGCCAAAATACTTCTCGTCGAGCTTGGCAATGGCGCCATCCATGAAGCGTTGGCCGAAGAAGTCGATGACACCGGCATAGAGGCTGTCATCGGGCAGCCGGTTCATGACCCAGGCCACGGTCTGGCTATCGGAGAGGGTGAGTGCCTCGGCAAGCTCGGGGTAGTAGCGCTGGGTGCGGGCCAATACGGTATTTGGCACTATGGTGTAGTCAATTTTCCCCTCAGCCAGCATCTTGAGCAGATCGTCGGTATCCGACTTGGGGTCGGCTTGCCAGCTGAGCTTGGGGTGGGTCTTGTGAAATGCCTTGAGTAGATCTTCGCCACTGGATCCCTTGGCTACCACCAGCTTGCCGTCTATGTCATCCAGGCTGCGCGGGCGCCGGGAACCATTGCGATAGACCAGCTTGGGAGAGACCTGGTAGAAACCGGGGCCGAAACGAAATTGGGCGCGACGTTCAGGGGTGACGACGATGGCGGCGGCAACGAGGTCCAGTTTGCCACCCTCAAGCAGCCCGACCAGTTCAGCACTGGTGTTGACTGGAATGATGGTCAGTTTGACGCCGAGCCAGTCGGCAAAAGATTGAGCCAGCTCGTAATCGTAGCCGAATGCGGTGTCGTCTCTCTGGTAATAGGAGGTGGGTCCATATAGGGTGCCGACCCGGATCTCGCCTCGCTGACGGATCTGCTCCAGCTGGCTGGAGGGGGTGTGAAAGTCACAGCTGGCGAGGAGCAGCGTCATGATCACGGCGAGAAATAGTCGAACAATGTGGCGCAAGTAGGCGAGTACCCTTGTTGAAAAATTCGGCATTTGTCAAAAAAGAGGCTCCTTTATACCAGAGAGTCCGAGGCGAGTCACACCGGCGCCGTGGATAAAAACGTTTGTCCGGCAGGGGAGGGATCCCTATAATACGCGCGTCTCAAATCCCCCCACACATTAAAACTTGGTGAGAAAGGTCATATGGAAATCTTGCGAGGTGCGCCTGCACTGTCTGAGTTTCGTATCAACAAGTTGCTGCAAAGCTTCGCGCACAGAGGACTCGAGATAAGCAGTATCTATGCCGAATATGTGCATTTTGCCGAGTTGTCGGCCCCGCTCACGGATGCTGAGCGAACGACACTGGGACGGTTGCTGCGCTACGGCCCGACTATCCCCGAACACGCCCCCAGCGGCCAACTCTTCCTCGTCACACCCCGTCCCGGCACTATCTCCCCCTGGTCTTCCAAAGCAAGCGACATCGCCCACAACTGCGGCCTGACTCAGGTCAAGCGGTTGGAGCGTGGTATTGCCTACTATGTGGAAGGCGAGTTTGATGCTGCCCAGCGCGCCGATATCACCGCCCTGCTCCATGACCGCATGATGGAGACGGTGTTCAGCGCCCCTGAACAGGCGAGTGCCCTCTTTGCCCATCAGGCACCGCGTCCCTTCACTCAGGTGGACGTACTGGGTGGTGGCCGCGCCGCCCTGGCTGAGGCCAACATGGCGCTCGGCCTGGCCCTGGCCGAGGATGAGATCGACTATCTGGTGGAGAACTTCACCAAGCTTGGTCGCAACCCCAACGACATCGAGCTCTACATGTTTGCCCAGGCGAACTCCGAGCACTGTCGTCACAAGATCTTCAACGCCGACTGGACCATAGATGGCGAGCGCCAGCCCAAGTCGCTGTTCAAGATGATCAAGAACACCTTCGAGCAGACCCCGGACTATGTGCTGTCTGCCTACAAAGACAACGCCGCCGTGATGGAAGGGAGCCAGGGTGGCCGCTTCTTCCCGAGCAGCAAGGGTGAGTATCAGTATCACCAGGAGCGCGTCGACATCCTGATGAAGGTCGAGACCCACAACCACCCGACCGCCATCTCCCCCTTCCCCGGAGCCGCTACTGGCTCCGGTGGCGAGATCCGCGACGAGGGCGCGACCGGACGCGGTGCCAAGCCCAAGGCCGGCCTGGTCGGTTTCTCCGTCTCCAACCTGCGCATCCCCGGTTTCGAGCAGCCCTGGGAGCAGGATTTCGGCAAGCCGAGCCGCATCGTCAGCGCCTTTGACATCATGCAAGAAGGCCCGCTCGGCGGCGCCGCGTTCAACACGAGTTCGGCCGTCGGCCCTGCTCGGTTACTTCCGTACCTTCGAAGAGCAGGTACCCAGCCACAACGGTATCGAAGTACGTGGCTATCACAAGCCCCATCGATGCTGGCCGGTGGCCTTGGGCAACATCCCGGCAGCGAGCATGTGCAAAAAGGCGGAGAT
>NZ_AQGQ01000023.1 GCF_000388115.1 Aeromonas molluscorum 848
AGCCGCTCGCTCCAGCTCATGATGCGCCGCTTGAGTCTTTTCCCCTGGCTGCGTTGGCGCCCGCCGGAGGAACTCGGAGATCTTGGGGGACGCGGCCAGCAAGAGCGCCATCTCCCCGGCAATCTCGCCCTCCTCCATCAGCAAGGCCAGGTCCATCATACCAATCTCGATCATGGGGCCCCCAGGGTGCAGTACGCCGCGCCAGTAACGCTCATGGCCCAGAACCGGGTGCAGTCAGCCGACAGGCCGGTGACGACAAGGTGCGCGGCGGCCACGACTCAGACCCGCTCGCCAAACAGGGCCAAACGCGCGTGCCAGCTGCGGGCATCCCCCTGCAACTGCCCCAGATCCCGGGCCAGGACGAAGAAACTCTCCTCCACCTTCTGCAACCACTCCTGACCGAGGAAGAGGTGGTTCTGCTGACGCTCATACAGGCTGCGTTGCCGACGCAGATCCTGGCTGAGGGTCTCGAGCTGGCCACTCAGCTCCTCGAGCGTCTGACGCCAGGGAGCGAGCACCACGGCAGGCAGGGGCTGCTGCCCCACCAGCACCAGCGGCACGCTCTGGCGCTGCACATCCAGCACGCCCAGGCGCAGTTGATCATCGAGCACCAGCTCGTAATGCCCCTCCGCCGGGCTGCCCAGGTGCCAGCCCACCAGCTTCTCGCCGGTGGGGTGCCAATGGGCAAGCCGGTGGCGATCGAACGCCAGGGTCTCGGTGAGCCGGGTCGGATCCTCGGCACCCAGCGCCGCAGGATAGAGCAGATGCAGGTGTACCTGCTTGCCAAAGGGCTGCGCCCCCGTCAGTGGCAGCGCAATGCCGCGGGCGCGACGGCCGAACCACTGCTGACGCTGTCTGGCCTTGTGAGCCAGCCGCTGGGCCATCTCGCCTTGCAGCAGACGGAAACGCTCCTTGAGTTCGAGCAGCTGACGAGTGAGTGCAAGCTGACGGTAACAGTGCAGACGGGCAAACTCCCCCAGCATCTCCTGCAACGCCTCGCGGGAGGCCTCGTCATGCCAGAGGCAATCCTTGAACAGCAGCAGATCCAGAGGGACCACCTCCTCACGGCCATTGAAGAAGGCGCTGGCCTTGATCAGCCGCACCGCCTTCTTCCAGCGCCGATCCGACACATAGCAACTGTGGGCCAGCTGGCTGTCGAGCTGCTGGCGCAGTTGATAAATGAGCTCGAAGCAGCCATCGGGCAGGCGCACTTCGTCTATCTGTCCCTGCCAGGCGAGGTATTCGTCACTGCGGATCTGCACCGAGGCGGGCAGGTTCTGATGAGACTGGCCCTCGCTGGCCAGCATGGCCTGGAAGTTAGCCTTCTCCTGCACCCTGTCCAGCCAGATCCGCACCAGCATGCGATCGTAGAGCGCCTCCAGACCACTGTCCGGTGCTGGCAGTTCATTGGAGGCGGTGACCAGCAGGCGCATCGGGATGGGGTGCTGACTGTCACCGTTGCGAAACTGACGCTCGTTGATGGCGGTGAGCAGGGTGTTGAGGATGGCGGGACCCGCCTTCCAGATCTCGTCGAGAAACACCACCTCGGCCTCGGGCAGGTAACCTGCGGTGAGACGCAGGTACTTGCCCTCATCCTTCAGCGCCTGAATGGAAAGGGGGCCGAACACCTCTTCCGGGGTGCTGAAACGGGTCATGAGATATTCGAAGTGACGTGCCTCATGAAAGGCGAGCTTGAGGCGGCGGGCGATCAGACTCTTGGCGATACCGGGCGGTCCGAGCAAAAAGACACTCTCCCCGGAGAGGGCGGCCAGCAGCCCCAGACGCAAGGCATCCTGGCGCTCATACAATCCCTCCCCCAGAGCAGCCAACAGACGTGGCAAGCGCTCAGCGATGGCGTTAGCAGAGTGACTCTTCTGGGACAACAGCGGCATAGGCAAATTCCGGCTCGAGATAGGGATGGGTGTTCCGGTCGGCAGCGTCGGTTCATGAGAAGAGGCGCCGGGTTTGGGGCTGCATAACGGCAAAGGGTGCAGCAAACTCCGTTCGAGTGTACCCTTCCTTGAGTTTTTTTTGCCAATCCAGAGTCAATCAGATGCTAGATCCCTTACGCCAGGGCCTGCTCAGCCGCATGGGTATACAGGAGTGGCAAGTACGCCGCCCAGCCCTGCTGGGAGCCGAGCCAGTGCCCCCCCCCATGCCAGGCACCGCAGAAGCAGCCGCCAGCTCGCAGCCCAGCCCGTATCTGGCCGATCCACTTCCCGCGACCCAAAGCAGCCATGCCAAGCACGCCTTGCCTGCGGGTCGACTCTGGATAGTCGCCGATCGCCTGCCAGCCCCCACCCTGCTGGCGGATGTCTGCCTGTTGCTGGGGTTCAGCCCCCAGGAGGTCAGTCTGGTTCCGAGCCTGACCCCTGGCATGGTGACGCCCTTGCTCTGGCTCGAGGAGGTCGATCCCGCCTGGCCCCAGGCACTGATCTGCCCGCTGCAACCCAGTGCGGCCCAGAAACGGGCACTCTGGCAACAGCTGCGCCAACGCCTGACCTGAGCCGTTGCCATTTTACCCGGCACCTTTCCATCGCCCAAGTTGCCCATCCCCAGTTTCGGAGTCCAGATGTCTCAACCCCAGCCCGAATTTCGCCCTCTGCTGGAGAGCGATTTTGCCCTCATCTACCCCATAGAGCAGGCCGCACACCAGGAGCCCTGGAGCCAGGCCAATCTGCTCTCCTGCTTCGGGCCCCGCTACCTCAACGGCTTGCTGCTGGTGGCGGGGCGGCCCGCCGGTTTCTACATCTCGGATCTGGTGGCCGGAGACAGCTCGCTGATGAACATCTGCGTCCATCCTGACTTTCAGGGCAAGGGATTGGGGCGGGCACTGCTGAGGGAATATCTGGCCAGCAGCAAGGCGAAAAAAGCCGAGGCCTGGTTCCTTGAGGTGCGGGCTGGCAACAAGGGCGCCATCGCCCTCTACGAGAGTGAAGGCTTCGCCGAGTATTGCCGCCGCGCCGACTACTACGGCACAGGCCCGGATCGGGAAGATGCCGTGCTGATGTCGCGGTTGTTCGACTTCGGCTAGTCGCTGACCCTGGCGCAAATCAGGGCGCGAGGGCGCTGAAAGCGGGATCCTCCAGTGCCAGGGTGGTATGCAGCACGGCCTCGAAGCCGGCGGCCGACAGCGGCATGAAAAAACCACGCCGGTAAGTCACTCCAGGCATCCAGATCTGCTGAATATCCACCACTATCTGCATCGGTTTGAGCGGGCCATCGGCCTGCTGCAAATAGATGCCGGGTGGCGTCGCGACCTTGGGGAAGCGACGCAGCACTCGTTCACTGCCATCTCCCGCATGCGGATTGAGGCGTACCTTGGCCAGCCCGGCCAGGGTGGAGGCCAACGCCGGATCCTGCCACAACCCCTTGTCGAGCAGTTTGCAACGCCGACACTTGTCCGATTCGATCACATAGAGCACCGCCATGCCGGACTCGCGGGCGAGCTGCTGGGCCCGTGCCACCCCCTGCTCTCCCTTGAGCCAGGGGTTGCCACTAACCAGTGCCTGCTGGTTCCACCAATACCAGCCCGCGCTCCCGGTCACCAGCAACAAGGCCAATAGCAGCCCCAACCATTTCCCCAGATTTTTCATTGCTCTAGCCTCCGACGACCGCCTTTCCCAGTTATCGCCGATTTTGATTAATTTCGCAGCAAAATCCGATCTTCCTGATCCGGAACAAAACAGCGCACACTTGTAAGCCGTAATCTTAGAGTTTACACTCCAGCCCGATTTTCACGCCTCTGCCGGGCGTCTCTCTGTCATTGAGGATCTACGAATGTCACAGCTGCATTTGGTTCATCTGCTTCGCGAACGCATCGCCCGTCTGGGTAATAAAGCCGCCCTGCGGGTGCAACAGGATGGCCAATGGCGTGCCATCGGCTGGCGCACCCTGGGTCAGGCCATGGACTATTGCGCCCAGGCGCTGATCCGGGCCGGTCATCAGGAGTGCGACATGGTCGGCATCTATGCCCGCAACATGCCGGAGTGGACCCAGGCCGACCTCGGCACCCTCGCCGCCCGCGGCGTCAGCGTGCCAATTTACCCCACCAGTACCCTGGATCAGCTGCGCTACATAGTGCGCGATGCCCGCATCAAGATACTGTTTGTCGGCGAGCAACCTCAGTTCGATCAGGCCCTGCAACTGCTCGAGCACGGCGAGATCCGCCAGATTGTGGCCCTCGATGGCAGCGTCGATCTGCGTGGCTGCAAGCAGGCCAGCCACTTTCAGGCCTTCCTGGTTTCCGGCAACCATCCGGCCAGCGAACAAGCACTGCGGGAGCGCGAACGCCAATACCGCATGGATGACCTGCTGACCCTCATCTACACCTCGGGCACCACGGGTGAACCCAAGGGGGTCATGCTCGATTTTGCCAACATGGCCGCCTGCTTCGAGATGCACAACAGTCGCCTGGATCTCAGCGAGCAGGATGTGTCGCTGTGCATGCTGCCGCTCAGCCATGTGTTCGAGCGTGCCTGGACCTACTACGTGCTCTACTGCGGCGCCGAGAACGTCTACATCCGCGATCCCCAGAAGGTGATGGAGGTGATTGGCGAGGTGAAACCGACGGTGATGTGCGCCGTGCCCCGCCTTTACGAGAAGGCCTACGCCATGATCCAGGCCAAGGTCGCCCAGGCGCCAGCCCTTCGCCGCGCCCTGTTCGGCTGGGCCACCGGCGTCGGCAAGCAGATGGTGGCCACCCGCCAGGCGGGCAAGTCTGCCTCCCCCTGGCTGTATGTCCAGCTCGCCCTGGCCGAGCGCCTGGTGTTTCGCAAGCTGCGTGCCCGTTTCGGCGGTCGCACCCGCTTCCTGCCAGTGGCCGGCGCACGTCTGGCTGACGACGTGAATCTCTTCTTCCAGGCCATGGGGCTCAACCTCAAGTACGGCTACGGCATGACGGAGACCACGGCCACCGTCTGCTGCTACGAAGATCAAGCATTCAAGCTGGGATCCATCGGTACCGCCCTCAATGGCATCGAGGTGAAACTCGGTGAGAACAATGAGCTGCTGGTGCGCTCCCCGACCGTGATGCGCGGCTACTACAACAAGCCGCAAGCCACGGCCGAGGTGATGACCGAGGATGGCTTCCTGCGTACCGGCGATGCCGGGGAGCTCGACAGCCAGGGCAATATCTACTTTACCGAACGCCTCAAGGAGCTGATGAAGACCTCCAACGGCAAATACGTGGCCCCGCAACTGGTGGAAGGGACCCTCGGCAAGGATCGCTTCATCGAGCAGATCGCCATCGTCGCCGACGCCCGCCACTTCGTCTCGGCGCTGATAGTGCCCTGCTTCGAGTCGCTGGAAGAGTACGCCCGCTCCATCAACCTGCAATACCAGTGCAAGACGGAGCTGCTGCGCCACTCCCGGGTGATGGAGTTCTTCGAGGCGCGCATCCAGGGCCTGCAGCAGGAGCTGGCCAAGTTCGAGCAGGTGAAGAAATTCACCCTGCTACCGATCGCCTTCTCCATGGAGCTCGGAGAGATCACCCCGACCATGAAGCTGCGCCGCAAGATCATCGAGGCCAAGTATCAAGACGAGATCGAGGCGATGTACAGCCACGTCTAAATTCGAAGGCCACGCCATGGACAACGCCGCAGGCCCTCAAGGCCCTGCGGCGTTTTCATATGCACTTCAAGGTATTGAATGACCCATTCAGCTCATGTCAGCTAAGGAGTCGTACCATGACGTCATAACAGACGGGTCATTCTTGTCATCTCGTCAAGCCAGGCTCGCACCACTCTCAGAGCACCTCTTTTATGAAGCTGACCTCACTCGAATTCGATGGCCAAACCCATCACTACCTGCTGTTTCATGACCAACTGCAGCTGCCTCGCTGGTCTCTGGACAAGACTCAGGATACCGCCCACTTCGAACAAGTCGGCAGCAGCCTGTTTCGTCGTCACAACGCAAGCCACTCCCTGTGCAAGCTGGTTGCCGACAAGCACCCCCGCTGGTCTCTGGCCTGGTTGTGCCGGGACCAACTCGGCAAGCGGCTCATTGGCCACATCGACGCCCTGCGTGAATGGCGCAGCAACCGTATCCTGCGCAATGTCGGCCTCAATGTGGTGCCTTGCCAGGCTGCCGGGATCGCCATCAATCCCCTCAATCCCCTCGCCTCTTTCCTGGCGGTGCAGTATCTGCAAGATGCCATTTCGGGGGAGGATTACTTTCTCGGCGCCGACGAGGCACAACGTCTCGCCCTGTTACGTCGGCTCGCCAAGGAGATTGCCATCCTGGCCAGCCACGGTTACTGTCATCGGGATCTCCACTTTGGCAATCTGATGATTGATCCCATGGGGGAGATCATCTGGATTGATACCCATGTCCGTCGCCTGCCCTTTGGCGTCAAGGCACGCCAGCAGTGCCTGGCAGCCACGCTCAAACCCGGCAAGCTGCATGGGGAGAGCTATCGCAACTATCTCTTGCAGCAGCTTGCGCGCCTTGCCCCCCTGGCCCCAGTGCGCCACTGACTCAGCCCTGGCCAGGCCATAAAAAGCCGCTCATCTGAGCGGCTTTTTGCTATGCGTCTGCCACTCAGGGCAGTTTGACCAGGGACTGCTCACGCAATTCTGTGGGGCGGCCGGCCTGGATCTTCTCCACCTGGGCCAGGGCCTGCTTCACCTCTTCCCCATTGCGCAGCAGGCGATAGGTCAGATCAAAGGTCTTGGTCTCCCCCGGCTGGATCTTGGGCACCAGCCCCAGCGGACGCTGGTACTTGGTGCTGTAGGCATAGCTGGTGCCGGGCTCGATACCGGTCACATAGCCCTGGGCCCGGGTGTCTGTGTTCTTCCACAGGGTCAACACAGGCAGCTGGTGCGTGTTGTAACCCACAGCCACCCCGACATTGCCCGCTTTGTTGTTGAGCACCGCCAGGGTATTGCCCTCGGCG
Organism: Aeromonas molluscorum 848; assembly: GCF_000388115.1. GTDB lineage: Bacteria > Pseudomonadota > Gammaproteobacteria > Enterobacterales > Aeromonadaceae > Aeromonas > Aeromonas molluscorum. The sequence goes on from NZ_AQGQ01000023.1 coordinate 6,896, forward strand.
TCGCTGTAGGGCACCAGGTTGAACACCATCTCGTCGAAGCCCTTGGTCGGCCCCAGGTAGGTTTGCCAGCCCTTGAGCCCCGCCTTGGCGTAGTCGTTGAACGGGGAGATCTGTTTCACCGGGGTGCTGACCCGCGCCCCCTCCTCCAGGATGGGCGCCCCGAAGTTGCCGTGATAGATGATCTGGTACTCGTTTTCGTAGTCGGCATGGTTGGTCAGCTTATCCTGCAGGGCAAATTCCGCCTGACCCGGCACCACGCTCAGCTGGGTCCAGGTGACCAGCTCGCTCATCTTGAAGGTGCGCTCATCCACCCTGCCCCGCACATGGATGGCGTAGGGCGGCTCTTCATCCACGGTCACGCTGACCACAGACGCCGGTATGTTCTGCACCCGGCCGTGCAGGCTCTTGAGGCGGCCATCGTCATCCACCCCGGGGTGGCCGGTCCACTCATAGCCGCAGCGTACCAGCATCTCGTTGAAGCCATCGAGCCAGCCGAGACCCCCGCGGCTCTCCAGATCGATGAAGGCCGGGTTGACCACCTCCTTGACCGGGGAATCCCAACCGAGGCGCACATCGGCCCCCTTGACCTCCTTGATCCCCATGCCACGGGTCGGCACCAAGGTGATCTTCATCACCCCGTTGTCGACGATGAGCAGATCGACCCCCTCCTGGCGCCCGCCGTGCAGACGCCTCTTCTCGATGGAGAAGGGCACCGGGCTCTTGATGCCGAGCTTGTCGCTGCTGATCTTCCAGTCCCCCACATCCAGCCCCTGCTGGGAGTCGGTCAGCAAAAATTCGGCGGCCTGGCCAGAGCTAGCGCCCAGGGCGAGCAGCACGGCAATGGAGAGTCTCTTCAACATGGCTTTATCCTCGTGTCTCTTGTTCTTGTGAGTGGTTTTCGTGAAAGCTGAATCGTTTCAGTGATCGAAAACTAGGCGCCTGGCGCACCAGACTCAAGGGACAAAAGGAGGAAATGTGAGCCGTTTGACAATAAAAGCGTCTATCGGCTTGCTGAAGTGAAGGCTGACTCACACTTCTTTTTTTCGGATAACAGAGCGGCCAGGAAGACGACTCTCGGCCATAAAAAAGCCGCTCATTGAGCGGCTCTGTCATGGTGATGCTGACGGATCAGGTCGTGGTCTGGCGGGTGCCGAAGTAGTCCGCCAGGAAGTCGTCGAACGACAGGCTATCCCCCCGTTCACGCTCGCGCTGCTTGAGCAGGGACTCCCGCGCTTCACCGGCGAAGTAAGCCTCATCCCAGTACTGCAACTCACCGGCCAGCAACTGTTCGCGATACTGACTGGCCAGAGCGTCGCCGAAGCAGCCGTTATCCAGATCGCCCTCCTTGAGCATCTTGAGCAGGCGCGCCGAGTAGGTCAGCTCCGGGTCGAGCAGCTTCTCGCGGTGCATTGCCAAAGTCTCGCGATAGCGATTGCGACCACAGCAGCGATCCAGCAAGGCGGCAACCTCGTCCAGCTCGTCAAACAGGCTGAGTCCGTACTCCTTGAGGGTCCGCTCGGTGCCTTGCTCATCTTCGAGCTGCAAACCGGGACGGCGTCCCTCCAGCACTACCTTGTTCATGTTGCTGCGGTTGCGGGCCATATCCTGCTCCGTCAGCTGAGCGGAAGGACGCAGCAGACACCAGACCAGGAAGACATCGAAGAAGCGCACCTGTTCCACGTCTATCCCGAGCGGCGTGAAGGGGTTCACGTCCACGGTGCGCAGCTCTATGTATTCGATGCCGCGCTGTTCGAGGGCGTCCGACGGCTTCTCGCCGCTGCGCGGGGTGCGCTTGGGCCGGATCGGCGCATACAACTCGTTCTCCAGTTGCAACACGTTGTCATTGAGCTGGCGATACTCGCCGTTCACCTTGACCCCTATCTTGGCGAACTCGGGATCATGGGTGTTGATGGCGCGGCGCAGGGAGGCCACGTAGGCGGGCAGGTTGTCGTGGCTGATCTCGAGTCGGCTCTGGGCGCTGCTGGTGTAGCCCAGATCGGACAGGCGCAACGACGTGGCATAGGGCAGATAGAGGGTCCCCTTGCCCAGCTTCTCGAACGGCAGCGCACTCTCGCGCCCCTTGAGGAAGGATTGGCAGATGGCGGGGGAAGCGCCAAACAGATAGGGCACCAGCCAGCCGAAGCGGTAGACGTTGCGGATAAGCCCCATGTACTTTTCCGAGATGAAGCGCTGGCTGCAACAGTGCTCCCCCACCAGATCCTGCCACTCGCACCAGAAGCTGTCCGGCATGGAGAAGTTGAAGTGGATGCCGGCGATCACCTGCATCAGGCTGCCGTAGCGGTTCTTGAGACCCTGGCGGTAGAGGGTCTTCATCCGGCCTATGTTGGAAGTGCCGTACTGGGCGAGGCGTATGCTCTCCTCGTCACCGACGAAGCAGGGCATGGAGAGGGGCCAGAGCCGCTCTTCGCCGATATGCTGGCTGACATGGTGATGAATGTCGCCAAGCTGCTCCATCAGGCTCTCGATGGAGTCGGTGGCCGGGGTGATGAACTCCAGCAGGCTTTCGGAGTAGTCGGTGGTGATGTTGGCATGGGTCAGGGCCGATCCCAGACTGCGGGGATGATCCCCCTGGGCCAGGCTGCCGTCCGGGCGAATGCGCAGGGTTTCGCGCTCCAGGCCACGACGGATCCCCTTGAGGGCCGACAGTCGCTCCGGGGTACCCAAGGCGGCCAGCAACTCGCGCAGTGACAAGCTAGATATGGTCATATTCAAGGCTCATTTTTGGCCGCCCCAGCCGGGGCGGCACTCAGGCATGCCGCACTTGCCTCAGGGAAGTTGCAGCGGATAGATGGGAAGATGAAGCTCCGCCAGGGGTTTTTCAAGCTTTTGCTTGTCACCGACCACCACTATTACCATCTGGTCGGGATCGAGCCAGTGGGTCGCGCTGCGCTTTAGAGTCTCTTGTGAAACCGTTTTGATCAGCTGGCTCTGGGCCTGCACAAAGTCAGGTTTCAGATCATACATGATCATCTGCAGCAAGAAGCCGGCCTTCTGGTTCAGCGTCTCGTAGGAGAGGGCATCCTGCTGGGAGACGGCGCTGCGCATGTAGGCCAGCTCCACCGGCGTGGGGCCGCTCGCCCGATAACCGTCCAGCTCCTTGAGGAACTGGCGGATGGCATCCACGGTCGCGTCGGCCCGCACATTGGCGCCCGTGCTGAACACCCCCACCTCGCGATTGGCGGCGAAACCCGAGCTGGCACCATAGGTGTAGCCTTTGTCTTCCCGCAGGTTGAGGTTGATGCGGCTGTTGAAGTTGCCCCCGAGGTTGAAGTTCATCAGGCCGGCGGTGAAGTAATCCCCCGTGGTATCAAACGCCATGGCACGGCGGCCGATGCGGATAACCGACTGAGGCGCCCCCGGTTTGTCCACCAGATAGATACCCGGTTTGGCCTGCGCTCCTGCGGGCTTGAGGCTGCCAAGTTCGGGGGCTGTGCCCTTCCACTCGGTCAGGAAGCCGAGCTGATCCTCCACCTGCTTCTGGGTCACGTCACCCACCACCACCACCTTGGCATTGCTCGGGTTGTAGTAGTTCTGATAGAAACGCTTCACATCGCTCAGAGTCAGCTTGGCGACATCGGCGGGCACACCGTCAGCGGGTTCCCCCAGGCGGCTCTCCTTGCCGTAAATCAGCTCACGGAACGCCTGTCCCGCCAGCCATTCCGGCTGCTGCTCGCTCTGCTTCATGCCTTGCAGCAGCTGGGCCTTGGTACGCTCGAAATCGGCTTCGCGCAGGCCGGGGCGCTGCCACAGCTCCTTCACCAATGTCAGGGTCTGGGGCAGCTTGTCGGTCAGGCTGCTGATGGTGATCAGGTTGTTGTACTGGGCACTGGAGAACTCAATGCTGGCCCCCAGCTTTTGCAACTCATCGCTCAACTGGGCCTCGGAGAGGCGCACCGAGCCTTGCTCCATCATGGCCGCGGTCAGATTGGCCAGCCCCAGCTCCCCCTTGCTCTCGGCACGGATGCCGCCGGGCAGGGCGATCATGATGGAGACGGCCGGGATCTCGTCGCTCTGGCTGCCGATGATCTCGATGTCTTTGTCGAGCTTGCCATGCCAGATGGCCGGCACCTTGGCGCTAACCGCATCGCTCACCTTGGGCTGCACGCTGCGATCGAAGCGGTCGGTCACCGGGCGCAGCGGCAGGGCGGCATCATGCTTGCTGTAATCGGGCAGCTCGCGCTTGGCCGGGGTGAAGTTGGGTTTGGCTACCTGCCAATCCGTCTTGCCTTTGGGCACCACACTCATCACCACCGCAGGCTTGCCTGCAATGAACTTGTCATAGGCGGCCCTGACCTGCTCCGGGGTTACCTTGCCGATGGCATCCAGGCTCTTGAACACATAGCCAGGATCCCCGGCCAGCACCTGCCCCATGGCCAACTGGCTCACCTTGCCCTCGACGCTGTCGAGCCCCCAGATGGTGGAGGCGCGATACTTGCTGATCGCTTTTTCCAAATCGTCGGGCGTGAGGCCGCGCTGGGCGAAGTCGCCGATCACCTTGTCCACCTCGCCCTTGAGGGTCTTGAGGCTGCCATCCAGCGCCGGGTTGGGATAGGCGTAGACAGTCAGGGTGCAAGCCAGCTCCTCGCAGTAGTGGGAGGCACCCACTTCCAGTGCCTTGCCGCTCTTGACCAGGGACTGATAGAGCATGGAGCTGGCTGAACCGCCGAGTACATCGGCAAACAGGTCCAGCGCAGGCTCCTGGGGATCCCCCAGCGCGACGGTCGGATAGCTGATGTAGAGCAGCGGCAGATGGACCTTGTCTTCCAGGGTGATGTAGCGTGTTTCGGGCAAACTCACCGGCTCAGGGGCCGGCTCAGCGACATCGGGGCCGCGGGGTATGGTTCCAAAATACTGCTCAATCCAGGCCAGAGCCTGCTTGGTGTCAAAATCACCGCCCAGGGTCAGGGTGGCATTGTTCGGTCCGTACCAGCGCAGGAAGAACTGCTTGAGATCATCCACGCCGACCCGGTCCAGATCCTCCACATAGCCGATCGGCTGCCAGGAGTAAGGGTGGGTGCGCGGATAGAGCGCCTCGCCCATCCGCTCGCTCACCAGGCCATAGGGCTGGTTGTCGACCCGCTGGCCACGCTCGTTCTTGACGGTGGCGCGCTGGATCTCGAACTTCTTCTGGCTGACCGCATCGAGCAGGAAGCCCATGCGATCCGCCTCCAGCCAGAGCACTTTCTCCAGCTGGTTGGCAGGCACCGTCTCGTAGTAGTTGGTTCTGTCCTTGTTGGTGGTGCCATTCATGTCACCACCGGCCTCGTTGATGATGCGCATGTGCTCCTGATCACCCACATGTTTGGAGCCCTGGAACATCATGTGCTCGAAGAAGTGCGCGAAGCCGGACTTGCCCACCGTCTCGCGGGAGGAACCGACGTGATAGGTCACATCCAGGTGAACCAGGGGATCCGAGTGATCCGGCGCCAGTATCACGGTCAGGCCATTATCCAGCTTGTACATCTGGTAGGGGATGGCGAGCTGTCCCGCCGTCTTGGTCTGCTGGGAGACCAGGGTTGGCGCAGCCAGGAGTGGCAGGCTGACGCCGAGCAGTATGCCGAGTGGGATGAGTTTGTTCACTGTTACCTCTTAGATGAAAGGCACCGGCTAGAAGAATTGAATCGCCAGCAACAGGACCAGGCCATAACGGATTAACTTACCGAGGCCGATGAGAATAAGCGAGCGCCAAAATGAGAGCCGCAGCCAGCCGGCCAACAGACAGAGTCCGTCGCCGAGAATGGGGGTCCAGGCGAGCAGCAGACACCAATGACCATGTTGTTTGAGCCACCCGAGTGCCTTTTGTTCCCCACGCCCCTTAAAATCTTCCGGTTTCTTCTTGAAGGTGGCGAGCCAGCCAAGCCACCAGCTGGTCATGGATCCCAAGGTATTGCCGAGGGTGGCCCAGAGCAGCAGGCTGACCGGACTCCACTCCCCCCGGCTCGCCATGGCCCCCAGCAGCAACTCTGAGCCACCGGGCAGGAGCGTCGCCGAGCCAAAGGCGCTCAGAAATAGCCAGCCGAGGCTCATCTCCATGAAAGCAACGCCACCCAGCCCATCAGCTGGACATGCTGGAGTGGATCAATCTGCGGCCAGGGATCACTCATCCATACCCGCCGCCGGCATGCGCAGCAGCAGCTTGCCACGGGTATGACCCGCTTCGATGGCGGCGTGGGCCAGGGCCCCGTCGGCCAGCTCGAACTCGCGATTGATGCAGATTTGCGCCTCATCGATGCGCAGCAGGGTCAGCATCTGGGCCAACTGCTTGGGATTGGGTTGCACCAGCATGCCACGCACCTCGATGCCGAGTTCGCTTCCCGCCTGCTTGATGGCCTCAGCCGTGATGGTCGGCACTGTGATCAAGCGGCCACCGCTGGCCACGCAGCCCAGCGCCGCTTTGCCACTCTCGCCACCGACCAGATCCAATACCAGCTCAACCTGGCCGACCTGATCGACCCAATCGGGATCGTGATAGTCGACCAGTCGCTCGGCCCCGATACCATGCAAAAAGCCATGATTAGCCGGGCTTGCCAACGCAGTGACCTTGGCGCCATAGGCTCGGGCCCACTGCACCGCCAGGTGGCCCACGCCACCCGCCCCAGCCAGGATCAGCACTCTCTGCCCCTGCTTGAGCTCACCATGGTCGAACAGGCCTTGCCAGGCGGTCAACCCGGCCAGGGGCAGGGCCGCGCCCTGCTTGAGGCTCACCTCTTCCAGCGGTACCAGCAACTCGGCCGGGGTCAGGGCAGACTCGGCGTAGGCACCACCTTGCAGCGGAAAACCGATCATGCCGCACACCTTGTCGCCGACCTTGAGACTCTCTACACCTGGGCCAAGCGCCTCCACCACACCGGCCATGTCATAACCAGGCGTCCAGGGCAGCTTGTCTCTGTTTTCTGCTGCTGCCCACCCTAAACCGGCCCGGGTCTTGGCATCAATGGGATTGACCGCGGCGTAACAGATACGCACCCGTACCTCACCCTCGGCGGGCATGCCATCTAGAGAGGGGTTTAGCTTGAGTACCGAGGGGGGGCCGAATGCGGTAATCTGTAGTTGCGTCATTGCAGATTCCATCCTTATGGTTGACGGTGAAGCAACAGGATAACAGTGAGGACACCATGGCTCGAATGTTTCTTATCCCGCTGCTGCTGGCTTTGGCCTGGTGGCTGTTTCTGCTCTACTTTCGCATTCCCATCAAGCAAGGTGCCAAGGGGTTTTACTGGATCATCGGCCTGGGTGGCGGGCTCGCCGCCTTCCTCAGCCTGATGATGATACTCACCCACTAGCAGGAGCCCCATGTTCACCGGGCTTCCCCCCTCCCGCCGGAGCATCGATGCCAGTTGGCACTGCCATTGACGCTGCCGGCTTGCCCGTCCAAGAGCCCCTGGACGAGCCTCTCCATCAGGGCCCTGCCTGGTATTGACCCGGCTCGGATTGCCCGGCCGCTTGCAGCGCGTAGTGGCGATTGCTGCCCTGGGTCAATACCCCTTCGTTCATCAGTTGCACAAAAATCTTGTCCACCTCCTCAAGGGGCAGGGAGAGAGCCTGAGCGACCGCTCGCTTGCCACACTTGAGCCGCCCGCTTTGCAGCCCCTGACGGACCGTTTCCAGCGGCGTGAGCCGAGGTTCGGGCTCAGACTGCACCTTGTCATTGCGAACAGTGCCCTCTTCCCTTTCCATTGACGATTGGGAGATGGCCGTCACGCGGTGACGTTGCGACTGCCAATAGCGGCGAAAGCGGGTCTCATCACCAATCAGGGAGACGAAAAAGGCCCCGAACACATCGAGCAGCACTGAGAGGAAGCAGACCAGCAGGAACTGCACCTGGCCTATGCTCATCCCCATCCCCTCCGCCAGACTGCTCATCAGCCCCAGCATGGAAGATTGCTCATTGACCGGTTTGGCATCCCGCTCCTGGCGCAGCGCATCCTGCTTCAACCTGAGCTGGGTATTGGCCTGCTGCAAGCCGCTCACGCCACTGGAGATACGGGCCATTTCGATATACTTGCGTGCCGCCTCCTCATTGAGGCGGATCTGCCGCTCTATGCTGTCGATCTGCTCATCGAAACGCGCGATCTCCCGCTCATGTTTGGCCTGGATGCCAAGCACTGTGTTGGTGGCGCTGTTGATGCCCCCTATGCTGCCGCCGATGGAAATGGCCGCCAGCACGGCATAAAACAGCAGCGACCAGAAAGCGCCACCTAACTCCCGCCGCGCCCGGCGTTCGCCATATTCGTACCAGATGTAGAATTTGCCGAGTTCGAAGATGATGGCCAGACCGCCGAACAACCACTTCATTAAGGGGTTATCGTCGATGGAGAGAAACAGCAACAGAGAGAAGACGATGGAGGCCAAGATGGCCAGTCCGGTAAAAAGATAGACAGTGGTGAGCGCGAACCAGCCCTTGGGATAACGTAACTGGGATGAGGGAGTGGGCAATGAGATGGCTGTCTGCATGATGATACGCTGGCGGTTGAAATATCAGGTCGCCGATTATAGAGCCGCTCAGCCCGGATTGAAGGTTATCAACCTGAAATAACGAGATATTACAGATGCTTGGACAGGTCATGACCAGTTTGGTCAGATTTTCGACCTGAAGCCACTTCCAGCAGGCCCATTAGGCTTGGATCCAGCTAGCTGGCACTATACTGGCACCCGTCATCACCACATCGAGGATTCATTATGCGACATAGTGCACTTCTGCTCATCCTGCTGGCCCTGAGCACCACCACCCAGGCCGCCCCACCCTCCCATAAAGATGGTGGGGCCAGCTTGTCGACCGATCGCATCAATGTCGATTTCGACACCAAAGAGTACGACTGGTGGCAACACAACTGCCTGGATATCCGTATCGGAGACAGCCGCCTCAAGACTGACTGCGGCAGCATGGATGGCAAATACCGCGATCACTACAATCGCAGCATCCACGGTGACAACAATCCGGGCCAGGGCCACAACAAATCCAAAGGCAACAATGGCAAGGGTAAGAACCACTGAGCCCCCTCGCTGCCTGCTTGGTTACCAGTAGTTTTCAGAGCTGATCTGCCCCGGGGTACGGCGCAGGTTTTTGGCCAGGCCCTGCTCGATGAGGGAGAGCTGGGTCGCCTTCACCATTTCGGGATTGCCGCAGATCAATACCTGGCTGTGCTCGGGGCTAAAGCTCAGCCCCACCCTCTCTTGCAGGGCGCCGCTGTCGATGGCGGCCGGGATCCTGCCCGCCATGGCATCCGGCCAGAGCTCGCGGCTGACGAAGGGCACATAGTGCAGCCGCTCCCCGAGCCGGGCTTTCAACTCGCCAATCAGCGGTTGATAACTGAGCTCCTCTCCCTTCCTCACACCATGCACCAGGACCAGATTGTCAAAACGCTGCTCGGCCTGCCCCGCAGCCAGGATGGAGAGGAAGGGGCCAATGGCGGTCCCTGTGGAGAGCAGCCAGAGATCCCGGCCAGCCGGGATCTCATCCAGGGTGAGGAAACCGCTCGCCAGGGATTGCACCAGCAATGTATCGCCCACGGTCAGGGAGCCCAGGGAAGGCGTCAGCTCACCATCCGGGATCTCGACCAGATAGAACTCGTGATAGGGAGAGGATGGCGGGTTAACGAAGGAGTAGGCACGCTGGATCCGCTTTTCACCCCGTTCCAGCGCCAGCTTGGTGAATTGTCCCGCCTGATAGGGGAGCAGCTGCGCGTCTACCCTCAGGGAAAATAGGGTATCCGTCCACTGGATACGCTCGATGACACGCCCTTCTACCCAAGCCGCCATGGAAACCTCTCTCGTTGCAACAGTCCCTTACTCTAACTCGGAGGCCAAAAATAAAAAACCCGCGCCAAGGCGCGGGTTTTTTTCTGCAAAAGCGAATCGCTATTACAGAGCAACAACCTGGATCTGTACGGTTGCTTTGACGTCAGCGTGCAGCTGAACAACAACTTCGTACTCGCCGGTGTTACGCAGAACGTTGCCCATACGGACTTCGCTCTTGGCAACAGCAACGCCGGCAGCAGTGATGGCATCAGCCACGTCACGGGTACCGATGGAACCGAACAGCTTGCCTTCGTCGCCAGCTTTGGAGGCGATAACAACAGCAGCCAGTTCACCCAGCTTGGCAGCGCGCTCTTCAGCGGCAGCTTTACCGGCAGCCAGTTTGGCTTCCAGTTCAGCACGGCGAGCATCGAAGGTCTCGATGTTGGCCTTGGTAGCCATAACGGCTTTGCCTTGCGGGATCAGATAGTTACGGGCGTAGCCAGCTTTAACGTTGACTTGATCACCCAGACCGCCCAGTTTGGCGATTTTGTCGAGCAGAATAACTTGCATTACCTTTCCTCTATGAGAGTTGAGTTAGGCTTAAGTGCCGGACCGATTCTTACTTGTTGTGCAGATCGGTGTACGGCAGCAGAGCCAGGTAACGAGCACGCTTGATGGCGCGTGCCAGCTGACGCTGATACTTGGCGCGAGTACCGGTGATACGGCTCGGTACGATCTTGCCAGATTCAGTGACGTAGTTTTTCAGAGTAACGATATCTTTGTAGTCGATCTCGGTAACGTTCTCGGCAGTGAAGCGGCAGAACTTACGACGACGGAAATAACGTGCCATGGCCTTTATCCTCTATGTCAGTGATCTAAGAATTACTCTTCGGAAGAAGCTTCAGTCGCTTCTTCGCGGCGCTCGTCGTCACGACGTGGGAAGCGCTCTTCTTTGGCCTTGGCCATCGGAGAAACTTCAGTCACGGCGTGCTTGGTGCGCATGATCATGTTGCGGATAACGGCATCGTTGAAGCGGAAGTTGGTTTCCAGTTCATCGATAACGGCTTGCTCTGCTTCTACGTTCAGCAGAACGTAGTGGGCTTTGTGCAGCTTGTCGATCGGGTAAGCCAGTTGACGGCGGCCCCAATCTTCCAGGCGGTGAATAGTGCCGCCGGCAGTGGTGATGGCGCCAGTGTAACGCTCGATCATGCCGGGGACTTGCTCGCTCTGGTCCGGATGAACCATGAAGACGATTTCGTAATGACGCATTTTAGCTCCTTACGGATTAATTCAGCCTCCGCCCAGGTGCAGCCAGACCTCGGAGGCAAGGAACGTATGGTGTTTAGACGCTGCTTTCATAGGGCGGCGTATTGTACGAAATCGACACACCGACTGCAACTGGCGGTTGTGATTTTGACAACCGATTCTCTCTGTTCCCGTCTCCCGCTGTCCAAACCACAGGAATGGCCCACGCTAGCCAAGCAGGTAGCGGCTCTCTCCTATCAATCCCATCCAAAAACCCAATTGATAATAGTTATCAATTGCAGCTATGCTAGGGCTATATCCTTATGGAGGGTGCCGTTATGCAACCCGCAGCCAGTGCCATCATGACCTCGCGCAAACTCAAGCTCAGTCTGTTGGGCCCCGCCTTTATCGCCGCCATTGGCTATATAGATCCGGGCAACTTCGCCACCAATATCCAGGCGGGCTCCACCTTCGGCTATCAGCTGCTGTGGGTGGTGGTGTGGGCGAATCTGATGGCCATGCTGGTGCAGACTCTCTCCGCCAAGCTCGGCATAGTCACCGGCAAGAACCTGGCGGAGCACATACGCGACAGGCTGCCCAGGCCAGCGGTATGGGCTTATTGGGTGCAGGCCGAGATCATCGCCATGGCGACCGATCTGGCCGAGTTCATCGGGGCGGCAGTTGGCTTCAAGCTGCTGCTCGGCGTGACCCTGATGGAAGGGGCCGGTATGACGGCGGTGATCACCTGGGGCATTCTCATGTTGCAGAGTCGCGGCCAGAAACCCTTGGAATTCGTGATCGGCGGCCTGTTGCTGTTCGTGGCTGCCGCCTATCTGGTCGAGCTGATGATCTCCCGCCCCCATCTGCCCAGCCTGCTGGAAGGCGCCCTCTTCCCCGGTCTGCCCAACAGCGAGGCTGTCTACCTGGCAGCCGGCATTCTGGGGGCGACCGTCATGCCCCATGTGATTTATCTGCACTCTGCACTGACCCAGCACGGCGAGGGGCAAGGCTCGGTCGAGCAACGCCTGCACAGCACCCGGGTCGATGTGGCCATTGCCATGACGATCGCCGGTTTCGTTAACCTGGCCATGGTGGCCATGGCGGCGGCCGCTTTCCATGCCACGGGTAACCAGCAAGTAGCAGAGCTGGAATCTGCCTACCAGACACTGACCCCCTTGCTGGGTCAGGGAGCGGCAACCCTGTTTGGTCTCTCGCTGGTTGCCTCCGGCATCTCCTCTACCGTGGTGGGGACCCTGGCGGGCCAAGTCGTAATGCAAGGCTTCGTGCGTTTTACTATTCCGCTCTGGCTGCGTCGCCTCATCACCATGACCCCGGCCTTTATCGTGATCGCCATGGGTCTCAATACCACTGAAGTCCTGGTGCTGAGCCAGGTGATCCTGAGTTTTGGCATAGCACTGGCACTGATTCCGCTGTTGATGCTGACCGGGGAGCGGGCCCTGATGGGGAGGTATCGCAATCACCCTCTCACCCAGGCACTCGGGAGACTCATCGTCACAGTGGTGATCGGTCTCAATGCCTACCTGCTGGTCTCCCTGCTCTGATCTCCCGCAGGCTCATTAACCCAAGTTAATGAGCCTGCGCTCCCTTTGCGTTATCCTGCCCTTCAGTCCCATTGCAGGAGTTCCCCATGCAACATACCCGCGCCAGCTTCGTGCTGGATCATCACCACGAGCTTGCTCAGGTGGTCTATTGCCAAGTCGGTGAACCGACCCTGCTGGTGACCGACCTCACCCCCTTTCATCCGCAAAGCCACCTCTGGCCCGATCAACCCGGGGACGTGGGCACTGTGTATTGGGAGGGAGTCGAAGCAGCCGCAGGCCCATGCCGCATGGGAGCCATCAGTCCTGCGGGCGAACTGTTCGTGGACACCGACATTCCGGTCAAGCGGGGCGCCGAAGGCTGGGCCTTCGTGGTGGTGCATCCTCTGGTGGGCATGCACTCTCTGGCAGTGGGCTCACGGGTTGAGCTGAAGGTGGATGCCGCTGCCCGCCACTCCTTAAGCCTGGGCCACAGCGGCTGCCATCTGGCGGCGCTGGCCCTCAACCGGGTGCTGACCTCCTACTGGCGCAAAGAGGTGAGCGAGCGCGATGCGCTGGATCAACCCGACTTTGACCGCCTCGCCATCCAGACCTCGCGGGTCGAGCCCAATGGCTCCCGGGAGCAGTACCGCATCGGCAAGAGCCTGCGCAAGAAGGGGGTCAACGGCGAGACCCTGCTGGCGGAGCTGGCGCAGATAGAAGAGAGGATCAACCGGCAGTTGGCCGACTGGCTGGCGGCTGGCGGCGAGATCCGCCGCAGCCGGGTCGGCGAGGCCATCATAGATTCGCGCTACTGGCACTGCATGCTTGAAGGTAAAGAGGTCACCATCCCCTGCGGCGGCACCCATGTGACCAAGCTGGCCGAACTGGGCCAGGTGCGGGTGCAGCTCGCCCCCTGCGAAGAGGGCTTTACCCTGATCACCCGGGTCACCCCTTAAGCCAACAGTCAGGCCGGTAGCATACCGGCCTGACATCGTCACAAATCAGCCGAGGCGGATCAACAGGATACCGCAGAGGATCACCAAGGCGGCGCACAGTCGTACCCGCCCCAGTTTCTCCCCCAGCCAGCACCAGGAGAGCAGCACGGCAAACAGCACGCTGCTCTCGCGCAGGGCCGCCACCAGCCCGATAGGCGCCTGGGTCATGGTCCAGATGACGATGCCGTAGGCAAGCAGGGAGAGGGCGCCGCCGAGCGCGCCGGTGCGCCATGCCGCGAGATCGAGCGCGCGCCAGGCGGTGCGACTCTGCCAGCGCATCAGCAGCGGCATCATCAAGGCCGTCAGGGCAAACAGCCAGAGGGTGTAGCGCACCGGTTCTCCGGCCGAGCGGGCACCAGCCCCGTCGGAGAGGCTATAGGCGGCGGTAAACAGTGCCGTGATCAGCACGGCACGCAAGGCCCCGGATGCCAGTCTGACACCACCGCGCCATGCCATCGGCAGCACCCCACTTACCAGCACCAGAGCCCCCATCACCGCCACCCCACCGGGCACCTCCCCCAGCAGCAGGGCGCCGAGCAAGAGGGTCACCAGAGGCGCACAGCCACGGGCCAAGGGATAGATCTGGCCGAACTCCCCCAGCCGGTAGGCACGACCGAGAAACAGGCAGTAGCCGCAATGCAGCAGGATGGAGAGCGCCAGCCAGGGATATTCGGCCGCCACCGGCCAGCCCACCAAGGGGAGAAAGGGGGCGGCAAACAGACCGGAGCAGAGGGAGACCAGCAGGACGCTGACGCGCCCCTCGGCCTGGCGCTTGGCCAGCGCATTCCAGAGGGCGTGCAGCAGCGCGGCCAGCAAGATGGCCGCAAAGAGGGTGGATGTCACGACGGGGTTCCTGTCACTATGAGCGAGGCAGGCTAGCCTATTTTTGGTGCCACAACCGGGATCGGCTTCATAAGCTGCTCATATGACAAACCGGCCAGCAGCCGGTTTGTCATTGGGAGGAAAACAAAGTGCGCTAGCGCAGGCGACGCTGCCAATGGATGGCCAGCAAGATTAAGCCCACCCCGACCCAGAGGTTCCAGGCCGGGATTTCGCCAAACAGCCAGACCCCCAGCAGCACCACGAACATCAGCCCGGAATACTCGGTCGTCGCGATGCGGTTAGCCTCTACCTGCCGGTAGGCATAGATGCAGCTGGCATGGTAGAGCAGCTGCATCACGCCGCTGCCCCCGATCAGCGCCAGCAGCCGCCAATCCACCGGCTGCCACTGATTCACCGCCAGCCCCGCCGTCAGCGGCAGCGCCAGCAGGTTGGCCCAGAACAGGGTCGCCACCACAGAGATGCCCGCTGGCAGCTTGCGACCGGTGACATTGAACAAAGCCAGAGTAAAAGCCGTGACCAGCGCCCCCAGCCCGGCCAGATGGAAATCCCCCGGTTTGAGTACGAATACCACCCCAAGCAGACCCATGCCCCCCAGCAGCCAGACCCGGGAGTGGATCTTCTCCTTGAGCAGCCAGGCCGCCAGCGGCAGGGTCAACAGCGGAGACACATAGAAGATGGCGTTGGCCGTGGCCAACGGCAGCTGGGTCAGGGCCAGCATCATGCCCCCCCCGCCGATCAGACAGAGGTGGCCGCGCAGCAGGTGCCACTTCCAGGCACCCAGTCCCCAGGCCGCTCTTGGCACCCGCAGCATGAAGGGCAGCAGTACCAGCAGGGTCAGCAGCTGGCGCAGGAACATGTATTGGAAAGGGCTGAAGCCGGGGCCAATCAGCTTGACCAGCACATCGGAGAAGGCCTGGGCCAGGTTGCCCAGCACCAGGGTGATAATGGCAAAGGTTTGCAGATCGAGGGCGAAGTGCTTGCGGATCAGCTCCATCGCACCGCCCCATTCAAAAAAGCGGCAGTCATGAATCGGTGAAGCGGCAAAGCTTTCGGATCTTGTTCAGCATTTATCGCAAAATTTGCCACTTCAGGATGCCTCTGCCGAATATTGTCGATTAATCATTCAAAGAATACGGACTAAGTCCGAGAGAGGCATCCGTTTTCTTTACTACCTCAAGACATAATAATTTCATTGTTATGCCTAAAAGGCATTAGGCGCCCGACTGCACAACATGGACTCCCCTTCACTCAGGGTCGCACCATACCGATGTGCAGTATGTCATCTTCGAGATAAGTTTCCCCTTCGGGTCGATAGCCGTGACGGCTATAAAAACCCTGCAACCTCGCCTGGGCACCCAGGTAAATGGGCGCCTGGGGCCAGAGCCGCTCACACTCGGCGCTTGCCGTCTCCATCAACTGATGGCCCAGACCGCCACCACGGGCCTCTGGCGCCGTCACCACCCTACCTATCACTGCAAAGTCAGGCTTTACCACATTCGGGGCCAACAGGCGGGCATAGGCGACCAGCTCACCGTTCTGCCATCCCAGCAGGTGCAGTACGTCGCTGTGCTTGTCCAGCCCATCCAGATCGAGGAAGGGGCAGGTCTGCTCCACCACAAACACCCGGGAACGCAGTACCAGCAGATCGTAGAGTTCATGTAACGAGAGGGCGTCGAAGCCCTTGAGGGTCCAATCCATAGCTGACTCCTTGGGAAGAAGCCGCCAGCATAGCGTCCCGCCCCTGGCCTCGCATTAACCTTGGTTAACGGATGGGGGCGATTTTCATGCAGGCAAGCGCGAGAAGCCCTTAGCGGGATCTCAATCTTTTACGGATCCGGCTCAGACTGATGGGGGTAATACCGAGATACGCCGCCACCTGATGATCCGGCAGACGGGCATCCAGGGCGGGGAAATGGGTCAGGAAGTGCTGGTAGCGTGCCTCTGGGGTACCGGTCAGCAACAACAACTCCTTCTCCTCCTTGATGCGTAGCTGAACGGCGATCAGATGCTGGTACCAGATGGGCCAAAGCCTGTGCTGGCGCAAGCTGGTGAGGGGAAACACCAACAGGCGACAGGGCTCCAATGCCTCAACGCTGTACCGAGCCGGCTGGCCACTGAGCTGATGATGAAAATCGAGAAACTCATCCCCCTCCCAGTAGAACTCCTTGATGTATTCGCGGCCATCGTCTAGAGCAACCCGGGCTCGCAGTAGGCCTTGCTCTACCCGAACCAGCAGGTCCGGGCTATCCCCTGCCAACCACAGACACTCTCGCGGCGCCAGACGCTGCAAACGCGCAAAAGAGAGGAGGCCCTTGGCCTCCTGCTCATCTATATGGGGATCCCAGCTAAACAGGGGTCGTTCCATGGCGTTCACTCAGGCACGGCGCTGGCGCACCACTTCGAACAGGCAGACACCGGTGGCCACCGAGACGTTGAGGCTGGAAACGGCCCCGGCCATAGGGATGCTCACCAGCTCATCGCAATGCTCACGAGTCAGACGACGCATCCCCTTCCCCTCGGCGCCCATCACCAGCGCCATCGGACCGGTCAACTTGGCCTGATAGAGATCATGATCCGCCTCGCCGGCGGTGCCGACCAGCCAGACACCGCGCTGCTGCAATTCACGCAGGCTGCGGGCCAGGTTGGTGACCTGGATGAGCGGCACCACGTCGGCGGCGCCACAGGCGACCTTGCGCACCACCGAAGTCAGGCCAGTGGCCTTGTCCCGTGGCACTATCACCGCATGCACACCAGCCGCATCGGCGCTGCGCAAGCAGGCACCGAGGTTGTGGGGATCCGTCACACCGTCGAGCACCAGCAGGAAGGGTTGCGTCTTCTGCTGCTCAAGCTGGTCCAGCAGGCTGGCCAAATCATGCTCGGCCAGCTTGGGCGCCTCGATCACCTTGGCCATGATGCCCTGGTGATTGTTGCCCTCGGCTTTATCATCGAGCGTCTTGCGATTGACGCTCTGCACCTTGAGGCCCAGTGATTCCAGCTCATCCAACAGGGGCTGCAGCCTGTCGTCGTCACGGCCCTTGAGTGCCCACACTTCAATGAAACGCTCTGGCTCACGCTCGAGAAGGGCGGCCACGGCATGAATGCCATAAATCAGTTCACTGCTCATTTCGTGCTCTTGGCCTTGTCACGCGCCTTTTTACTCGGACGGCGGTTGTTGGGTTTAGCGGCCGTGGTCTTCAGAGGTTTCCCCTCCTGACGACGCTCGTGGCGACGGTTGCTTTTGGCCTTCTCGCTCTTGATCTCGGCCTGTTTGCGCGCCATCTCCTTGGCATTCTTGCCGGTCGCCTTGAGCGGCTCCTCCACCATGGTGAAGTCGATCTTGCGATCGTCCAGATTGACGGCCATTACCTTGACCCGAACCCGGTCACCCAGACGATAGCGACGACGGAAGTTCTCGCCGATCAGCTGCTGATGCATGGGGTCGAACTGGTAGTAGTCATTGTCGAGGGAGCTGATGTGCACCAGACCGTCGATGTGGATCTCCGCCAGACGGACGAAGAAGCCAAAGCCGGTGACGCTGGCGATAACACCGTCGAACTCGTCACCCACGTGATCCAGCATGTACTCGCACTTGAGCCAGTCGGCCACATCGCGGGTGGCATCATCGGCACGGCGCTCGGTCATGGAGCAGTGCTCGCCCATGGGATCCACTTCTGCCAACTGATAGTGATAACCGCCACTCGGGGTCCACTTGTTACGCTGGGCCGCCTGCTCCTTCGCCGCCTGGAACTTGATGGCGCGGTGCAGGATCAAGTCAGGATAACGACGAATTGGCGAGGTGAAGTGGGCATAGGACTTCAAGGCCAGGCCAAAGTGACCTATGTTGTCGGCCTGATAGACCGCCTGGCGCATGGAGCGCAGCAACATGGTGGAGAGCAACTCGGCATCCGGACGACCCTCGAATTGGGCAGCCAGTTCGGCGAAGTCTTTTGGCTCTGGTTCCAGACCGCCCTTGAGCTCCAGGCCCAGTTCGGCAAGGAAGCCACGGAAATTGGTCAGACGCTCTTCACCCGGACGATCATGTACCCGGAACAGGGCGGCAGCTTCATTCTTCTCGATATAGCGAGCCGCAGCCACGTTCGCCATGATCATGCACTCTTCGATGATCTTGTGAGCATCGTTGCGCACCAGCGGCACTATCCGATCTATCTTGCGCTGGGCGTTGAAGATGAAGCGGGTCTCTTCGCTCTCGAACTCCACGGCACCGCGCTGATGGCGGGCATGCTTGAGTGCCTTGTAGAGGTTGTTGAGCTCCTCGATATGGCCCACCAAGGGGTCATACTGATGACGCAGCTTGGCATCGCCATCCAGCATGGCCGCAACCTTGTTGTAGGTCAGGCGCGCATGGGAGTTCATCACGGCTTCATAGAACTTGTAGCCGGACATGCGGCCGCCGGAGGAGATGGTCATCTCACACACCATGCAGAGCCTGTCCACCTGCGGGTTCAGGGAGCAGAGACCGTTGGAGAGCACCTCAGGCAACATGGGCACCACGTACTCGGGGAAGTAAACGGAGTTGCCACGCTGATAGGCCTCGCCATCCAGCGCTGTTCCCGGGCGTACATAGGAGGATACGTCGGCAATGGCAACCCAGAGGCGCCAGCCGCCACTCTTCTTGGCTTGGCAGAAGACGGCGTCATCGAAGTCGCGGGCATCTTCCCCATCTATGGTCACCAACGGCAGGGCGCGCAGATCGATGCGACCCACTTTGGCCTCTTCCGGTACCTGCTCACCCAGACCTGCAATCTCCTTGGTCACTTCTTCAGGCCAAGTATGAGGGATGCCATGAGTGCGCAGGGCGATGTCGATTTCCATGCCGGGGGCCATGTTCTCACCCAGCACTTCCAGCACGGTGCCGACCGCATTGATGCGGGCAGTGGCGCGCTGGGTGACTCGCACCACGACGACCTGGCTCTGGCGAGCACCCTTGTTTTCCCCTTCAGGGATAACAATGTCCTGACCGATACGACTGTCGTCCGGCACCACGAAGCCCATGCCGTTCTCGACGAAGTAACGCCCGACGATGTCGGCCTCGCGAGCCTTGAGCAGTCGCACGACGCGCGCCTCCTGGCGGCCCTTGCGATCGATCTCGGTCGGTTGCACCAGCACGTAATCGCCGTGCATCAGCTTTTGCATCTCGCGGTTGTTCAGGAACAGATCCGATCCACCACCTTCAGGGCGCAGAAAACCGAATCCATCTTTATGGCCGAGCACATAGCCTTTCACCAGATTCAGACGATCCGGCAAGGCATAACATTGGTTGCGGGTGAAGACCAGTTGTCCATCACGCTCCATGGCGCGCAGACGACGGCGAAGGGCTTCCAACGGCTCTTCCTCAGTCAACTTGAGGACTGTGGCCAGCTCTTCGCGGGACATGGGTTTTTCATGACCGCGAATAAGCTCCAGCAGCATCTCGCGGCTGGCGATGGGATTCTCGTATTTCTCGGCCTCTCGTTGGAGGAAAGGATCTTTTTGAGACATAAGCAGGCCTTAGAATAAGTAATGACTCGGCTAGTATATCGGAGGGGGGAGCTAATGGCATCCACCTGCTGCCTTTTACAACATCTCTCTGTCATACTGGACGCAATTTGCACGCCTGATAAGACATGGAACCCATGAGCAAGGATTCATTCGCCCAGTCCGCCGCCTACCTGAAGCAGGCGGTTCCTCTGATGATCAAGTATCAGATCCCCACCACCCCGGCTAACTATACCCTCTGGTACAGCTATGTGTCGGCTAGCATGCCCGAACTGAATCACGCAATCGATCAGGCCATCAAATTGCAGGGTACCTGCTCGCTGACGACCTGCGAGCGTCTGTTCCACCAGCATCTGGCGGCCCAGGACGAGCAACAGATCGAGACCATGAAGCTAAGCCTGGCGGCCATGGCCAGCGAACTTGGTCATACCATGCAAGACGCCCTGTCGGACACAGGCGCCTTTCAGACCATGCTGGATCGCAGCTTCGAACGACTGAGCCAGATCGATGATGAGGGGCTCAGCCTCGAGGATACCATGGGTATATTACGGGACCTGGTGCGCGAGTCTCGGGATGTCCGTATGTCGACCATGCACTTTCGCAGCCAGCTAAGCAATGCCGAGAAGGAGATCAAGGAGCTGAGGGAGATGCTCAACGAGACCCGAAAGCTCGCCAACGAGGATGCGCTGACTGGCCTGCTCAATCGCCGTGCCTTCGGTCTGGAGCTCGATAGCCTGATCCGCAGTCGCCACCCCTTCTCCTTGATCCTGGCCGACATAGACCGTTTCAAAAGCTTCAACGACGAATACGGCCACCTGCTTGGCGATCAAGTGTTGCGCGCCTTCAGCCAGCGCATGCGCGAATGCTGCCGGGATGGCGTCACCGCTTATCGCCTCGGTGGGGAGGAGTTCGCCCTGCTGCTACCCGGCCGCAATCTTTCTCTCAGCCGCCAGATGGCGGAGAGCCTGCGCCGCGCCATAGAGAAGATGTCGATTCTGGATCGCAAGTCTGGCAAGCGCATCGATCACATCACCTCCTCGTTCGGGGTGAGCGAGTTCAACAGCCAGGAGACGGGTGACACCCTGGTGGAACGTACCGACAAGCTGCTCTATAAGGCAAAAGAACTGGGTCGTAATCGGGTGATGCCGCTGGCTCTCTGAGTGCATCGCCTGTTTGTCCGCGACAAAAAAGAGGGGCCGCTATTCGCGGCCCCTCTCGTATTCGTGCTCCCGATATTTACAGAGACTTGAGCTGCTCTTCCGGCAAGGCAAGCGCATCGTTGTGGTTCACACCGACGCCACGGGCCAACACGTTGCGAGCAATATCCTGCGCCTCATCCAGAGAGTGCATGGCATAGGTGCCGCACTGATAGAGGTTCAGCTCGGGGATCTGTGACTGATCCTGCACCTTGACCACATCAGCCATGGCTGCCAGCCAGGCCTTGCCAACCCGGGCCTCATCCGGCGCGCCAATGAGGCTCATATAGAAGCCGGTGCGACAACCCATGGGGGAGATGTCGATGATCTCGACGCCGTCTCCGTTGAGGTGATCACGCATGAAGCCGGCAAAGAGATGCTCGAGCGTATGGATGCCACGCTCGGAGAGGATCTCCTGATTGGGCAGGCAGAAACGCAGATCGAATACGGTAATGGTGTCTTTGCTCGGGGTCTGCATTGTCTTGGCCACCCGCACAGCAGGGGCTTCCATACGGGTATGGTCGACGGTAAAACTGTCCAATAACGGCATGTCTGAACTCCTGATTAGTTACGAAAACCAGCCCCCGCTGGAGAGCTGATCCTTGCATTGTCTATACTGGGCACCGTAGCGCTGGGCACGGGCCTCTACCTTGCGGGAGACCTTCATCAGCCACCCCTTGCTGCGGTAGCTGCCACGGCGATAGCCACCCCAACCTTCGTGATAATTCAGATACTGGCCGTAGGCATCCCACTTGGAGGTGCCATTGAGCTTCTGAGCCTTGTTAGTGTACCAGCCCATAAAATCGATGGCGTCGGCAAAGTCATCGCGATCGCTCCAGCTGTTGCCGGTTTCCCGCTGATAATCATCCCAGGTGTCATCTTTCACCTGAGCATAGCCATAGGCTGAACTGGCCCGCCCCGTGGGGATAAAGAGGAAGTAGCCCATAGGGGGCTGGGCATCATGTACGAAGGAGGACTCCTGATACATCATGGCCATCACCACCTGCACCGGCGTGCCCCAGCGCTTCGACATGTCGAGGGCAGCCTCATGCCAATCGGGCTTCTCACGAAAGATCTGGCACAGATTTTCCGGCTGGGCCGGCGGCGAACTACTGCAGGCGGCGAGCCCCAACGACAGGCTCCCAAGCACGAGGCGCTTCCACATCAGATAGCGTCTTCGTTCTCTTCGCCGGTACGGATGCGGATCACTCGTTCAACCTCACATACGAAGATCTTGCCATCACCTATCTTGCCGGTGCGGGCCGTGTTCTGGATAGCCTCGATGCAGGCGTCCAGCTCCTCGTCTTGCACTATCAGCTCAACCTTGACCTTGGGCAGGAAATCCACCATGTATTCGGCACCGCGATAGAGCTCGGTATGACCTTTCTGGCGTCCGAAGCCTTTGACCTCGGAGACCGTCATGCCGTTGATGCCAATCTCGGCCAGGGCTTCCCGTACATCGTCCAGCTTGAATGGCTTGATGATGGCTTCAATCTTCTTCATGGTGACTCCTTACCAGTTCTGTTTGCCAAACCCCGATGTGATGGGGTAACGGCGATCCTTACCAAAATTACGGGGCGAGATACGTGGCCCCACCGCGGCCTGACGGCGCTTGTATTCGTTGATGTCCACCAACCGGATCACCTTGCGCACTACCGCCTCTTCAAAGCCCTCTGCCACCATGTCGGCGACCGAGGCATCTTGTTCCACATAGCGTTGCAAGATGGCGTCGAGGATCTCATAAGGGGGCAAGCTGTCTTGATCCACTTGATCAGGGGCCAGCTCAGCAGAAGGCGGCCTGTCAATGACCCGCTGCGGGATCACATAGTCGACGCTGTTGCGATATTCGCAGAGTTGGAACACCAGCGTCTTGGGTACATCCTTGAGCACATCGAAACCGCCAGCCATGTCACCATACAGGGTGGCATAGCCCACGGCCATCTCGCTCTTGTTGCCCGTGGTCAATACGATGCGACGTCGCTTGTTGGAGAGCGCCATCAAGAGCACCCCACGGCAGCGAGCCTGCAGGTTCTCTTCCGTCGTATCCCGGGCAGTCCCTTCAAACAGGGGGGCGAGCTGAGTCATGAAACCTTCGAACATGGGCTCGATGGAGATGATGTTGAATTCAACCCCCATGCGCTGCGCCTGTTCCTTGGCATCTTCCACGCTCATCTGGGCCGTGTAGCGGAACGGCATCATCACCGCCTGTACCTTGTCGTTGCCGATTGCATCGCCAGCGATGGCCAGGGTCAGCGCCGAATCGATACCGCCGGACAGGCCCAGCACCGCGCCCTGGAAGCCATTCTTGGTGACGTAATCACGCACCGCCAGCACCAGGGCCTGATAGACCTCTGCCAGGGGCGCCAGGGGCGCCGCAGGTTCGCGCTCCTTGCGGGGCTGACCATCGTCAAAATGAACCAGCGCCAGCTCCTCGGCAAAGGGGGCCAGCCTGTGGGTCAGCTCCCCATGGCCATTAAAGACCTTGGAGCAGCCGTCAAATACCAGCTCATCCTGACCGCATACCTGATTGAGATAGACCAGAGGCAGGCCAGTCTGGCCGCAGCGTTCCGTCATCAGCTCACGGCGGATCCAGGGCTTGTCCTTGTCATAGGGAGAGGCGTTGATGGTGAGCAGCAGTTCAGCCCCCGCCGCCTTGGCCGCCATGGACGGACCAGGTTGCCACAAGTCCTCGCAGATGAGCAGGCCCAATTGATGACCACGCAGCGTCACGACGCAGGTCTCATTGCCGGCGCTGAAGTAACGCTTCTCGTCAAACACGCCGTAATTGGGCAAGTCTTGCTTGAAGTAGCGGGCCAGCAGCTCGCCGTTATCGTACAGGGAGGCGGTGTTGTAGAGCTCACCATCCTGGCGCCAGGGGTGGCCCAACAATATGGCACAGGAGCCCTGCCATGATGCGATCCTGACCAAGGCGGCCTCGACCCGCATCATGAGATCGGCGCGCAACAAGAGATCTTCCGGCGGATAACCGGTCAGCGCCAGCTCGGAGCAGACCAGCAGATCGGCCCCCTCGCGCGAGGCTACGTTGGCGGCAGCCAGAATTTTGTCACAGTTATCTTCGATGGCGCCTACCGTCAGGTTTAACTGGGCGAGCATCAGGGAGAGAGCTTTTGCCATGGCGATGATTCTTTCAACCGAAATGATGGGGAATGATAAAGAAAAGGCGCTGGCTGTGCCAGCGCCTTGGGCCTTCCGGCAAACCTTAAGGAGAGCAGGTCAGGTTGGCGGCATTGGTCACACCGTTATCGACCAGCAGAGTACAAGGGCCGCTGATGACTTGACCACTGGCAGGAGGGGCCATGGGAATACTCAGCGAAGCCGGATTAAGCCTGAATGATCCAGAGTGAGAAAAACTCACCACCAAGGTGCTGTTTTGCGGCGCAGTACAGACATACATGGCCGTCTGATTATCGTTGCCTGGTTTGTCTATGTGACAACTGGCCCCCGTTGTCGGCGAGCTGATCGAAAGATTGTTGAAGACGTTCTTCTTGCAGGTGGTTGGAGAGGGGTCTTTATTACCTGTTTGTTCGAGACACTGCACTTTGCCGGTCACCGTCAGTGTCGGCTGCGCCACCACTGTACTATCGACTTTGATGGTCAACTCGGTACTGAGTGCCAAGCTCTGATCCCTGGCGGAGATGAGTGTTGCCGTCACCCCTGAATTGCCCTGATAAACGGTCGCCTTGACCTTCACACTCTGTAGTACCTGACTGCTGTCCTTGGTTGACTTTTTAGTCGTCAGATAGCCACGGCTATAACTGCCAAAGTAGTAGTTATTGAGATCGACTATGGTATCGACCGGCTCATTGCTGATGGTACCGTAGTCGGTCACCACTCCTGTTAGCTGACCACTGAGTGGCGTCATGGACCATTCCGCCAGCATGGTCAGGTTGATGTCCTGAAAAGGCACCTTGGCCAGATAGCCGGTGACACTGGTATCTATGCCGCTCAAATAGGCCGGATCGAGAATATCGACATAAATGCCGCGGGCGATCAGCTGCCGGGTACCGGTATTGACACTAATGTCAGTCGTCGTATCACCACCAGCCGCGGCATTGGTGGCAAGCCAGTCGCTAAATTCGCTGATGGTCGGAGCCGCTGCCGTCGGATTGGAGGTCCAGTTCAGGGTCTGCTTCTGCCAGTCAACATACGCCTTGACCACATATTTGATGTAATTCTCATAACTTATCTGATTGGCTGCAGCGGCAAGAAAATCCGAGGTAGTCACTATCACTTTGACCAGATTCCAATCTGGAATGGGGCGGTAATAACCATCCAGTCGCACAAAGCGGCAAGCATCGACGTAATTACCGCTGACCGCCACCACCAGAGCGCTGTTATAACGCTTGCGGCTGGTGTTAAGCGGGGCATAGTAGTTGGTAAACCCCGTCCCCGTTCCGTCGAAGTGATTCATGCAGCAACTGCCACACAATGCCGGCTGATTATTGCCACTGACGGTGCCACTTGGCTTGCTCTGCAGGGCGCCAATGTTCCAATAAAGCTGACCCGTTCCCGTCTTGTAAACTTGCCCCGGCAGATAGGCGCTAGCAGTAGAGCCATAGGTACAAGCACAGCTGACCGAGGTAATATCCTGCTGGATCTGCTGGGTGTTCCCCTGCCCGACAGGCTGGTAGGTCATGGTTTCAAATTGAACCTCCTTGCCTACCGCACTGTTCTTGGCACTGACGGTAGGGGATGGCTTACTGGTCTCCTGCTTGCTGCCATTGCCAAGATCTATCGAGATGACATCGGGGGCCACTCCGGGGGTATAGCTGATCTTGGGGCCTGCCCGAGTGGTATCCAGACCGCCAGTGATTTGACTGAGGGTCAGAGACTGAGACGGGGAGGCGTAGCCCACCAATGTGATATTGGGGGTCGCCCCTTCGCTGTTCGTCCAGCTGACCACAGCCCTGATCTCTTTGCGTCCAGGGTAATTCAATAGATAACCCGCCGGAGCGGTCGCTTGCCACGCGGAGGTGGCGCTATTCCAGTACTCATTGGCCACAGTCCATGCCAGCACATAATTGTCTCCTGACAGGCTTTTGGTTGCGGTCCCGCTCGCGATGGCGCTATAAGCGGTGAGGGGGGCAGTGGCCGTTACCAGGCTATTGAAGTTGCGAAACTCGTCCAGCTTTGATTCGGCAAGTCGCATGGCGATCTCATAACGCCGCCCATCCTGAGATGCCGTCAAAGCCGACTTGGACAAGGAGATCAACCCCACAACCCCCACCCCCAACACCACCAGGGTGACCAGGATCTCCAGCAGGCCAAATCCTTTTTGCCTTTTCATCCGCATATCCTCTACCAGTCGCGCCAGCTACCGGGTATCTGTTTAAGGGTCTGAAAGGCGGCCCCCGTTTTTATGTTGCTCAAGGCGGCCTCATCATACTTGGCATCATAGGTGCCGTTGGCCTTGCCCAGTTTGAAGTTGGCGGCAAGGGCACCATTGACGATGGCCCCACCATTTAATTTGATGTCTGTGGTTGCCGTGGCAGGATGGGAGGAGTAGGCAAAGATCAGGCCATAGAGCTGGTTATTACCGTTGATACTCAAGCTGCCATCCTTGACTATCAGCACCACAGGCGCGGACTGAGTACCAATATTGGATCCAGGGCTGCAATCGCCCTTGACGATGATGAGTCCAGTGGAGGTTGGCCCCAGGCTGCTGCAATTGTTGACTATCTGACTGGCCCTTGACTCTATATTGGCCCAACCTGCGGCATCATCATTTTCATTGAACAAATACCACACCAGATC